>NZ_JAHMSC010000011.1:0-195711 GCF_018986375.1 Pseudomonas sp. CVAP#3
TCCAGCGGGAGCAAGCTCCCTCGCCACAGATACTTCTCAGGCCTCCAGACTTCCTTAAGTGAACAGCATTGCGACGCGAACCGAGGTTCGCGCCGGTTTTTTTAACGTCAGGCGATCACCACCCCTGAACTGGCCAAGTGATCGAGCCCAACCCCGACCAGCGTCACCGAGTCATTACCGAAGCTCAACACGGTATCGGCGCCAACCGCTTTGGCGTGGTCGCGTACGTCGTAGTTTTGCCCCACGCCTTCGACGCCGAGGAAGACCAGCTTGTCGCTGCTCTGGTAGCCGAGGATCCGGTCGTTGCCGAAGTTGCCGCTGAACAGGAAGGTGTTGCTCCCCCCGCCCGACTCCATCAGGTCATTACCGGCACCGCCGACAAACACGTCATTGCCCTTGCCGCCAATCAGATGATCATTGCCGTCCAGGCCAAACAGCCAGTCGCCAGCCGCATGCGCTGTGAGGACATTGTCTCCCGCATCGCCCTTCACCGATGACGCGTACTGGGTCAGGTTATTGCCGACCTGCAAGCCTTTGTCGGTGACGCTATGAGTCACGTCATCCTTGAGCAAGCCCCAGAGGAACCCCGGTTCTTTACTGATGATGCTGCCGATATCGCGGGTGATGCTGATCCCGCCGTTCGCATCGCGCACGTACAAAGTGCCGACGCCATCGTTGGCAAAATCGAAGTTTTTCACCGACTGCTGCAAGTCCAGGGTATTGCTGCCTTTACCGCCCAGCAGGATGTTGTAACCACCGGCATCCCTGAAGGTGTCGTTGCCATCGCCGCCCTCCAGGTAGTCATTGCCTTTGCCGCCCTGGATCAAATCGTCGCCGTTACTGCCGATAATAAAGGTGCTGCCCTTGTGCGGCTCGGCGTTGCGGTTGAGGTCCTGAACCCAGGTGTTGCTGCGCGCCGGGTCCGACAGGTTGGCGACGATGATCGTCGAATCCTTGCTGGTCAGGTCGTAGAACTTCGACTCCAGAACCCGGGTCATGCCATCGCCGTAACCGGTGGGCAGATGGGAAATCCAGGTCGGGACATTGAGGATCGAAAACGGCAGTACGTTCCACGCCGCCGAGGCGTAATGGTCGTTGAAGCTGACGATGTTGTTGGTTGCCGAATCCTGATGCGCATCGTGTACGCCGACCGATGCCAGGTTGAACGTTGAACCGTCCAGCGCACGGAATACCGGATCGTTTTCGTAACCGATGTTGAGCACCTTGTCGGTGCTGCTTTGGGTCGGTGACGCGTAGGCGATGTAGTTGGAATCCTTGTAGAAGCCGTTCCAGTGATCGCCACTGAGGTCCGCCAGGCTATTGACCGCCAGCCCGCCGAGGCTGTGGCCGCTGACCAGTACGTCCTTGCCGCTCAGGCCATTGGCGGTGGCAAATGCAGCGACATTCTTGAGCAGTGAGCCAAAGGCTTCACCGGTGTAATTCTTGGCGTAGTCCTTGGGGCCCAGCGCCGCCATCAGGTCGTTGATCACATCGCCGATGGAGTCCGAAATCTGTATTTCGCGGGGACCACTGGTGCCACGAAATGCGATGCCGATTTCCGTGAGATGCCCTTGAGCATCGTACTTGCCGAGAATCTCGACCTGAGCGCTGGTGTAACCGGCTTTCTCGCCGAAGAAAGTTCCCCGCGCATCGACCTTGCCGCCATAGCCTAACTGGCTGGCGGTGATCGGGGTCCAACCGGCCTTTTGTACCGCGTCCAGCGCGGCTTTTTCCGAATCGGGGTTCCAGGGCACGCCGGGAATCACCCCTTGCGAGTCGGTGCCGCCGATCAGCGCAGTGACCAGCGTCGCCGGCAGCCCGAGGCCGAAACCATTGTGCTGATAGCCGGTGGCAAAGCCATTGTCGAGGTTGTGATAGGAATACAGCGTGATCGCCAGCGCATCGGAAAACAGCGCTTTGGATTCAGCTGAGTTGTGGTTTTTGTAGTCATAGACACCCATGGTATTGCCTCTCTTTTGTTGAAATTGTTAGAGATAGCTCACGCAGTTGGAACGCCCCGCAGCGCAGGGCGTTCTATTTAGTGCTTCTGTGGTTTAAGCAAATATGATCTCCGCACCAGACAGGTTGTTCAGGCCAACACCCACCAGCGTCACCGCGTAGTCGCCGACCTTGAGCAGCGTGTCATTACCCGATTGCGAAACGTGCTGGCTGTAGTCATAGCCCTGCCCTGCGCCTTGAACGCCCATGAACACCAGCTTGTCGCTGCCCTGGTAACCATTGATGGCGTCGAAACCGAACGCACCGCTGAACAGGAAAGTGTTATGGCCGCCGGAGGCATACATGACGTCATTGCCCTCGCCGCCGACGAACGTCACCTGGCTCTTGTCGCTGCGCAGCACGTCGTTGCCCGACAACCCGAACAGCCAGTCACCGTCGGCGGTCGCCACCAGCGAATTGCCATAGGCATCGCCATTGAGCGAGTGGTTGTAGTGAGTCAGCTCGGTGCCGGCCAACAAACCTTTGGCGGTAACGTTGTAGGTAACGTCCTTGTTCAGCAGACCCCACATCGCCCCCGACTCCTTGCTGACCAGCGCCCCGATGTCGCGGGTCATGCTGATGCCGCCGTAGCTGTCGCGCACATACAGCGTGCCGTCGCCATCGTTGGCAAAGGTGAAGTTCTTCAGCGGCTGTTGCAGGTCGAAAACGTTCTGCCCTTTGCCGCCGAGCAGGATGTTGTAGCCACCTGCGTCCCTGAAGGTGTCATTGCCGTCGCGGCCCTCAAGGAAGTCATTGCCGGCGCCGCCGCGCAGCAAATCGTTGCTGTCGGTGCCGATGATGAAGGTGCTGCCGGTGTGCGTCTCACCACTGCGGCCCAGGTCTTCGATCCAGGTGCTGGCGCGCAACGGCTCCGACAAGGTCGAGACGAGGATCGTCGAGTCCTTGCTGGTGAGGTCGTAGAAGCTCGAGCCGATTACCCGGTTCAGGCCGTCGGCATAACCGAGGGAGCTGTGGGCCGCCCAGTGTTGCGGGTTGGCAATGCTGAACGGGGTCATCTGGGTGGAGACGTAGTGGTCGTTGACGTTGACGATATTGTTGGTCGCCGAGTCCTGAACCTTGTCGTGCTTGTACAGCGATGAACTGGTGAAGGTGGTGCCATCGAGCACACGAAACACCGGGTCGTTTTCGTAACCGATATTCAGCACATGGGTGCCCGCCGAGCTTTGGGTCGGTGAGGCGAAGGTCATGTAGTTGGCATCCTTGAAGTAACCGCCCCAGTGGTCGGCACTCAATTCGGCCACGCTGTTGGCGCCCAGGCCACCGAGGCTGTGGCCGGTGATCAGCACGTCCTTGGCATTCAGGCCCTTGGCGCTGGCGAACGCGGCAACATCCTTGAGCAAGGTGTCGAAGGCGCTTTTGGCGTAGTTCTTTGCATAATCCTTCGGACCGACAGCGGCCAGCAGGTTGTTCTTCATGTCACCGTAGGTATCGCTGTAACCGAGGCCTCCAGTGCCACGAAAGGAAATGCCGAGGGAGATCAGCTTGCCCGCGGCGTCGTACTTGGCCAGTACTTCGGCTTCGGCGCTGGTAAAACCTTCCTGCTCGCCAAAGAACGTGCCCTGGGCGCCGACCTTGCCTTGATAGCCCAATTGCCCGGCGGTGACCGGCGTCCAGCCGGTAGCCAATGGCTTGCCAGTCGGCGTGTAGGCGTACAGCGTCAATGCAATCGCATCGCTGTACAAGGCCTTGCTGGCCTCGCTGCCGAACTTCCTGTAATCAAAAACACCCATTTTCTTGCCTCTTCATTGCTGGTACGTGTTGCGGTTTTTCAAATCAGAACTGCCAGTCGAGGGTCAGCCCGACACCGTGGGTCTTGTCCCGCGAGCCCAGCAGTCCGTTGTAATCCAGGTTCAGCGTGACATCGCGTGCCAGCGCCAGCCCTGCGCGCACACCGACCACCGCCGCATTCCGGTCCATGGCAACGCTCTGCACGGCAAACGGCGTACTGCCGGAGGCAAACGCGAGGTTTTCCTCGGCGTGGATGTTGCTCAGGTTGTGCTGCCAGCCGAGGGTCCCGGACAGGTCGAGTTGCTGATGTTCGGTGAGTGCCAGGCGTTTGCTCGCTCGCAGGCCCAGTGTGGAAAGCACCGCATCGCGGTTGTCGTCGCCGCCCTTGAGTGCCGCCGCACCGCCCTTCTCGGTGAAACTGTCACTGTCCAGGTGCACGTAGGCCAGATTGGCAAACGGCTCCAGCGCCAACGGTTGCAGGTCCAGGCGATAAGCCGCCTCAGTGAACACTTGTGTGGTGTGGGCATCGCGCTTGGATTTCTGCTTGGCACTGACATCGCCGAACTGCAGGTCGCGTTTGGCATCGATGCGGTGCCAGCTGTGCGCACCGCCGACGCTCAGGCGCAGCGCATCCATTTCATGCCCGGCGTACAGGCCCAAGTGATAGCTGTCGACCGTGGCGGAAGAATGGGTGCCATCGCCCATGTTCAGCGAACTGTTGCTGTAACCGGTGACGAACCCCAGACGCGTGTGGTCGGCAATCAAACCGTCACCCCCGGCCAGCAGACCGCTGATGGAGCTGGTGTAGTTGGCGTTGTCGTGGCCGCTGTCGGTCTTGCCCCAGGCGCCCAGCACTTTGACCCAGGCATTGTTTTCACTGCTGTTGGGCGTTGCGGCGTCGTAGAGACCGCCATCGCGCAGGCGCTCACCGACGGCATCACGCAGATAGCGCGAGTCGTTGATCAGCAAGGTGCCGATTGCCGGATGAATTTCTCCGGACAATTGCTGGAAGGCTTGCTGCGCGCTCGCCGCGTTCGGCGACAACAGCAGGCTTTCATACACCGCGTTGCCCGCGCCCAACTGCTCGGCGGCAGCGGCCACGGAGCGTTGATTCGGGGTTTGCCCGACGCTGGCAAAGGAATTGCCATTGCGCTCGATCGCCAATTGCACGCCGGTCGCCGAGTAATCGAGGCTGCCGCCGATAAACGCGTAGTTTGGCAACACTGCACCGAACTGGCCCTGGATACCGCCGGCCGCTTGCAGGATGTTGTACTGATGACCGATCAGGCTTTTCACATCGCTGGGGCTCAGCAGCGTCGGACTGTTTTCCCGCGAAAGGCTCACGGTCGCGCCCTGGATCGTGGCTTTACCGCTGGCAACGATGCTGTCGCTGCTGGTGGGCGACAGCTCGACGGCATAGGTCGAACCGGGTTCGAAGGTCACATCGCCAGCAACGTGCAAGGTGCCGATCGAATTGCCCGGCGCGACGGTACCGCCGCTTTTCGCGGTCAATGCGCCGACCTTCCCGGAGCCACCGAGGATGCCGCTGTCGTTGACCGTGACCGCCGACAGCAACGAACCGTTGACCGCCAACCGCCCCTGATTCACCAATGTTGGCCCGGCATACGTGTTGCTGCCAGTCATCACCAGTGTGCCGATGCCCTGCTTGGTCAAACCGCCGTGGCCGGAAATATCGTTGCGCCAGACGTCGAACCCGCAACTGATGTCGTTACAGATCCGTTGCGTTGGTTTGCCGGCATCGATGACCGCGCCAATGCCCGGCAGGTCGGCGACAAACTGGCCGGAGCCATAGGAGCCGTTCACGCGAAATTCCTGCGGAATGTCGGCATCTGCGACAAACATGCCGGGGCCGTCGATGCCCTTGCGCAGGTTGATCATGCCCCAGCCGTACAACGAATCAATGCCCGGTGCGCCCATGTCGGTGGCGGTGGTTTTCAGCACCGTGGCGACCTGCGCGCCGGTCATGTACGGGAAGCGCTCCATCAGCACTGCCGTGGCGCCGGCAGCGTGTGGCGCGGCCATCGAGGTGCCGTTCTTGTTGGCATAGCCCACGGTCAGGTCATCGGCGTTGGTGCCGCCGATCACTGCGCTGTAGATCTTGGTACCCGGTGCCGACACACAAAAGCCTGCGGTATAACCGCAACGCGACGAGAAGGTGCTGATGATGTAGGGATTGGCGCTAGTGGTGTCCGGGTTCATTTGCAGCGCCGCGACAGTGACCCAGTTCGCGGCGATGTCCGGCACGAAGTAACCCAGGCCGGCAATCGCGTCCGGGTTGTTGAGGTTGTAGTCGTTACCCGCGGCGAAGATGGTCACGATGCCGCTGCGTGCCGCATCGATGGCGCCCCGATACGCGCCGCCCTGTTTGGTGTTGAGCAGCGGCTGGATCTGATCGAACTGTGCCTGGCCGTCCTGCACGGTGAAATGCGGGAACGCCGGGTCCTTGCCACCCTTTTTGAAGCGATCGGTGATGCCGATGCCCCAGCTGTTGTTGATGATCCGTGCACCGCTTTCTCGCAGAGCATCCCAGCCGGCTTTGTAGACCGCACCGTCGTTGCCGAGAATGATCCCGTCTTCAGGTCCCGGGTCGCCGTTGTCGGCGCTGATGATTTGCGCGTTGAACGCCACGCCGTGCATCGGGCTGCCATCGCGGCTGCCGGCGGCAATCCCGCCAACATGGGTGCCATGTGACCCCAGCTTGCCGTCGAAACCTACCGTCGGTGTGCCGTCATAGCGAAAGGCATCTCCGGCTTTGACCGGAATGTAGGGGTCGGTGTATTCACGGATACCGCTGGTGACCAGCGTCACTACTTTGTCCACACCGGAAAACTCCGGGTGCTTGGCGTAGACCGGTTGATCGAAGATGCCCAGTTTGACGCCTTTGCCGGTGTACCCGGCTGCGTAGGCATCCTGGGCGTTGATCGCGCCCAGCCCCCACTCGGCGTTGAACTCGCTGCTGCGCCAGCTGTTCGGGTCACCGAGCTTGCCGCTTTCCACATAGGGTGTGGCCTGAGCGACTCCGATCGCCGCCAGATAAGCGATAAAGGCTCCATTGAGAGCTTTGGCCTTGCGGCTGATGCCGATTTGCACAGGTGGGTTGTTGCGAGACTTGCCTTTCATCCAGCTACCTTCCTTAGTGGTTTTTCTTCTTTTATTACTCATCCAGATGACCCGCCGCGCTCCATCCACAGGAACTGCCGCAGGCTGCAGTCTTTTCGGGGCATTCACGTCATCAGAACTGCCAATTCAGGCTCAGCCCTACTCCGTGGCTGTTTTCGCCGCTGGCCAGACGGCCGTTGTAATCGAGGTTCAAACGAACGTCCTTGGCCAGCGCCAGCCCTGCCTGAACCCCAATCAGCGCCGCATCGCAGGCCAGTGGCGCGCTTTCGACAGCGAACGTCGGGCCACCGCTGGCAAACGCCAGATGGTCTTCCGATTGGGTAGCGCTCAGGTTGTGCTGCCAGCCGAGAGTGCCGGCCAGGTCAAGCTGTTGCTGACTGGACAGGTTGATGGTTTTCAGCGCTCGCACGCCCAACGTGCCGAGCACCGCATCACGCGTGTCGCGGCCACTTTTCAGCGCTGCGGCATCGCCTTTTTCAGTGAAACCCTCAGTGTCCAGGTGCACATAGGCGAGGTTGGCGAACGGCTCCAGTGCCACCGGCTGCCGGTCCATCCGGTAGGCGGCTTCGGTGAACACTTGCGTGGTGTTGGCGTCGACCTTGGCTTTCTGCCTGGCGCTGACTTCGCCATAGTGCAGGTCGCGCTTGATGTCTGCCCGGTGCCAGCTGTAAGAGCCGCCAAGACTCAGGCGCAGTGCGCCCAGTTCGCGTCCGGCGTAAGCGCCCAAGTGGTAGCTGTCGACCTGCGCCCGCGAGTGGGTGCCGCTGTCCAGGTTCAGCGAGCTGTCGCTGTAGCCCGTGACGAAACCCAGACGAGTGTCTTCTTCGAGCACACCGTCGACCCCGGCCAGCAAGCCGCCAATCGAGGTGGTCGAACCCGCCGTGTCATTGTGCTCATCGGTCTTGCCCCAGGCGCCCAGCGCCTTGACCCAACCGCTACCGCCCGTTGCCGGATCTGCCTGCAAACGTTCCGTCACTGCATCACGCAGGTAGCGGCTGTCGTTGATCAACAAGGTGTCGAGCGCCGGATAGATTTCCCCGGACAACTGCTGGAACGCCTGCTGGGCAGACGCTAGCGATGGCGACAGCAAGAGGCTTTCGTAAACCGGATTGCCGGCGCCCAATTGCTCGGTGGCAGCGGCCACGGAACGTTGGTTCGGGGTTTGCCCAACACTGGCAAACGAAGTGCCGTTGCGTTGAATCGCCAGCTGCACGCCAGTCGCCGAGTAGTCGAGACTGCCGCCGATGAACAGGTAGTTCGGCACTACCGCACCGAATTGCCCCTGAATACCGCCCGCCGCTTGCAGGATGTTGTACTGGTGACCCAGCAGGCTTTCGACCTGGCTGGCACTTAACAGTGTCGGGCTGTTTTCCAGCGCAAGGCTGACAGTGGCACCGGTGACGGTCGCCGTACCGCTGGCAACAATGCGGTCACTGCTGGTCGGCGACAGCTCCACCGCATAGGTCGAACCGGGGGCCAGTGTCACATTACCGTTGACCTGCAAGGTGCCGATCGAATTACCCGGCGCGACGGTTGCGCCGCGGTTGGCGATCAACCCACCGACTCGCCCGGAACCACCCAGGGTGCCGCTGTCATTGACCGTCACCGCCGAGCTCAGCGAACCATTGACCGTCAACAGGCCGCCATTGACCGTGGTCGCACCGCGATAGCTGTTGTTCCCGGCCAGTATCAACTGACCCGCGCCGGATTTGATCAGGCTGCCTTCATACAGTCGTGTGGCGGCGGCCGCATCCCTCGCCGTGCCCACTGCGTAATCGGTCTTGCCCTGCTGACTGGCGTTGGCCGCGATGCCGTTTGCCCAGCCTTTGTCTTTCAAGGTCTGTTGCCAGGCGCTGTGCTCGGCCGCGTCTTCGTTCTGACGCTGGATCAGCGCCTTGTCCGAGATGTCGTTGCTCCACACGTCACGCTGACCGGCGGCAAGACTGGCGTCGAATGGACCGAGCAATTGCCCCGGCCCTCGCATCGCCCGCGCAAGGTCGGGCACGCCCCAACCGACCCGAGCGGTCGGCGCGTCGGTGATCGAACCATCGAGCTGGGTCGCGGTGGTCAGCAACACCTGCAAGGCTTGCTGGTTGTTCATGTACGGGTAGCGTTCCATCACCAGCGCCAAGGCACCGGTTGCATGTGGCGCCGCCATCGAGGTTCCGTTGTAGCTGGCATAACCGCCGCCGACGATGGTGCTGTAGATCTGCGCGCCCGGCGTGCTGATGCACCAGTACTTGGCGACCCCGCACTGGTTATATTTTTGCTGGTTGTTTTTATCCAGACCCGACACCGCCAGCCAGTGGCCTTCCAGGTCCGGTTCGAAGTACGGCAGGGCCGCGCGCACGCTGGCGTTGGCGTACCCGCTGTTGCCGGCGCTGAACACGTTGATCACCCCGCGACGCGAGACATCGGCGGCCGCATTGATCCAGGTGTTCTGGTTCCAGTGCTGGGCATAGGCGGCGTGCAGGCTGTCGATCGTCTTGTAGTCGACATCCTTCGGCTGGCTGCCCCAGCTGTTGTTGATCACCCGTACGCCGGCATCGGCCAAGGCGTCATAGGCCGCCTTGAAATACTTCGGATCGGGGCCGGGACCAAAGAGGAAGCTGTCGTTCTGATTGGTATTGGCGACGTACACATCCGCGTTGAACGCCACGCCGTGCATGCCGACACCGTCGCGCGCGGCGCCCATGGTGCCGGTGACGTGGGTGCCGTGGGAGTCGTTGTTGGCGTTGTGATTGCCACTGATGCTGAACGGTGTGCCGTTGACGTAGTTGCCGGTGGCCGTGACCGCATGAAAGCGTGCGGCTTCGGGATGGTTCGGATCAAAACCCGAGTCCAGCGCGCCGATCTTCACCCCTTTACCGGTGAATCCTGCGGCATAGGCTTCATTCGCCTTGAGGCGATCCAGGCCCCAGTCGCTCTGGTACTCAGCGGTGCGCCAACTGGCGGGATCGCCCACTTGACCCGGATCAAGGTAGGCCGCGTGAACTGCGGCGGGCAACGCGGCAACGAGCAACAATAATGAGCCGGTGGTGATCGGCCGGGAGCTATAACGACGTACATCCGTGTTCATGACATCTCGCCTTATTAGACTTGTAGTCCCCCATCCCGGGGGAGTGCGGCAGTGAGGTGCTTATCGGGTGATCTTGCGCGGGCCGAAGGCTTCATCGACCTTGGCCAGGTCCTCCTCGCGCAAGTTGCCGGCGTAGTAATGCAACTTGGTCCAGGCCATTAAATAGTCATAACGGGCCTGGGCCAGGTCGCGGCGTGTGGTGTAGAGCTGCTGTTCGGCGTTCAGTGCATCAAGGTTGACTCGCTCGCCACCGAGGATGCTTTGCTTGGTCGAGACCACCAGCGCTTCGGCCGAGGTCAGGGCCTTTTGATAGGCGCGCAGCTTGCTGACCCCTGACAGGCAGGCGCTGAACTGGCGACGCAGTTCGATCAGGGTTTCGCGGGTTTTCGAGTCCAGATCGTATTCGGCCTGTTCCATCGAACGGCTGGCCTGACGCGTCGATGCCGACACCCCGCCGCCGGCATACAACGGCACGCTGATCTCGATACCGATGGTGTTGGTGTCGTAACGCTGGTTGTAGGTGTTGCCGCTTTCCGACTCGTTCTTGCGCGCTGTCGCGTAGGCGTTGACCCTGGGCAGGTGCCCGGCGCGATTGCGCTCCACTTCGAACCGCGCCACTTCCACCGCCTGACGCTGGGAAGCCAGGTTCGGGTTGTTGCTCAGCGCGAGTTCATGCCAGGTGTCGAAATTGGCCGGTTGCAAGGTGAACGACTCAAAGGACTCGCTCAACGGCTCGAGGTCCTTGATATCAATATCCCGCGTACCGATCAGCGCGCCCAGCTCACGCAAGGCAGCGTCTTGCTCGTCGCGGGCCTCGATTTCTTCGGCGGTCGCCAGTTCGTAACGCGATTCAGCTTCGAGAATATCGGTGCGGGTGCCCTCGCCCTGACGGAACATCTGTTCGTTCTGCTGGAACTGTTGCTCGAAGGCTTTTTTCTTCGCTTGCGCGATATCGATCTGATCCTGGGCAAACAGCGCCTGGGTGTAATAGGTCAGCACCCGGACCAGCAGTTCCTGGCTCTTGCCGCGAAAGTTTTCATCGGCGAACAGCGATTGCGCCACGCCCTTGCGATACGCCGCGTATGCCTCGTAGTCGAACAACGGCTGTTGCAAGGTGAACGTCGAGCCATAGCTGTTGTAGTTGCGGTCTTCGGTCTGGTTACGACGGCGTTCGTCCAGGGACGTGGCCTTGGAGTTGTTGCGGCCCTTGTTGTAGTTGTACGACAGTTTTGGCAGCAGGCCGGCGCGACCAATCGTGCGGTTTTCAAGGCCGGCGTCTCGTTCCTTGATAGCGCCGAGGAAGATCGGATCATTGCGCAGCGCCTGTTCGTACACCTCAAATGGCCCCATGGCGTAAACGTTGGTGCAGACCAGCAATGCGATAGCGGTCCCGAGAATGGAATGCTTGCTCATACGACGGGACATCCTTATTCCTCGGTCAATGCGGAGCCTGCCCGGTCGAGCAGAGGTTTGAACAGATAGTTGAGGAGTGAGCGTTCGCCAGTGCGCACGAACATCTCGGCTGGCATGCCCGGCTTGATCACCAGACCGTTGAGTTTCTCCATGGCGACATCGCTGACGCTGCTGCGCAGCACGTAGTACGGAACGCCGGTTTTCTCGTCGACCATCTGGTCGGCGGAAATCAGGCTGACTTCGCCCGGCACCCGCGGGGTCTTGCTCTGGTTGAAGGCGGTAAACAGGATGTCCACCGGCAAGTGGCTACCGACCTTGTCGATCAGGTTCACCGGCAAATGGCCCTCGACCTCCAGACGCGTGCCCTGGGGCACGATTTCCAGCAAGGTTTCACCCGGGCGAATCACCGCGCCTTCGGTATGCACGCCGAGGTTGACGGCGATGCCGTCGGCCGGTGCGACGATTTCACTCTGTTGCAGATTAAAACCGGCCGAGGTCAGTTGCTGCTCCAGGGTCAGGCTCTTGAGCTGCGCGTCTGCCAACTGACTGCGTACCTCTTTCTGGTATTCCTCGCTGTGCTGTTGCAACTTCAAGCGCGTTTCAACAATGCCCTGCTCCACTCGCCCGCTTTCGCCGGTGTTCTGCGCCAGCTGCTGTTGCACCTGCGAGAGCTGACGCTGGAATTCCATCAGCCGGTTGCGCGGGATGTAACCGTTGTCCGCCAGGGGTTGCAGGTTGGTCAGTTGCTGGCGCAGGGATTCAGCCTGCGCGGTCAGGTCGGTACGTGCCCGACGCATCCCGGCCAATTGCGCGGTGGCGCCTTCGATGTTGGCGCGCAGCCCGGCCTGCTCACGATCAAACGCTTCGCGGCGGCTGCTGAACAGTTGCCGCTGGCCCTCCAGCACCAACGCCAGACGCGGGTCGGGGTCATTGCTCAGCTCGGCGGGGAAACTCACCTGCTTGAGGTTGTCACGCTCGCTCTGCCAACGTGCGAGGCTGGCCCAGGCCATACGGTATTGAGCTTGCAAGGATTGCACGTCCGCTTCGACCTGAGTCTGGTCGAGGCGAAACAGCGGCTGGCCTTGCTTCACGGCCTCACCTTCACGCACCAGAATCCGGCTGAGCACCCCGCCACTCATCGACTGCACAGCCTTGCGCTTGCCGGACACCACCACCGTGCCCTGTACCGGAATGCCCTGATCGAGAGGTGCCAGGCTGGCCCAGAGAAAGAAACTGCCGGCGCCGACCACGGCGAGCATCCAGCCCATGCGGGCAAAAAAACCGGCGTCGCGCTCAGGGCGCTCCGGTGCGTAACCTTGTTCGATTGTCATGCCGCTGTCCTTGCTCATACACCGCTGCTCTTGGTCGGGGCCTGATACTGGCGGCTCATGCTGAGCCCGGCCGGTGCGGTCGCGGGTTTTTCCCGTGGCTGTTCCTGTTGTGCGCCAGACTGCTGTGCGCCAGACAGCGCCTTGAGCACTTCCTGACTCGGCCCGAAGGCTTGCAGGCGACCTTCGTTAAGCACCAGCAACTTGTCGGCCTGGGCCAGTGCCGAGGAACGGTGGGTCACCAGAATCACGCTGGTACCCTGGGCTTTCATCTGTGCGATGGCACTGGCCAATGCCGCCTCGCCAACGGTGTCGAGGTTCGAATTCGGCTCATCGAGCACCACCAGGCTCGGCTTGCCATACAGCGCTCGGGCCAGGGCCACGCGCTGTTTCTGGCCACCGGACAAACCGCTGCCATCCTCGCCCAGTACGGTGTCGTAGCCCTGTGGTAGACGCAGGATCATCTCGTGCACACCGGCCTGCTGCGCGGCCTCGACCACCTTCTGCGGGTCGGCTTCGCGAAAGCGCGCGATGTTTTCGGCGACACTGCCACTGAACAGTTCGATGTCCTGTGGCAGATAGCCGATGTAGGGGCCGAGGTCGTCGCGGTTCCAACGATGGATGTCTGCACCGTCCAGCCGCACAGTGCCGGCCAGGGTTGGCCAGACGCCCACCAGCACCCGCGCCAGGGTCGACTTGCCGGAGCCGGACGCACCGAGCACGCCCAGCACCTCGCCGGCCCCAAGGTTGAAATTCACCATGTGCAAGGTTGCCGCCCGCTTGCCCGGTGGGCCGGCGCTGACCTGTTCGAAGGTCACCTGGCCCTTGGGCGCCGGCAACTCCATGGCGTCGTTGCTCGGTGGGAATTCTTGCAGCAGAGCGTCCAGCCGTCGGTACGCCAGCTTCGCCCCGCTCCATTGCTTCCAGACGGCAATCAACTGATCGATCGGGCTCAGTACCCGGCCCATCAGGATGGAGCCGGCGATCATCATCCCGGCGGTCATCTCGCCCTTGATCACCAACAGTGCGCCGAGCCCCAGCACCAACGATTGCAGGCATAGACGCAGGGTTTTGCTCAAGGAGCTGATGACCGCGCCGGTATCGCTGGCCTGGTTCTGCAAGCCGAGAAAGCGCGAATGCACCTGGAACCAGCGCTTGCGCAGCGCCCCGAGCATGCCCATCGCCTGGATGGTCTCGGCGTTGTGCAGGTGACTGGTGGCCAGTTGCGTGGACCGTTGCGAGTAACCGCCAGCTTCACCCAAAGGCTTTTTGGTCATCGCCTCGTTGAGGAACGCCAAACCGATCAACAGCACTGCGCCGACGGTAGCGAACACCCCAAGCCAGACGTTGAACAGATAGATCACGAACAGGTAGACCGGAAACCACGGCGCATCGAAGAACGCGAACAGCGCGGGTCCCGTGACGAATTGGCGAATGTGCGTCAGGTCGCCCAATGACTGGCCGGCGTTGCCCTCGCCCTTGAACAGGTTGCGCTCGAACGCGGCCTGGTAGACCCGCAGATTGAAACGTCGCTCCAGTTGGCTGCCGATGCGTATCACGATGAAGCTGCGCACGGTCTCCAGCAAACCGATAAACGCAAAAAAGCCCACCACCATCAGCGACAGCATGGCCAGCGTGGTTTCATTCTGCGAGGAGAGTACCCGGTCATAAACCTGGAGCATGTAAATCGACGGCACTAACATCAGTACGTTAATCAATGCGGTGAAACAACCAACGCTGATCAGAATACTTTTATAGTCGCCCAGCGCCTTCAATAGCGGTGCAGTGGGAGTGGTCTTCGCCATTCTCATTGATCTTCCCTGAGCTGATAGCCCGCGCGGTAGTTCGACACGGTTCCAATAAACTGCCCCCACTCTGGCGGGGACATGCTTTTAATAGTGCAACTGGCAGGCGAACGAACTCTATGTCATGACGATATAGAGTTCAGGTTATTTAGCTGTCAGCAGAAAACTGTGAGGGAGTCGTTATTTCCATTACTGGAAAAGACTCGACTTACCCTGATGTTCTTAGTCTGGAGCGCGTTGCAGAACAATCTGCGGATCAGAGTGTTTGGTACTTTGGTAGCGCCCTTCCTGCTGTCGGCCAAGATGAATAATTCTTGAACCTTCTTTACCGGTCAGCGATATACCGTCGGGTTCCGGGAACCAACCGACAGGTGTTTCACTCAGCCAACCGGCGAGACATTGAATATCGCCCGCCAATGTCTGATTTTGCACAAGTTCCAGTGAACAGATGTTCTGCGGCTGTGCCGTCAGGTAAACCTGCCATTTCCCGGCCAGCTCCGACGGGTCCGCTAATCTCAGGCTGCTTGCCATGACTACATCTCCAGAAAACATCATCAGCGTGGCAATCAGCCACGCCATTGCCCTGTAGGTAAAGGCGTTATGGGTCATAAGGTGCTTCGTCCCAGGTTGTAGCCTGTGCAGCCTCGCCTACCGCAGCGGTGCTGGCAAGGACAAAGGGCAGCGCATCGGCGCTGCCCCCATAGTCATCGACTCAGGCCACGATGTCCGTGGTAGCTGCCTGGCCAACGGTGGTGACCAGGAAGTCAGCCACGCCGTGCCCGGAGAAGTCGATGGCAAGGCTGCTGCCACCGGAGATCGAGCTCAATACCGCGTCGCCCGCTGCACCGGTGAACGAGTTCACGAAGTGCAGGCCTGCGCCGTTGGTAATGGCACTCAGGTCGATTTTGTCCAGACCGCTGGTGAAATCCATGATCTGATCGACCGCACCCGGCTTGGAGTCGGAGCTTGCTGCAAACACGAAGGTGTCGGAACCGCTGCCACCCCAGAGTTTGTCCGCGCCACCAGCACCGTAGATGATGTCGTTGCCGGCACCGCCTTTGAGCTCGTTGGCCACGCTGTTACCGATCAGCAAGTCGTTGCCCGAACCGCCGATGGCGTTCTCGATGGTCACGCCCTTGGCAATGGAAACGTTGCCTACCAGGCCGCCAACGTCGGAGAACGAGGCCTCATTGAGGTTGATCTTCTGGTTTTGGGTGAAACCGGAGAAGTCCAGGGTGTCCTTGCCGCCCGCGTCCCACACCGAGAACACGACTTTGTCCGACGACGAGGTCGCGCTGTAGAAATCGCGGCCAGCGTTGGAGTTGAAGCCGTAGGTGGTGTCACCGGTACGGGTGCTCATGTTGGCGCCATAGAGCTTCTGCACCGCAGCAATATCGTCCATCAACGGACCGGACGAATAAGCCTCGACACCGCCCTTGCTGAAGTTCTGGTCGGTGTTGCTTTCACTCCAGTAACTCATGAGGCTGTAGCCACGAGTGTCCTGGCCATAGGACGCGTCGTTGTAGGTCGGATTGCCGGTCCCGGCGTTGTAGTCGCCAGGGTGAGACAGGCCGAGGGTATGCCCGATTTCGTGAGTCAGGGTCTGACGACCGTAGTTGTTCACGCCCGGGGTCTTGTTGACGTTGTAGCCACTGCCGGTCAGGTACCAGGACTGGCCGTCGTAGCCAGGTTCGCTGCCAGGCAGGAAGGCAAACGCTGCTGCACCTTCCTGGCCGCCGCTGTAGTTGCCGAAGGTCATGTGACCGTCGCCGCCCTTGGCGGCTTCAGTGAACGTGACATTGGCAACGTCGCCCCAGGATTGCATGGCGAGCACGGCCTGAGATTTCTGCAAGGCACTGAACTGGCTGAAACCAGTAACACCCAGGCCGCTGAAATTCGACGTCGGGGCGGTCAGAAACGAGTAGGTCAGTTCGATCTTGCCGCTGCCGTTGAGATCGTGCCAGGAGTAGCCATCTCGCAGCAGTTGAGTCGCAGCTTGATCTACCGAGTAGGAGGGTTTGCCATTGACCGTAAGATTGCCGCCACGGTCATACTGATGGCTGAAACTATCGATCTGCGACCAGGCGCTACTTGTGGCGGCCAGTGAGTCAATAGCGTTCACTTTTACTTTCGACATAAACACACTTCCTTGTTTAGCAATGGAACAGTTTTTGTCAGACAGCGACAATCTCTGGCGAGATCGTCCTATCACTCGCCCAATGAAGGCGTAAGAAAGCTGACACATTTCGAAATCAAACGTCTACTACTTTTTTGACGTCAAATTGAACTGCTCCACAAAACTCCCGAAAACAATGACCGGCGAGTCGAAATAATCTTTGTAGTTCAATCTCCTTGATGGATTGTCGGACAATGATCTATTTAAATATTAAATAACAGTACAGTTGTATTTGATTGCTACGTCGCAGTTTTATGTGGCTTTGCGCCATCTAGCTGCATTCAAAGCACACTGTAAACGTTCGGCTTAAAGTGCATTAACCTAAATATCGCAGCCTTCGGCAGCTCCTCTATCGGTGTTTACCTGTAGGCGCTGCCGAAGGCTGCGATATTTTGATCTTTGGCTCTCGCCCCCGCACGGAATTTACCCCCTCAACTCCCCCGTCCGGATCTTCTTCCACAACCGTGTACGAACCCGGTCGATGTTCAGTGGCATGGCCTCACGGGCAAACAGCTTGCCCATCATTTCCGGGCTCGGATACACCTTGGTGTCACTCTTGGTTTCATTGCTGTCATAGACGTCATAGCTGAAACCGATGCCGGTTGACGCAACGAGCATCAGCGGCGCTTCGCCCGATACCCTACAAAACATGATCCAGATCAATGACAGCGCTTCAATCGCCAAACGGCCTTAAAGATTTCACGGTCCTTTCACCAACGAGTGCTATTTTTAAAATTCAAACGGTTGGGCCAATGAGGGCTCATCCCTCCTAAACACGGGCTAACGGACGCGCTCGATGAACAAGGCGGGCAGCACATGAATAGAGTGTCGTTGAGCAAGGTTACGTTTCCAAACGCCTGCCAGCTGATGCGCTGGTATTTTCATCCCATGGGATTCGAGGCGAGCATGGATGCCCCGGACAGCATGATTGCCCGGTTGTTTGATCGTGCCAGTGGCGAGACCATGATCGCCATTGCCGGAATTCCCTGCGCTACAGTGATGAACGCCGCCGATGTCGAGCGAATAATCGAAGCGGTGGAGGATGAGCTTGAAGCCTTTGCTCCTCCGGCCCTGAAAAGTGCTTCTTGAACCACAATCCTTTGGTATCAAAGCAAAGCCCACGCAGCGTGGGCTTTTTCATGTGCGAAGGTATTCCAGATTTCTGCACCACCCTGTTCAGACCGACTGTTTGCCAACTCGCTGATCGGCGAAGAAAGGCTTGCCCTGCGCGATCCTGTCAGATGCCTTGGGCATATTGACCGATTGATTGTCCTGGCCATCGACGTACCAATAGCAGTGCGTCACTGCCCGGGTGATGCCAACGTAAGCCAACCGCAGAATCTCGTCTTTCTGCGCGCTGTCATAAGGCTCCGCATCGCCGTCCTTGCCCAGCCCGGCCATGCGATAGACCTGATTCTTGTACGGTGAACTGGTCAGGTGCTGGCAGTCGCCGAGCAGGAATACCGCATCGGCCTGAAGCCCCTTGGCACTGTGATAGGTCAACTGCTTGAGCCGTCGAGCCTCGAACGGCAAGCTAGAATCAGCATTAACTACAGGAGAAATATGCTCCTCAATCAATGACTTATCGCTACTTTTTCGATACAGCATCAAGATTGAATCACCGTTTCGGTAGTGTTCCATCAGACGCTTGGCCATGGCCGAATCATCCCGATCATGGACGTTGACCGGCAACAGTTCCCCCGGTTCACCACTGGCCTTGGCTTTTTTGCCGGGAATCGCCGGTGCGGCGCGCACGATATGCTCGGCAGCGTCGATGATGTGCTGATGGCTGCGGTAGTTTTCGGCGAGCATTACCCGCGTGGTACCAGGCGACGGAAATTCCTTGTTGAATTCCATGAAGTACTTCGGCGAACTGCCGCGCCAGCCATAGATCGACTGCCAGTCGTCGCCGACGCACAGCAGCGACGAACGTTGCGCCCCGCGCCCGATGTGCATGGCCGGACCACGGCTGCGGATTTCCTTCAGGGTTGCGCGAATCCAGGAGACGATTTGCGGGGAAACGTCCTGAAATTCATCGATCATCAAATGCGACATCGGTCGCAGCAACTCATCGCTCAGCAGTTTGAGGTTTTCTGGCGAATGTTCACTGAACAAGGCGAACATCCGGTTGTAGGTCATCACCGGCGGCGACTGATCCAGCAGGTGATCCTCCAGGGCTCGCCAGTACAGGCTGAGCGCTTCAAAGAACAAACGGTCAGGATCGTCCTTGGCGAAACTCATCTGGCCCACGGCAGCTGGAACATCCAGCCCCAGGTTTTCGATAAAGCTGGCCGCCGCGACAAAACAGTCGAGCAGCGGCGCGGAACCCAGTTCGCCCTTGACCTTGTAATCGAACCCCGGTCCGGCGCTGGCATCCCCTGCCAGTGTGGCTAATACGCGCTTTGAAGATTCGTAGCTATCCAGCCAAATCAAAGGCTTACGACAGAAAGCTTGAAACAGGGTGCGCTTGACTGCCCATTCGGCGCGAACCGTCAGTTTGGCGTTGGGACGGCTGACTTGCGGGTTTTCACGAGGGTCGAAGCCTAGAACCACCCAGGCGTCGAGCGTTGGAATGTAACCGTGGCAATGGAAGGTCGAACCGTTGATCTCGAATACCTGGCGGCTTGGCTCAATGCCCTTGATCGGCCAGGCGCCTGCGCGGATCCATAGATCTTCGACGACATCGCAGAGTTCTTCATCGCGCTTGGCCGCCAGCTCGGTCACCGCCATGCGCTTTTGCACATCCGGGTGATCGCGCTCCAGTTCCTTGAGCTGCAAGGCGTGACGGGACAGCGGCGTGATCAGTTCGCGAAAGCGCTCGTTTTGAATAAACAGCCGGTGAAAGCAGGCATTGAGTTGTTGGCGCTGGGTGTCGTTGATCCGCAGATCGAACGGGTTGCTGTCGACCTCTGCGTCATCGAAAAGCGAACGGCCATTAAGGTTTTCGAAAGCCTGCAGCCGCTCGAATCCCGGCAGGCTACGGACCATCGGCAGAATGCGTGAGTGGAAGGTTCGCACCAGATCGCGGGCGTCTTTCTGGGAGAGCGCTCGGCCCCACACTGCAAACAGCCCGATCAGCTTGTTGATGAAGTCCTTGCGAGATTCCCGGGTGAAGGTCACCACGGTCAACGAATCGAGTTCAAACCCCAGGTAATGGGTCAGCAGCAAAATGCGCAGCGCCAGGGTCGTCGACTTCCCGGCGCCCGCCCCGGCAATCACCGAGGTCGAGGGGGTGTCGCTGAAGATCATCTTCCACTGGGCGGCGCTCGGCTGCGCCGACTCCGGCAACAAGCGGGCGACATCGGCCTTCATGCGTTTCTTGATGTCGGCACTCAGGGGCAGCCGCCAGTCGTCGAACAGGTTTTCATCAATGCGCGGCGCCGGATGCTCGGTGGATCGGCTGTCGCGGATCAGCAATACCTGACGGCCTTCCTCTATTCCGTCCAGCTTGCCTTCCTTGTAGCCGTAGTCGACGCCCGCGCTATGACCGCTGCGAAAGCCGTCGGCCTGGCCATGCAGCCAGGACGCCCGGTGCTGCGCGCGCAGACGATTGAGGCCGTGGCCAAAAAAACGCGCGGCCAGGCGTTTGAGCAACGGCATCTCGGCCAGGGGCAAAAGCTCGGAAGGAAGATCGGAATTGTGACGCGGCACGCTGACTCCAGGGTGTGAGGCTGTTGCAGGCTATGGTGTCTTCATTTGCCGGCGAGTTCTAGTCAAATGCTTATCCATCATTGGTTTAAGCGATGAAGTGAATGCTGAAACGTAGAATATAGTCTTTAATTAACATCTAATAAACTGATTGGATTGAGGCAGTTTTTACGCTTTTTATCGATTGTTAACTGATAGATGATGCTTGCCATCAACCACCGGTTCTCGTTTTGCGGCTCAAGCGTTCCGCCCCATGACGAACCTTTTCAGGAGACGATCATGCTTGAACTCAGACCCTTCAATTCCCTGGGCGGCGCCCACCATGGCTGGTTGGATGCCCATCATCACTTTTCGTTCGCCGAGTACCATGACCCTAAACGCATGAACTGGGGCAACCTGCGAGTGTGGAACGACGATGTGATTGCGCCGGGCACCGGATTCCCGAAACACCCGCATCGGGACATGGAAATCATCACCTACGTTCGCGAAGGTGCGATCAGCCATGAAGACAACCTGGGTAACAAGGGCCGCACCGAGGCTGGCGATGTACAGGTCATGAGCGCCGGCACCGGGATTGCTCACAGCGAGTACAACCTGGAGTCGACGGCAACGAAGATTTTCCAGATCTGGATCATCCCGAATGAAACCGGGCTGGCGCCGTCCTGGGGTGCCAAACCGTTTCCCCAAGGTCAGCGCGAAGGTTTCGTGACCCTGGCCAGCGGCAAGGCCGGCGACGACCAAAGCCTGCGGATCCGTGCTGATGCAAGGTTGGTGGCTGCGAACCTGAAGACTGGCGAAACCGCCGAGTATCGACTGGACAACGGTCGCCGGGCGTACCTGGTGCCTGCCACCGGAGTCATTGAAGTCAATGGCTTGCGTGCACAAGCTCGAGACGGTGTAGCGGTTGCGCAGGAGCAGGTGCTGCGGGTGACCGCCATCGAGGACAGTGAAATCGTGTTGGTGGACCTGGCTTGATGCGCTGAAAGCCAGATGCAAAAAAGGGGTGACCGTTTTGGTCACCCCTTTTTACATAGCCATTGTGGCGAGGGGGCTTGCCCCCGTTCGGCTGCGAAGCAGTCGCAAAATGGCGTATGCGATCTGTCTGAAGAACAGCAATGATCAGGATCAGGGCCGCTTCGCAACCCAACGGGGGCGAGCCCCCTCGCCACAGGCCTTCGATTATTTCGTGCTGATCGCGCTGTCCACCAGTGTCTGGGCTTCGCTGACCAACTGCTTGAGGTGATCGTCGCCAATGAAGCTTTCGGCGTAGATCTTGTAGATGTCCTCGGTGCCCGAAGGACGGGCCGCGAACCAGCCATTTTCGGTCATGACTTTCAGCCCGCCGATCGCCTGGTCGTTACCCGGCGCCTTGCTGAGAATGCTCTGGATCGCTTCGCCAGCCAGTTGTGTCGATTTGACCTGATCTGGCGACAGCTTGCCGAGCAAGGCTTTTTGCTCAGGGTTGGCCTTGGCATCGACACGTACCGAGAACGGCTCACCCAGCTCATCGGTCAGTGCGCGATAAGCCTGGCTTGGATCACGCCCTGTGCGAGCGGTCATTTCAGCCGCCAGCAATGCAGGAATCAGGCCGTCCTTGTCGGTGCTCCAGACGCCACCATCCTTACGCAGGAACGAGGCACCGGCACTTTCTTCGCCGCCAAAACCCAGCGAGCCATCGAACAGCCCATCGGCAAACCATTTGAAACCGACCGGCACTTCGTACAGACGACGGTTCAGGCGCTTGACAACGCGGTCGATCAAGCCACTGCTGACCACGGTTTTACCCACCGCCGCATCGGCGCGCCATTGCGGGCGGTTCTGGAACAGATAGTCGATGGACACGGCCAGATAGTTGTTCGGCGCCAGCAAGCCACCGGACGGGGTGACGATGCCATGACGGTCGTGGTCCGGGTCGCAGGCGAACGCCACGTCGAAACGCTCTTTCAGACCGATCAGGCCTTGCATGGCATAGCTGGACGATGGGTCCATGCGAATCTGACCGTCCCAGTCGACGGACATGAAGCGGAACGTTGGGTCGACCTGGGTGTTCACCACCTCAAGGTTCAGGCGGTAATGCTCGGCAATGGCCGACCAGTAGCGCACCCCTGCTCCGCCCAGCGGATCCACGCCCAGGCGCAGGTTGGCGCCACGGATGGCGTCGAAGTCGATCACGTTGACCAGATCGGCGACGTAGGTATTGAGGTAGTCGTGACGATGGGTGGTGCTGGCCTTGAGTGCCTGCTCGTAGCTGATGCGTTTGACACCCGCAAGCTTGTTGGTCAGCAACTCGTTGGCCTTGGCCTCGATCCACTTGGTGATGTGGGTATCGGCCGGGCCACCGTTGGTGGGGTTGTACTTGTAACCGCCGCTTTGCGGTGGGTTGTGGGACGGCGTGATGACGATGCCGTCCGCCAGCCCCGACGTACGGCCGTGGTTGTAGCAAAGAATTGCGTGGGAAATAGCCGGCGTCGGCGTGTACTCGTCGCCTTCGGCAATCATCACGGTCACGCCATTGGCGGCGAGGACTTCCAGCGCACTGGCGCCGGCCGGAGTCGATAGCGCGTGAGTGTCGATGCCGACAAACAACGGACCGTCGATGCCCTGCGCTTCGCGATACAGGCAGATGGCCTGGCTGATGGCCAGAACGTGCCATTCGTTGAAACTCAGCTCGAACGAGCTGCCACGATGGCCTGAAGTACCAAACGCAACGCGCTGGGTTGAAACAGAGGCATCGGGCTGGCCGGTGTAATAGGCCGTTACCAGTCGCGGGATGTCGACCAACAACTCTACGGGTGCCGGTTTGCCCGCAAAAGGACTGAGTGTCATGCAAAACCTCTGAAAAAGAGTGGTTCAGGAATGGGGACGCAGTTTACTGGCAGTTTGACCAGAGAGCGACGATATCTATCCAGACAAAATCTATCCAGATATCAGCTGGGTATATTGACGCCCGGTCAATCAATGAGTTCAAGCCTCAACGCATCTGCCAGCATCGTCAATGCAGCCTCCAGGTCATGCTGCCCGCTGAATGTGTGGCTGAGCCTGACGTTCTGCGAATACAACCCATGCAGGCTGAACAGTTCGCCGGGGGCAATCACCACCTGTTGCTTGAGCATGCGCTGGAAGACCCGCCGCACATCGACCGGCCGTAACGAGCGCACCCAGATGGTCGCCCCGCCCGCTGGCTCGACAAACTCCAGTGAGTCGCTCAGACGGTCCTGCAGCATTTGGATCATTCGGCTTTTACGCTCTTTCAACAGCCGGCGCAGCACCAGCAAGTGCTGGTCGATACGGCCGCTGCTGTACAAGCGTGCGATGGCTTTCTGACGAATCGGCGACAGGCGAAACGCGCGCAGCAAAAAATGCCGCTGCAATTCCACGCTCAAATGCCGTGAAAGCAGATACCCGTAAGGTGCCTCAGGCCCCATGAGCTTTTCGAAGGTGGAAAACACGATCAGTCGATCAGGATCGAGCACATCGCGAAAACGACGTTCATGCGGCTCATGAGCGAGTTCACCGTACACGTCGTTTTCCAGTACCCAACTGCCGTGTTGTTCCAACAGCTCGGCGGTGGATTGCCGGTTGTCCGACGGCATCAGGCTGCCGCGCGGCATGCTCACGCCCGACGACAGTACCACCAGGCGAACCGCCTCGGTCTGGAGCAAATGCTCGAGTAACTCAAGGTCAAGGCAGCCGTTGCTGTCTATCGGCAACTCGATCACCTGCACGCCAGCGGTCTGGAACAAGCGCAAAATGGCCCAGTCGCAGGGCGATTCGACCAGCACGGTCGCATCCTTGAGTTCGAGCACTGCGATCAGGATTTCCAGCACACCTCGCCAGTCGGCACCGATGTAAACATCATCGGCATGCCAGCAGCGTGCCGGTGAAGTGGTGTAGCGTGCCGCCAGCGCAGTACGTAATTCCAGCTCGCCACACGGCTGCGAGTGAAGCTGCGGCTGGCGCGGATATTGGCGCACCAATTCCCGCTCCAGCAGTAACAGCGGACTGTCCAGCGACTGCAAAAGCGCGGGCTCGTCGATACTCAGGACCAGCATTCCCGGGCGCCTTGCGCTGACATAGACCGTTTCAAGCAGGTCGTTGCCGCTGCTGAACGACGTATTCAAGGAAACCGGCAACGCGTAGTAGCCGGACTTTGCCACCGAATACACTCGCCCTTCTTTCTCCAGCAGCGAATAGGCGTACTGGATAGTTGAAATCGACACGTTCAACCGGTCTGCCAGTTGCCTTAGCGAAGGCAGCTTGATCGGTGCTTCAGTCGCCATTTCATTAATCAGGCTGGTCAGGTATCGGTACACGGCCTGGTAGGCAAAATCGGTTTCCCTTTGCCCCTTCATGAACGCTGGCCAATCGCTGTGCAGGTAGTGTTTGAATCGGTCAAACCAGACTCCTTCAACGTCTCGCTGACCGTTCACTCAGCGCGTCATCCACCTCAAACTCTCCCGCGCCTTCGGCACTCAAGACCGAATCACCCGCCTCGAGCCCGATCCCGGACACCGAGCGCATGCCGTAGAGCTTGCAGATCAGGCTGACCGACAAACCGCTGACGTCGATCATCCATTGCATGACTTGCTCAGGAGCGGCATTGCCCTGCATCGCCTTGTGCAGTTCGGGCATCGCCACCAACATGCCGGGATGGCAGCGGCGCAAAAAGTGCTCAAGCCCGGCACCGGCATCGACAAAGGGGGCGAACAGCAGGCACAGCTGCTGTGTTTCATTCAGACCCAGTGCTTGCTGAGCCTCGGCCGACGCCAGGGTCCGAAGCTCAGCCATCGCGCGTGGATTGCCGTAGACCTCCAGCACCTGCTCGCAAAGCCGCTCGGGCAGACGTCGTTTACGCATCTTCAACAACGCCCGTTGTATGTACTCGCTGAATCCGTTTTCGTAGGCCAGGCCGTTCACGAAGCAGGCCTGCAAGCCCCGCAAATGGGCCGAGAGCAAAGGGCTGGCGAATTCGTTTTCGCGCAGGTGAACGTCAATTTCATCCGGTTGCAGCCCGAGAAAATCGGTCAGTAATGGCCAGCGCTCCTCCATGTTGCCGGTCACCAGGTCCTGGATATCGATGTAGTCTGCGCCGCGTCGCGTCTCAAAGCTCTCGCGTGGCCGCCACTCGACCGTTTCATGGCCCGCATAAAGCTCGCGATAACAGTCGCCGCCCAAATGATCGAGCGTTGAGAACAATCCTTCATAACTGAAGGCCGGATGTGTGATTGTCGGCAGGCCGGCCTTTTGTGCCTCGCGCATCAGGCCGGTCAAAAACTGCTTTTGCTGACGCACGGTTTCACCGCTGATCAGCGTATCGACACCGCCCTCCCATCGGGCCATCTGCAAGTAGAACTCGCCTGTCGCCAGATAGCCATCGTCACACGCTTCAAACACCCCGTGAGCCCCTCGCAGATGGCCGAGCATCAGCATGTTGGTGCGATTCAAATCGCGACCGGCCTCGGACATCGGCGTCAGATGGCTGAAGGGCAACACCTCGCGGTTATCGACCATCACCACCTCGACCCGAGGATCGTCGTAGACAAACAGGGCACCGTAGCTGCTATGAATATTCTCCATGATCATCGGCGTCGTCCCGCCCAGCCGTAGCGTGGCGACACGCAACTGGAAGGTCGCTGGCGCTCGGCCTGCGATACTCAACTGCGCGGCACGCAGGAATGCCAATGTGTAGCAACTGTCGCGCGTTCCCGAGTGCATCATCAGCACCTTATAAGTACCGATTCTCTCCATTCCCCCGGCAGCCACCACCAGACGCTGGATCAACAGCTGCAATGCAGTACGTTCCGCGCGAGAAAAGAAACTCAGCAACCGCTGCAAAACTTGCTGATAGACATAGTTCATCGCTTGATCATGAGTTGTGCTCATTGTCATTTACCTGATATTCAAAAAGTCGGCATCGCACAAACAATCATTTGCTTGCACGACCTGCGATCGGTGATGGCTGATTACGGTTTATCGTGAGTATCTGCTTTCAAATGCTAACACTTTGGTTGTGGTAACTATTTGAAACGATTGTTATAGAAATAACATTCACGACCGAGTCAATCGCCCACAACCCCCGAGGCCAAGCGCTCCGACGGGCCGGGTGGGCGGCCTAGGATTTTTCCGACAACGTCCCACAGACAATGAGCACGAGAAATAAGGAAACCAGAGCAAGGCAATACTTCCATAACTAACAAGCGAACCACTTACTTGCCGCGCTTCAACACGAAGCGCAGGCGAGCAATGGTCCGAATACATAGCACCCAAAGCAGTACCCATTAAAAAAAGATGCCCAGCCATGACTCATTCCTTGAGATGAAATTAATCATTCAATTATCAGGGCTTATATGATGATTAGAAGATACAGATCAGGAGCAAAAACCAGTTCAGTTGCTGAACCGGCAGATGACAAAGGGGGGATGAGAGGTTTGCCCGTACAACAAAAACGCAAGAGTCCGTCAACACGGACTCTTGCGCAAGCGTCATGCAGGTTCTACTTGAAGCGCCACTCGTTCGTGACACGGACACTCATCCATGTAACGGTGCGCCTGGACAAACTCGCTAAACGGGAAGACCCGGGTCTTGAGTGGCAGCAGTACACGGTCAGCCGTCAACTGGTTGATATCGCGCAAGGCCCGTTGCAGTGCGACCTGGTCCTGAATGATCCCCAGTTCCGGTTTGCCGGTGAAGTTACCGATGCAATGCACGAAGAACTGAATGTTTTTCTGGAACGCTGCACAGGCCGGGAACGGAGTCTGGTTGCCGCCTTGCAGGCCATACAGCACCAGGCTGCCACGAGGCGCCAGCACGTCACCGAGCATCGACATCTGCGGACCACCGAGGCCGTCGAATACCACGTCGACACCGCGGTTGTCGGTGAGTTTGTTGATCTGCATGAGCAGATCCTGCTCTTCAGTGACGATCACCTTCTCGGCACCCAGGGATAACAGGTATTCGCGCTCGCTGGTCGTTTTGGTCGCGGCAATGACCCGTACACCCAAGGCCTTGCCCAGTTGCACAAAGGACGGGCCGGCACAATGGCTCGCATCGGTGACCAGTGCAAACTGGCCAGGCTTGACCCGTGCCAGTTCGGCGTAGGCAAAGTAGGCAACCAACAGCGGCGTGTAATGCACAGCGGCTTCGATCGGGCTGAGCACATCCGGATAACGCGTCAGCGCCGAACGCGGCAGCACGATCTGCTCGCCGTAGACGGGATAGTCATTGGGACTTTCTGCCGGGAAGCTGGCGACCTTGTCACCCACGGCCAGATCATCGACACCTTCGCCGACGGCGGTGACCACGCCGGCCATTTCATGGCCAAGGCCCGATGGCAACCGGGCATGGGAAGACGCCAGGTTCTGGCGCCAGAGGATGTCATACCAACTGATGCCGATCGCTTCGACACGCACCTGCACTTCGCCCGGCGCTGGCAGAGCTGCCGCATGCTCTTCGCATTTGAGCACCTCGGCAGGACCAAACTTGTGAAAACGGATCGTGCGGGACATCGCAAACCTCGTCAAAGTAACCTCTAATGCCCTGAACTCTATCTGGGCTTTCTGGCCAAGACCATCAGTGGCTATTAATAGTCGACATGCCTGTCATTGATTCCGCAGTCCCGGCAATACGTCCATCAACGTAGAAAACCGAACCAGCATTGTGGGAAAAATGAATTACTCGGTGCAGAGTAACAGCCTTTCCCCGTAAGATTCATGCCGGCCATTGTTCTCATATGGCCGCTCTCGTCAAGTTTGCTGACTCTGCCAGGACTCCAGATGAATCGTAATGACCTGCGTCGTGTCGACCTGAACCTGTTGATCGTGTTCGAAACCCTCATGCATGAACGCAGCGTGACCCGCGCGGCGGAAAAGCTGTTTCTCGGCCAGCCGGCCATCAGTGCGGCGTTATCGCGCCTGCGCAGTCTGTTCGACGACCCACTGTTTGTGCGTACCGGCCGCAGCATGGAGCCTTCGGCCCGGGCGGTGGAAATCTTCGCCCTGCTCTCTCCGGCGCTGGATTCGATTTCGACCGCTGTCAGTCGCGCCGCTGAATTCGACCCGGCCACCAGCACCGCGGTGTTTCGCATCGGCCTCTCGGATGATGTCGAGTTCGCCCTGCTGCCGATGCTGTTGAAGCGCCTGCGTGCGGAGGCGCCCGGCATCGTGCTGGTGGTGCGACGCGTCAACTATTTATTGATGCCGAGCTTGTTGGCGTCGGGCGAAATCTCGATTGGCGTCAGCTACACCACAGATTTGCCGGCCAACGCCAAGCGCAAAGTCCTACGACGCAGCATGCCGAAACTGCTGCGCGCCGACTCGGTCCCCGGCGCCTTGAGCCTGGACGACTTCTGCGCTCGCCCCCATGCCCTGGTGTCCTTCGCTGGCGACCTCAGCGGCTTCATCGATGAAGAACTGGAGAAACTCGGGCGCAAGCGTCATGTGGTGCTCGCGGTTCCGCAGTTCAATGGATTGGGCACGCTGTTGGCCGGCACCGATATTCTCGCCACCGTGCCGGATTACACCGCCGATGCACTGACTGCCGCCGGTGGCGTACGCGCCGAAGACCCGCCGCTGCCGATGCGAACCTTCGAGTTGCACATGGCCTGGCGCGGCTCGCAGGACAACGATCCGGGCGAGCGCTGGCTAAGGTCTCGGATTCAGATGTTCTTTGGGGACCCTGATAGTCTGTAACAAACCCCCGCCAGGCTCAAAAAAACCTTTTACAAACATAAAGTTATAGGTTTTTTTCAGTCTAGGGCCGTCCGTCCAGTTCCACTGGATTCCGGAGCGTATGGGGGCATAACTGAGGGCAAATCTCGCCGGTCTATCCGGGTCGCCCCATCAACCCGACGTCGATGCTCAAGTCCTTTCAGCGTATCTGGCCGGAGTACGACATAACAGCCCACGGCTTTCGTGCTACATACCGGACGATTGCCCATGAACATTTAGGTATCGATCCAATCGTGCTCGAACTGTCGTTATCTCACCGGATGCCAGGAGTGCCAGGGGCTATGTATGCGCGCGCAACTGCTGGTGCAACGCCGGGAAGCGTCTCGCACCATCGAATCTCCCTTCCCTCTCACTCACCTCTTAATTCACAACCGACTGTTGGCGCCACACTCAAAATTCAGGCTCCCAGCGGCGGAACAGGACGCTGGCGTTAACCCCACCAAACCCGAACCCATTTGAGAGCGCGTGCCTTATCAACGTCTTCCGGGACTTTAGGCCGACCAGATCGAGCCCGACGGCCGCCTCATCGGGATGAACCAGATTCAACGTGGGAGGCACGACCTGGTCACGAAGCGCCAGTACCGTGAAGATGGCTTCAATGCCACCGGCTGCTCCCAGAAGATGCCCGGTGGCGGACTTGGTCGAAGTGATCGCCACGCCCGAGTCACTCCCGAACACCGAGCGAATTGCCGCCAGTTCCCCTTTGTCGCCAACCGGAGTGGAGGTCGCGTGCGCGTTGATATGCTGCACGTCCGCAGGACTGACAGCGGCCTGGCGCAGTGCTTGCTCCATGGCGCGCCGTGCGCCGCTGCCATCTTCCGGACCTGCCGTCAGGTGATAGGCATCGGCGCTGGTGCCATAGCCGACCAGTTCCGCCAAGGGTTTGGCTCCACGTGAGAGGGCATGCTCCAGCGACTCGATTACAAGCAACCCGGCCCCCTCAGACATAACGAAGCCGTCACGATCGCGATCAAAGGGACGTGATGCCTCCTGCGGACGCTGGGCAAAACCAGTGGATAGCGCGCGGGCCGCAGCAAAACACCCCAGAGTCACACGGTCTATCGCTGCTTCGGTACCGCCGCATATGGCGATGTCCGCCTCGCCACTTCTGATGAGCCTGGCCGCATCGCCGATAGCCTGCACCCCTGCAGCACAGGCCGTTATGGGCGCCCCGAGCGGCCCTTTGAAACCATGCCGAATGGAAACGTGCCCGGCCGCCATATTGGCGAGAAATGACGGTGCAGTGAACGGCGACAACCTGCGAGGGCCACGCGCGTCGGTGGTACGTACAGCGTCGGCAATCGCGCCAAAACCACCTACGCCCGATGCAATGATCGTAGCGGTACGCTCCTGGTCCGCGACATCCGTCGGATGCCAGCCGGCCTGCTCCAGAGCTTCGTGCGCGGCCACAAGCGCAAACTCGATGAAGCGATCCATCTTCTTGCGATCCTTGGCCGAGATAATGCGCTCCGGGTCGTAACCCGCGATGGCATCATCTTCTAAAGACGGCACCTGGCCGCCTACTGCAACGCCCGTACCCTCAGTAATATCGTCGGGCAGGTTACGGATGCCAGAACGTCCGGCCAGCAATCTCTTCCAGACTTCTTCTACTCCGCATCCCAGAGGTCCGACAATTCCGGCGCCCGTGACTACGATTCGCTTCTGACTTTCGAGATTAATCATTGAACCCTCTTCATTTTTCAGTCGACACCCAATAAAAACAGCAAGCTATGGCGTACGGCTAAAGCTTTGTGGTGAGGTGAGTGGCGAGAGGACGGGGTGGCGTCCGATCCTCCAGGTTTGCTTGCCTTTTCGCTGATTCAGGTTGATCCGTATTGTCAGGACGGATCTTGAACCAGATGGAGTACATCGCTGGCAGGAACACCAGCGTCATGATGGTTCCGACGAACGTGCCTCCGATCAGCGTGTAGGCCAGCGTCCCCCAGAAGACGGAGTGTGTCAGCGGAATGAATGCCAGGATTGCCGCAAGCGCTGTCAGCAGTACCGGGCGGGCACGTTGTACCGTGGCTTCGACTACTGCGTGAAACGGGTCCAGCCCTTCTTGCGCGTTGTGATGGATTTGCCCAATCAGAATCAGCGTATTGCGCATCAAGATGCCCGACAACGCGATTAAACCGACCAGAGCATTGATACCAAACGGCTGCTGGAAGATAAGCAGTGTCGGTACCACACCAATCAACCCTAACGGCGAGGTGAGGAACACCATGATCAACGCCGAGATTGAACGGACCTGCACAATGATGATGAGCAATGTCACGGCTATCATGATTGGCAGCAACGGTAAAATCGCCTTACCAGCCTTGCCTGACTCCTCGATTGCACCCGCCTGCTCAATCCGGTACCCGCCAGGCAGCTTGTCTATGACCGGCTGCAGCTCCTTCATGATCACGCTCGAGACGTCCGGTGGCTGCAAGCCTTCGGCAATGTCGCCGCGCACGGTAATGGTCGGCGTGCGGTCACGACGTCGGAGGATCGGATCCTCCATACGAACATCGACCTCTCCCACCTGAGACAGCGGAATCCGCTGACCCGCCGTGCCTACCAGCGTAAAACCTTCTATCTTGGCGGGATCGAGCCTGATATCCCCCGCTGCGCGACCCACCACCTGCACCGAGCGAATGTCCTCACGAACTGCGGTGATCGGTACTCCGGCCAGCAGGAACTGCAGTTGCTGCGCAACTGAGTTTGACGTCAACCCCACCGCCTCCAAGCGATCCTGATCCAGAGCGAAATGCAGCGTCGGCGTCAGCGGTCCCCAATCGGTGTTGACGGTTCTCATCATCGGGCTCGACTGCAACACGTCCTGTACCTGGCCCGCAATCTCGCGCAACTTTGACGGATCAGGCCCCATCACCCGATAGGCAACCGGGAATGGCGAATACGGACCAAATACAATTTGAGATGCCCTGACTCGGGCCTCTGGGGCGAGGCCTGCAGCGACCGCTTCGCGAAGACGGAACTTGAGGGTTTCACGTGCCTCCTGACTGTCCGTCAGCACCACGATCTTGGCGAACGATGGATCGGGCAGTTCTGGCGCCATCGCCAGGAAGAAACGCGGCGCGCCCTGCCCAATATAAGCCGTGACGATTTTTGCCTCTTCCTGCTGTTGCAGCCAGGCCTCGACCTTTGCGGCAGTGGCACTGGTCTGCTCGATGGAGGTTCCGTAGGGCATTTGCACCTCGACCATCACCTCGGGACGGTCCGAGGTCGGGAAGAACTGCTTCTTCACCAGGCTCATGCCTAAAACTGCCACGAAAAACAGCGTGATAACCGTGCCAGCCACCAGCCATTTGCGGGCGATGACCCGTGTCAGAACTCCGCGGAAGCGGTTGTAACGGGGAGTGTTGTAGATAGCCGCATGCCCACCCTCTACCTTCTTGATGTTTGGCAACAACTTCACCCCCAGGTACGGAGTAAAAGCGACCGCAACCACCCAGGAAGCGATCAAAGCAATGCCCACGATCCAGAACATGTTGCTGGTGTACTCGCCGGCTGTCGATTGCGCGAAGCCGTTCGGCAAAAAGCCGATAGCCGTCACTAGCGTACCGGCAAGCATCGGCGCGGCCGTATGACTCCAGGCGTACGCGGAAGCTTTGATGCGGTCGTAGCCCTCTTCCATTTTCACCACCATCATTTCGATAGCAATGATGGCGTCGTCCACCAGCAGTCCAAGCGCCAGAATCAACGAGCCGAGGGTAATACGGTCAAAGTTCTTTCCGGTGGCCGCCATCACTACAAACACTATCGCCAGCGTCAACGGTACCGCCGCGGCGACCACGATGCCTACCCGCCAGCCCATGCTGAGAAAGCAAACAAGCATCACCACAAGCAGCGCGACAAAAAATTTGACCATGAACTCGCCAACGGCCGAGTCAATGTTCACGGCTTGATCAGTGACCTTGGTCAGCGTCATGCCCAGCGGCATGCCTTCATTTATCTTCGTCGTCTCGGCGTCCAGCGCCTTGCCCAGGTCCAGGCCATTCCAGCCCTCGCGCATTATGACCCCCAGCAACAAGGCCTCTTCGCCGTTATTGCGCACCAGGAAGGTGGCAGGGTCTTCGTAGCCTCGTTCAACCGTCGCCACGTCCGAGAGCTTCAACGTGCGCCCCTGAATCGCCAGAGGCGTGTCACGAATTTTCTCCAATTTATCGAAAGCGCCATCCACCCGCAGGAAAACCTGCGGCCCGTTGGTTTCGATGGAACCGGCGGGTGTGAGCACGTTCTGGCTATTCAGCGCGGCGAAGATGTCCTGGGGAGAAACGCCCAAGGTGGCCAGTCGGTCATGGGAGAAGGACACAAAAATGCGCTCGGCTTGCTCACCGATGATGTTGACCTTCTTCACGCCCGGGACATGCAACAGTTGTTGGCGCAACGACTCAGCATCACGCACCAACAGTCGCTGCGGCTCGCCTTTGGCTTTCAACGCGAACAGCGCAAACGTCACGTCCGAATACTCGTCGTTGACCAATGGCCCGATCACACCCGCCGGTAGCTTGGTGGCTTCGTCGTCGAGCTTTTTACGCGCTTGATAGAACTCCTCCTGCACTTGCGAGGGCGGCGTGCTATCGAGCAGTGACACCATCGTGAAAGCGAGGCCAGGACGGGTGTAGGTTTCCGTGCGGTCGTACCATTTCAGTTCTTGCAGGCGTTTTTCAAGTGGCTCTGCTACCTGATCCTGCATCTCCTGCGCCGTAGCGCCCGGCCACGCGGTAATGACCGTCAACTGCTTGACCGTAAACGGAGGATCCTCCGCACGCCCCAGTTGGAAGAACGACAGAATACCCGCAACGGCGATCAGGAAGATCAGAAACACCGTGATGGAGCGCTCACGAACGGCGATCGCGGAAAGATTGAAGCGCCCCTCGCTCATGGATGACTCCCGGCAACCTTGACGTCACCCGGCTGAGCCAGTCTCACCTCCTCACCATCGCGCAGCAGATGCGCGCCTAACGCTACAATCTTTTCGCCGACCTTGAGATCGCCTGCGACTCGCGCTGCGTCGTCGCTCAAGCCCAGGACCTGAACAGATCGCCAAGTCACTTTCGCCGGTGTACCGGCGATGACCCACACGCCAGTGCCTTGGCCTGGGTCATAAACGGCAGCGATCGGTACTTGCAGCCCCTGCCCTTGCGTGGTGCTTTCAGCGATCCGAAGTGTGACGGTCGAACCTAGCGGTGCATTGGCCAGTGCGCCCTCAAGCACATACCGCGCCTCGAAGGTGCGCGTCATACGGTCGGCCGAGTCAGAAAGCAGCCTCAGCTTCGCTGTAACAGCACCCGTGGTATTGCCATAAAGCGTCGCCTGCGCGGTGGATCCTGCTGCGGGGCGTAGCGTCTCGGGCAGATGCACGATGGCTTCGCGCTGCCCCGCCCGCGCCAGTCGAACCACGGGCTGCCCCGGGCTGACGACTTGCCCGGGCTCGGCGAGCGTCTCCACCACAACGCCGTCGGAATCCGCAAACAGCACCGCATAACCAGAAGCATTACGGGCCACGTCGGCCTGCGCTTCAGCGGCGCCAAGCTGCGCCTTTGCGGTATCCGCTGCGGCTTTGATCTGGTCGTAGGCCGATGCAGAAATAGCGCCTGCGGCAACCAGACTGCGGTATCGCGCCTCGTCATCTGCTGTCTGCTTGGCTCGGGCCCGAGCGGCGATGACCGACTCTTGCTGTGCTCGCGCCTGCAACCCCAGGTCGATTGGGTCGAGACGCATGAGTGGCTGACCACGCTTAACGGTCTGACCGGTGTCAACCAGACGCTCAAGCACCTTGCCTGATACCCGAAAACCCAGATCGCCCTGGACGCGGGCAGCCACGACGCCAGTGAAAGAACGTGAGACGTCGGACGAACCCTGAACCGCAGAGGACCTCACCAGAGGAGCATGCGTACGTGGATCTTCAACGGTGGATGAGTCGCCACACGCCGTCAGGACGAGAGGCAACAAGCAAGCGGCAATGGGGACAGGTCGAAGCCGGCGCATAGGTTCCCTTACTTATACAAATAGGACAGGCGTCATATTCTCAGTCCAGTGACCAATACTGTCAATGGTCACATTCTGTGAATTGCCAAGCCCCTCGACCTAAGCACCAGGTCCGCCGCACTTATTCAGCCAATTCCGAACACAGCTCAAAGAGCGTCGATTGACAGAATGTGACCACAACGTAATATGGTCACAAACATCCTCGATTGAAGGTACCTAAATGCCTCCCCTCCGCCCCATTGCTCTCTTGGTGAGTGCCAGTTTGATGACAGGTTGCGCGGTCGGTCCGGACTATCACCGTCCGGACGCCCCACTTTCGGACCATTACTTGGGGCAGTCTTCTGTCGAACAGAGGCCTGGGGCGACGCCGGCCAGTCTTGTCGCCTGGTGGGAAGGCTTTGGTGATCCGCTGTTAGCCGACTTCGTCTCCAAGGCACTTGAGCAGAACCTGGATCTGGCGCAGGCGTCGGCGCGAGTCACGCAGGCACGGGCAGGACTGGGCGCCGCAAATGCCGCTTTACTGCCCTCGGGGAACATCAGCGGACAGGCCGCGCGCTCCTACCAGTCAATCGAGACTCCGCTCGGCCAGGTGTTGAACTCAACACCTGGCTATGATCGGTACGGAAGTTCCTACGAGGCCAACCTCGATGCCAGCTGGGAGGTAGATGTCTTTGGCGGATTGCGCCGCGGACGCGAGGCTGCTCTGGCCGAGTACCAGGCTTCCCAGGCGGGCGTCGCTGCCACACGATTGGCCGTCGCTGCACAGACCGCCGATATCTACATCACTATCCGCGGACTGCAGACCCGGCTGGACATTGCGAACCGACAAGTCAAAACACAGCAGGAGCTACTAGAGAAAGTCCAATTGCTCTACAGCAAGGGGCTCGCCGCCAACTATCAGGTTCGCCAGGCCGAGGGGGCGCTATCGCAGGTCCAGGCGACAGTGCCGGTCCTGCAGACCGGTCTGGATGCTGCCATGAATGCGCTGGATGTCATGCTCGGCACGCCGCCAGGCACTCACCGCACACAACTGGCAAGTGCGGGGAGCATTCCTGTAGCGCCGCAATTAAAGGCGATGGGAACGCCGGCCGATTTGCTGCGCCGCAGGCCAGACCTCATTGTGGCTGAGCGCCGTCTTGCGGCCTCAAACGCGCGCATCGGGGAGGCGATTGCTGAGTGCTACCCGAAATTCTCCCTCAGCGCATTGCTGGGTAGTGCTACGGCTGTATCCGCAGGTAATCTTTTCACCAGCGGCGCCAGCCAGTCGGCGGGCGTATTGGGACTGCGCTGGAGACTCTTCGACTTCGGTCGCATAAACGCCCAAATCGACCAAGCCAAGGGACAGGAAGCCGAAACCCTGGCCGCTTACCGTCAGTCCGTGCTGCGCGCCACCGAGGATGTCGAGAACGCGTTCTCCTCCCTGGTGAATCGGGAAGCTCAAGCAACCACCCTCACCGGGGGTGAGGCGTCTCTGACACAGGCTCGCCAATCGTCGTTCATTGCCTATGAGAAAGGCACGGCCAGCCTGATCGACGTCCTGCACGCCGACGAGACGATGCTGCAGGCTTCCGATGCTCGGGCGCAAGCGCGAACGGAATCGGCACGAGCGGCGGTTGCGGCATTCAAGTCGCTAGGTGGTGGCTGGCAACCTCCTGAAGCCCAGCCTGTTGCGACACGATGATTTAACCAGGTGACGTAGCACTTGATGCACGCACCTCCCCCTCCTCTTTCAGCTACCACCCAATCCGAGAGCGGGTTCGCTCACCGACTGACGCGGTCAGCAGCCAATTGCTCAATAGAAACCAACCGGAGTAAAGCGAAATGAAATCGAACGAGAATTCCTGGGTGCTCATCACCGGAGCATCAAGCGGATTTGGCGAGGAGTTTGCCCGGCAATATGCAGCGCAAGGAAAATCGCTCGTTCTGGTAGCAAGAAGGCTGAGTAAGCTCGAAGCGCTATCGGCGCAGTTGCGCGAACGCTTCGGCGTTGATGTGATCGTCGAACAAGTAGACCTGTCCTCGATCCCGGCGATCATCGAACTGCATGAGCGACTCAGCGAACGCAATATAGTGATCGATGTGCTCATCAACAATGCGGGTCATGGATTGCAGGGGCCTTTCCTGGATCAACCTCTGGATGAGTCCCTGACCATGATTGATTTGGATATCGCCAGCCTGACAGCCCTGACACGCCTTTTCGCGGCCGACATGCGAGCCCGCAAACGTGGGCACATCCTGATGGTCGCAAGCTTGCTGTCCTTCCAGGGAGTGAAGAGTTTCGCCGTTTACTCTGCCGCGAAAGCCTATGTTCTTCGCTTCTCTGATGCGCTTCATCGCGAACTGAAAAATGACGGCGTCGTCGTTACCGCACTTTGCCCAGGAATGTCGGATACCGGATTTGCAGAAAGCGCCAAGCAAAAGATCACGCCGGCCTTGAAAAGGGTGATGATGCAGCCCGAACCCGTCGTACGAGCTGGAATCCGCGCCCTGCAAGCCGGACGTATGAGTGTCGTGCCAGGTTTTGGCAACAAGGTCATCACTGTCTTGACTTGGGCCACGCCACGTCGGTTTCATCAGAGCCTGATGGCACAGGTGATGGGAGTCTGAGGGGGCGAAAAAGAGGCCTTTTACCTCAAGGGAAAGGCCCGAGATGTGTTCTTAAAGGTCGGGAGGCAACGCGTGCTCCCGACCGGACATTTATCGTGTAACAGCACTCAATTAGAAGCGGTAACTCACAGACGTACCGAGCCCGCTCGCACTGTTCTTATATTTGGCACTGTATGCACCTCTGGTCGGCGAGGTTTCGTTGACCTGCACGCTCTCCTCCCACAGGTAGGAATAAGCAACATCGATCGTGACATTGTCCGCCGGAGTCCAGCCAGCACCGAAGCTGATAACCTTCCGGTCGCCCGTGGGAATACGTGGTCCTCGGTTGGTATTGTTGGTGGGCGACTGATCAACCGAAAGACCTGCGCGAAGTACCCATTGGTTGTTCAGTTGATACGCCGCACCTATAGCGTGAGCCCACGTATCGTGCCAATTCTGTTCTTCGGTAATGGTGCCCAGCGCGCCGCTCAACACAGGGGGTAAACCCGTGTTCTCGATGGTTAACTCTTTGAAGCGACTCCAACGAGTCCAGGTACTCCCCAAATATAGAGTCCAGTCATTATTGAGCTGATGAGTCGCCGAGAAGTCCACAGACTCTGGGGTATCCACATCCAGCGAAGCGTCATAACTCCGGCCGCTGACCCCCAACACGCTAAAGATGCCGTCAGTGACCTTGGTCTTGGCGTCCAAGTGGTAACTGACCTTGGAATGGTAGGTCATTCCCAGGCGGGTTCGGTCTGTAGCCTGCACCAGGATACCGGCGTTGAAACCGAGGGCCATGTCGTCGCCCGTGCTTTTGAGTTTTCCGTCATTGCGACCTGGGCTCAGTGGATTGGGCACCATCCCGGACAGCTCACCGGTGATGCGGTTGATAGTCGGACCGAACCCGATCGAAACTTTGTCGTTAAAGGCATAGCTGATGGTGGGCTGGAACGTAAGCGTCGTGACCTCACTTTTGTTGGCGTAGTAACGCCCGGCAAAACCGCTGCCATAGTCAGTCATCAGACCGAAAGGTACATAAAAACCTACACCGAACGCCCAATGCTCATCGATGGGCTTGACGTAGTAACCCATAGGCACTGTGGTGGTTGGCACCATGTCGCCGTCTTCCTGGCCTCCGAATGTACTGCGGGTCTGGCTTATGTCGGACTTAGCGAAAAGAGTCGCAGCCCCCACGCTGACCTGCTCTCTTTTCAAGCGAGACATGCCCGCGGGATTACCGAAGACCGTGCTCGCATCTTCAGCGGATGAGGAGCGCCCGGCAAACCCGGCCCCCATCCCACTGACGCTTTGTTCATTGAGAGCGAAACCGCTTGCAAACACATTTGAAGATGCGAGCACGACAGCGAGGCCAAGTGGGCTCTTGAGCACTATTTTTTTCATTGTTTGAACTCTATGGGGATCACTGAGATGAAGCAGTAGAAGCAATGGCTCACCATATTTATTCATGTGACCAATTCAGTCAACGGTCACAATGCGAATAAATGAAATGCCCTTCGACGACTGGAAGAAGGGCAAAGTGAAAATCCGTTTTGGTGATGTGTCGCTTACACAGGCATGACGTAAAACCGTTAGCCGAAGGTCAAGGCATGAGGCTACGCAAAATGAGGTTGGAGGTGAGCGTGGGCGCCTCCTCGACATAATCGAGGTTGTACTGCAGGAGTAAAGGATTGACGAAAGGCCGCAAAGCCAGATGTATCGCTTCTACTGTTTCGTCCAGGGGAGTCTTGCGTTCAAATTCGCCAATCTCTCGCCCCTCTCGCACGATTTGCAACACGAAGCGTTTGATCTGTGCGTCATAAGCCTGCGTACTGGGCCAGTTTTCCGACGCCGCGAACGCTGCAATGTCATAGAGTTTTCGGTCGTTAAAGAACAGATTCACACCTGTGGCGATCACAGTTTTGACCAAACGTCGAAAGCGCTCAGTCGGCGACAGGTCTTCTTCATTGATAGCCTGCTCCACGGCAGCGACGATTTCTGCCAGGCAATTTGCGCAGATGGCTTCACCGATCGCCTGCTTGGAATCAAAAAATTTGTAGATGTAGGCCTTTGAAAACCCAATAGCCTTAGCCAGGTCGGAAACCGTGGTTTTGCCGTAGCCGTACTGACTGAAGTGTTCGTTAGCCGCCGCAACAATCTGGTCTCGAATGTCGTGATCGGCCGGGCCACGGGCGTTGGGTGAAGATGAAGATATTGATGGCTGATTCATTCGAACAGCTTACTCACCCAATCGCCGACTGACAACTTGTGACCGACAAGATATATAGTCACAAATCGACCATGATGAACACTTTTCCAAGCGCCCATGAGCTCCAGCCGGTCCGGCGTGGGACACGGGTGAGGTTTGCCGGTAACGAATGGAACGGCAATGGAGGCACAAGGACTAATGCGGATATTGCCGGCGTGAGAAATCGCTACATGAGTTCAGTCATACGACAGAGCCTCCCCGCGCCATGAAGAATCTAACGCTACATTACCTAGCGACACTGCAACGCAATCCTGTTTGCGCGGATGTTGAGTGGCCTTGACATGTTCGCTCAATTGAAACAGTCATGGCGCACTCAACAGCAGATTACGATCTCCAACTCGCAGCATCCGAGGCTAGACCTCTGATTCCTTCAGACTAAAACCTTTGTGGCATCACACTCTCCACTCCCCTATAAGGCTCAAACCAATTCGGCTAAAGATGCCGGGTTGAAGCCCTTCAGATCTGCGTAGTCGCCTTTTTCCACTTTGGCGGCCCAATCCTTGTCACTCAGCAGAACACGCCCTAGAGCGATCAGATCAAACTCTTCGCGCTCCATGCGCTCGACGAGCCGATCCAGACTCGCTGGGGTTGATCCCTTGCCGGCGAATGCGTGAGTAACATCATTATCCAGCCCGACCGAACCGACGCTAATGGTTGTGGCTCCAGTGACTTTCTTCGCCCAGCCCGCGCAGTTCAGTCCATTCTCCCCGTCAATTTCGGGAAATTCAGGGTCCCAGAAGCGTCGTTGCGAGCAATGCAGAACATCAACACCAGCCTCAACCAACGGTAGCAGCCAGTCTTCCATTAATGCAGGGGTCTCGGCGAGGCGCACTCCAAAGTCCTGCTGCTTCCATTGACTAACGCGCATGATGATAGGGAATTCGGGCCCGACCGCATGACGCACTGCAGACACAATCTCAGCGGCAAAACGCGAGCGCTCCTTGATCGTCAGTCCGCCATAACGATCGGTGCGCTGATTGGTGCCGGCCCAGAAGAACTGATCGATCAAATAACCATGAGCCCCATGGATCTCAACGGTGTCGAAACCCAGGCGTTTGGCATCCGCCGCTGCCTTGGCGAATGCAGCAACTGTGTCTGCAATATCCTCTTCGCTCATCGCCACTCCGCGAGGGTCATTTGGCGAATCGAGGCCAGAAGGGCTTTCGACGAGCGCATCAGGCTCCCAGCCAGTGACGTCACGCACTGCACCGGTGTGCCAAATTTGCGGCCCCATACGGCCACCCGCATTGTGAACAGAATCAATCACGTTCTTCCATCCGGCTAGCGCTGCCTCACTGTGAAAAAAAGGAATGCCGGAACCATTACGTGAAGCGGGACGATCAACGACGGTCCCTTCTGACAAGATCAATCCAACCCGGCCCTCAGCACGCCGCCGGTAGTACGCAGCGCTCGCTTCGCCGGGAATGCCCTCAGGCGACAATTGCCTCGTCATCGGCGCCATGACAATCCGGTTTTTCAGTTCAAGCGACCGGATGGAAAAAGGACGAAATAAAATGCTGGTATCAGGGTTTGACATTGGATGGACTCCATTTGCTTTGGGAGGCCATATAAGTATATTTTGTAAACCAAATGTCAATTAGGCACCTAGAGTCGCCTAGGTATACATGAGGAAACTTCGATGCTGGAATTAAAGCCGCAATGTTTTTCGTCGGAGTGCCCAAGCCGGGCGCTGTTCGACCAAATCGCAGATAAGTGGTCAATGATGGTTCTGGCGGTGCTTGATGACGGGCCGCATCGCTTTAATGCCATCAGGCGCCGCCTGGAGGGCGTAACTCAGAAGGCACTTACACAGTGCCTGCGACGGCTGGAACGAAATGGTCTCGTCTCGCGCCAGGTCATCTCGTTCTCGCCCGTGGCAGTGCAGTATGAGATCACCCAACTTGGTCGAACACTTCAGCAGCCATTTCGCGAATTGCATAAATGGACGCTCGACAAATTGCCCGAGGTTGAAGCGGCCCGGTTGAAGTTTGACGAAGCCACGCAGGTAAGCTGACGGTGTGATTCTTTTTATCGACTCGCCGCTATTGCCATCCTGCAACGCATTACTTGATAGATTGCTGGCGGTATCCCTAAACCTACCAACGCCCACATTAAGTGCCTAATTGACTCTAGGTTTATCTGCAACCGTCTGATGAAGTTATTGCTGGCTCAGACGATCGCAGAGGCAACGCTACCAGGTATTGGGCGAGCGGAATCCGAATCCATCTTGGTCTCTGTTAGAGATCACCATTCGCGATCGCTCGCAAACTTGATGCAACTGGGGGCAAAATTGGGGGCATATTTGAACTTTTTCTGCCTAAAAATATTGTTCTAGAGCCTAGTCAAAATGTTCTTTGGCGACCCTGAGAGCCTTTGAAGGGCTGACGCGTCAGCCCAGTTTTCCATCAGTTGATCCAGTCAAGGAAGATAAAAACAATGAAAAAAGCTTTTGCCACCCTGCTTCTGACCTGTCTCTGCCCCCACGCACTCGCTGACAGCAACCCTATCGGCTTCCAGTCCTCGACCCTGCCAGACGCGCACAACAAGCGTGCGCTGGAGATGGTCGTCTGGTACCCGAGTGCAACCTCTACCAAACCGCAATTGATCGCCGACAGCCCGGCGTTCGTTGGTGCCCTCGCCGTACGCAATGCGCCAGCGGCTGCCGGCGAACATCCGTTGGTGGTGCTCTCCCACGGCTTCCGTGGCAACTTGGGCAATCAGGACTGGCTGGCCAGCACACTCGCCCACCAAGGTTACATCGTCGCGGCGATCAATCATCCGGGCACCACCACCAAGGATCGCAGTCCTGAAGCGGCCGCCCAGCTGTGGCAACGACCTGCCGACGTGAGCCGAACCATCGATGCGGTCATGGCTCAGCCGGAACAATTCGGCGCGGTCGCGAAGCGTCGAATTGCAGTGGTCGGTCATTCCCTCGGCGGCTGGACCGCACTGGAAATCGCCGGAGCACGCTTCGATCCCGAGCGGTTTGCCCAAGACTGCAAGGCGCATCCGCAGTTGGCCGGTTGCAGCGTTTACCAACAGATCAACCCCGGCAGCATCCCAGAGTCAAAGAGTCGATTAGGCTCTGACCTGAGCGACAAACGCGTCACCGCGATTGTCTCGCTAGACTTGGGCCTGTCACGCGGGTTGACCGATGCGAGCCTCGCGGCGCTGCCGGTTCCGGCACTGGTGATCGCGGCGGGCGTGCCCTCTGAAGACCTTCCCGCGCAGATGGAGTCTGCCGACCTGGCCAAACGGCTGCCACAAGCCTCGACGCGCTACGTCGAGATCAGCGACGCCAGCCACTTCAGTTTCTTGTCGCTGTGCAAACCGGGCGCGGTGAAGTTGCTCGAAGCCGAGGCGCCGGAGGACGGCATAATTTGCCAGGATGGCGACGGCGGGCGATCGCGTGAGGTGATTCATCAGCAAGTGGCGTCGCTGATTACTGGATTTCTGAGTCCGGCGCCTCGTAATGAGCGGTAGCCTTACCCCCGCCTGATTTCTGACCCACAGACACGATAAAGCCCCGATCAATCGGGGCTTTATCGTTAAATCCAGCGAGAATTCCCGCGGGCCGTATCGTACTGCCAAGACCGGAGAAAGTCGTAGAACTCTCCCCCGCCTCTTGGCTGGCCGACTGTCAGAAATCAACCGATGCTGAAAGCTGTAGGGTACGTGGAGCGCCCAGGCCGCCGGACAGGCCACTGCCGTCGCCGCCACTGTAGGAACCGAGCCAGTATGCCCGGTTGGCGAGGTTCTCTACGTTAGCCCGTAAGGTCACAGGTTTGGACATGACCTTGGTGGTGTACCGACCGCCCACATCGAAAACGGTGTAGGACGGCAACTCCATCCGATGGTCGTCCGTAACGTAGCGGCTGCCTACGTAGTTCGTGCCTGCGGTCAGGGTTAGCCCAGGGACCCTCTCCAGATCGTACTCGACCCCAAGTTTGCCGATGATTTTCGGAACGCCGGTCACCTGATTGCCTTCGTTCGCCGCTACCTGCGCCTTCGTCAACACTGCCTGCGTGTAGGAGACACCGCCCATCAAACGCAGATCTGGCTGGGCCTCACCGAAGAAGCTCCATTCAACGCCGCGGTTACGCTGCTCACCATTGACGCCAAAAATGCGGGTGACCGGGTCGGTAAAGGTGCTGGGTTTTTCGATCTGGAACACGGCCAACGTGGTGGCGAACGTACCCAGGTCAAGCTTGGCGCCCACTTCATACTGCTTGGTCTGAATCGGGCTCAGGATTTCACCCGGGTTGGCTGCCGTTGTCGGAGCCGTCCCCCCCTGAGACAGCCCTTCGATGTAGTTCGCGTAGACCGATACATCATCGGTGACCTTGACCAACAACGCGGTAGCCGGCGAAACACGGCTCTCGTCGTAGTGAGAAGTCTTGACCCGCGCCGGGGTCAGGTTAGAGCTTTCCACCGACTGACGTCGTACGCCCAGCGTCCATTGGATGCGATCATCAAGGAACGAAAGGGTATCGAGAAAAGCAACACTGCCCAGCTTGGCTTCGGTCCGAGAGGTGACCGCGCCGAAATTGCCCAAGGGCGGTGTTTGGCCAAAGTCGAGGTTGTAGTAGTTGGTGGTCACGTAGTTGGCAATCTGTTTATCCTTGAAACTCATCTCCGACTTGTACTGTGTAGCCGCCAGCGACCATTGGTGGCCTACGGGACCGGTGTCGAATCTGCCCTTCAGGCCAGCCTCGCCCGATTTCTGGATGCCCTGCCCATCCGAACGATAAGCCAGAACACTGATATCACCGGCGTTGTTGATCAGCGTGTCGCGGGTCATCAGGGAGTTGCGGCCACCCTCCCTCTGCCCATAGGCCGCAAAGGCGGTGAGCGAGTCATTCAAATCGACCTCGCCTCTGAGCAAGAAGGTTTCGGTGTCGTTGGTGGTGTATGCCCAGTCAGGCGCCAGCGCGTAATCACCCTTCTTCGCGCGGGGTACGTTGGTGACTGTGGGGTTGATCGAGGAAATACCGAAGTAGTTGGCGCCCTCTAGATGTTCACGGTGCTTGTAGGCGTCCAACGACAGGCGAATGCGTTCGGCGCGCCAGTCCAGGCCCAGCGCATTGAGCTGCATGTTTTGTTTCTGATCGTCCACGGCGGTGTCGCCGTCGCGGTACGCCCCGTTGTAGCGGATACCAAACTGATTCTGCTCGCCAAAGCGCCGACCCACATCGGCATGTGCACCATATAAACCATTGGATTCAAAAGAGGTCGTCAGGCGTGTCAGCGGTTCGTCGCCGGCGCGCTTGGGCACCATGTTGATGCTGCCTGCGACGCTGCCATCCGGCGGCATGCCGTTCAGCAGCGCGGACGGGCCCTTGAGCACTTCGATGCGCTCAGCCAGCTCGGTCGCGCCGCGCAGGTTTGGCGCCATGCCGATCAGGCCGTTGTAGGTGATGTCGTTGGCGCTGGTATTGAAACCACGAATGAAGAAGGTTTCGAGGATGGCCCGTTTGGAGGGGACATTCACCGATGGATCGGTTGCACCGATTACCGAACCGATGTCCTTCGCCTGGTGGTTGCGCACGAAGTCATCGGTGTAGCTGATGGCGCTGAAGGGAGTCTCCATAAAGTCCTTGGTGCCCAGCAGCCCGACTCGACTGCCAGTGGCAACCTGGCCTCCCGCATAGGCGGGCGGCAGGTCGGCAGACGCGCCCATAGTGCCCTCCACCGTCGTTTCAGACAGGACGAGGCTACCTTCGCCAGTGCCCGTCGGAGACTGTGTTGACGACTCAGGCGCAGCAGCCACTGCCATCGATCCCCCGGTCAGCCCAAGCAATAGCGCCATGTGTACGGCAGAGAAAGTGCGATTCAAGGTAAACGAAAAAGCGCGTTGCGTAGCCTGCGATGAGTCAGGATTGGCGCTGTGTGGGCGGCCGTGTTCCGACATGCTGGATTCCTTTCGATGCGAAGAATTGAAGTTCATTCATTAGGTTTCCGTACCAGAACGCCAATCCCTCAACCCAAATGATAATAATTTGCATATACCGCACCAAGAACACTCCACGGGGCTGGATCAGTGGTGATCCCCAATGACCGAAGCAACATTCGAAAGCCACAAAAAAGGGCCGGTACCTGAACAGGACCAGCCCTTTGTGCTGCAGATACACGTCGTGAATCAGCCCTTGTAGCCCTGAACCACCTCGTCTGCCATTCGATTGAGACAGGTCACGCTAGCGGTACACAGATACCAGGTCTGAGCATCGACAAAGATTACACGGCCGTTGGTCCAGGCCTTGGTCTTGCGCAGCAGCGGGTTATCCAGGCTCTGGATGTCCAGTGCCGGACGATGTTCCATCACCGCGGTGCGGTCGATCACATAGAGAATGTCGGGATCGGCCTGCTGGATAAACTCATTGGAAATCGGCTGTCCATGCAAACCGGCTTCGATGTCAGTGCTGGCCGGTTTCACGCCCAGGGTGTCGAAGACAAAGCCGTAGCGCGACTTCACGCCGTAGGAGGTGAAGGCGCCGTTGTTATGCAGCACGATCAACGCTTTCTCTGGACGCCCTTCGGTGACACGGCGGGTCTGTTCCACCTTGGCTTCCATTTCCGCGACTTTCTGGCGGGCCAGTTCCTCTTTGCCGAGGATGCGTCCCAGGAGGGTCAAATGCTCCTTGGCTGTGCCGATGAGATTGCCTTTTTTGTTGGTCAGGTCCACGTCGTCGTAGACGGTCGGGGCGATCTGGCTGAGTTCCTTATAGCTTTGTGCCTGGAGCGGAGAGATCAGAATCAGGTCGGGCTTGAGCGCATGCAGCCGCTCGAGATTGGGCTGGACAGTCGCCCCTACATCCATGACATTCGAGTCGTCACGGTATTTGGCGAGAAAGCTGGTGACGTAGTCCTTGGCGATACCCACCACCGGCGCCCCCAACTGATCGAGTGTATCGAGCTCGCTCATATCGAAGGCCACTACGCGCTCGGGCAGTTTGGTCACCACGGTTGTGCCCAGAGGGTGCTCGATCTTGATCGGCTCGTAGTGCGCCTGTGCACTCACTGGCGGCGTGGCCTCTGCCGCCGGCTTGTCACATCCCTGCAGCCCGGCCGCTACGGCCATTGCCAGTAGCACTCCACAGAATTTGTTCGCGTGATCCGTGCTCATATCAGTTCCCTTGAAGGTGATGGGTTGAAGTAGTTGCAGACAAACCCTTGTTCGCTCTGCAGGATTTCGAAATCCAGATCAAAAAGTTCCCGCAGGTGCGCCTCGGTAACCACCTCCGCGACCGGGCCATGGCAGTGAACTCCCCCGCCTTTCATGGCAACGATATGATCGGAATAGTTGGCCGCGAAGTTGATGTCATGGACCACCAGGATCACCGTGCGGCCTTGCTCATCACACAAGCGGCGCAGGGCACGCATGATTTGTACGCCATGCTTCATGTCGAGGTTGTTGAGCGGTTCATCCAGCAACAGGTAATCCGTTTGCTGGGCAATGGTCATCGCCAGGAACGCCATCTGCCGTTGTCCGCCGCTGAGTTCGTCAATGTAGGAGAGGCGCAGGGACTGCAAAGACAAGAACTCGATGGCCTCATCGATTGCCTCGCGATCCTGGGCGGTAAGCGCTCCACGGCTGTAGGGGAAGCGCCCGAAGGCGACCAGTTCCTCGACGGTCAGCCGCAGGTTGAAATCCGGGGACTGGCGCAAGGTGGCCACGCGCTTGGCGTAGTCGCGAACGGGCACATCCAGAATGCTGCGCCCGCCAATCAGCACGTCGCCCCGGGTCGGCGCCAGCAGGCGTGCGATCAACATCAGCAGCGTGGTCTTGCCCGCCCCGTTTGGGCCGATCAGCGACGTGACCTGCCCCGGTGGAAACCGGACGCTGACGTCACTCAGGACATGCTTGGTGCCATAGGCCTTGTAAACGTGATTGAGGGCGATCATGGGGTGCCTCGGGTTCGAATCATCAGCGCGAGGAAATACACACCGCACACCAGGTTGATGAGAATGCTGACGGAGGTGTTGTAGTTGAATATCTGCTCGACCAGGTATTGGGCGACAATGAAAATGCCAATGGCGATTGCGCAACTCATGGGCAACGTGACCCGGTGCCGAGCGGTTCGGGCAAGCGCATAGGAGATGTTCGCAACGAACACGCCCATGAATGCCGTCGGCCCGACGAGGCTCGTCGAGATCGCCACCAAAATGGCAATAAGTGCCAGTTGAAGTCGCACGCTGCGCGGGTAATCGACCCCCAGGGAAATGGCTTGGTCACGTCCCAGGGAAAGCACATCGAGCACCGGCAAGGTTCGTTGGGCGATGCAGCACACCGTCGCGACCAGCACGCCCGAATAGATCACTTGCCCAGGTTGCGCCTTGTTGAAGGAGGCGTAGTTGAACCCTTGGAAAATCGAGAATTCTCCGGGGCTGATCTTCAGCTGGATAAATTGGGTAAACGTCCCCATCACCATGCTCAGTACCAGTCCCAACAGGAGCAGCAGGTACACGTTGTTGCTCCCGTCACGGAACAGCCAACGGTGAATAAGCCATGAATAGCCGAGCATCAGCAGGACCGACAACAGGACGTTACCGTCACGCCCCAGCAACACCAGGCTCTGGGTGCCCAGCAGCAGAATCAGTAGTGCCTGGAACAGCAGGTAGATCGCCTCATACCCCATGATCGCCGGCGTCAGTATTCGGTTGCCGGCGATGGTCTGGAAAATCACTGACGAATAGGCAATGCACACCCCGGCAATGCACATCGCCGCCAAACGGGTGAGTCGCTTGGGAATGACATAGTCGAAGTCGAAGCCGGCCCCCAACAACAGGAACGCCATCGCCAGCGCCAGAACCAGCAGCCAGAGACCATAACGGGTAGCCACGTGCCTCATGTGTACTTCCTGATCAGCAGCACGAGAAATAACAGGCCGCCCATACTGCCGGCGGTGAGGCCGATAGGCACTTCGAAGGGGTAGATCAGCAGGCGGCCGAGGATATCGCAGGCCAATAACAACGACGCGCCACACAAGGCGACGATGGGCAATGTTCGCTCCAGATTTTCGCCGTAGTGCAGCGCCACCAGGTTGGGAATCACCAGTCCGACAAAAGGGATCGCCCCCACCGTGATGACCGTGGCGCAAACGGTGACCGCCACGAGCATCAGACCTAGCGCCGCATTGGCCGCATAGTTCAAGCCCAGACTGCTGGCCATGCCCTCACCCATCCCCAGTACGGTAAACCGGTGCGCATACAGGTAGGTGAGCACGACAATCGGCAGGATCAGATAGATGATCTCGTAATTGCCCTGCACGATTTTCGAGAAGTCACCGAGCATCCAACCCTGCATGCTCTGCAAGATGTTGTGACGGTAGGCGTAGAACTCGGCGATGGCGCTCAGTACGCTGCCATACATCAGCCCTATAACCGGAATCATCACCGTATTCTTGAACTTGATACGGCGGATGATCGCGATATAAATCAGGCTCGCGGCAAAACAGAACACCAGGGCAAACAGCATCCTGCCGACAGTACCCGCGGCGGGGGCTACCGTCAGTGAAATCAGAATGCCCAGCTTTGCCGCATCCAGCCCACCGGACGTGGCGGGCTCGACGAACCGGTTACGCACGATCTGCTGCAGGATCACGCCGCAGACGGCCAGCCCTACCCCGGTGAGTATCAGGGCCGCGAGGCGCGGAAGGCGGCTGGCGGTCAGTGTCAGCCAGGCATCTTCGGAAAATGTGAAAAGTGCTGTCCAGGAGACCTGCTTGACTCCCACCATCAGCGAAAGGCAACAGAGCACAACAAACAGGCTCAGCAAGGCTGCACGACTCAAGAATCGTCCTCACTGCCAAGCGCCCCGGCAATGCGCCAGCCCTTTGCGGCCCGGCGCTGAGCGAGAAAGTGCGCGTAGAGCCCTGGCTTGGCACTCAATTGCGCGTGGGAACCTCGCTCGCTGATCTGGCCATTATCGAGCACCAGGATCTGGTCGGCCATGGCCACCGTCGAGAGCTGGTGCGCGATGACGATCAGCGTACGCGTACCACGCAAGCGTGCCAGTGCCTCGGCAATAGCGGCCTGGTTCTCGGCATCGAGCGCAGCAGTGGCTTCATCGACCAACAGAATCGGTGCATCCTTGATCAGCGCACGGGCGATGGAAATCCGCTGGCGTTCGCCGCCGGACAGGCGGGCGCCGCCCTCACCCACGGGTGTATCCAGGCCTTGAGGCAGTCGTTCGATGATCTCCACGACCCCGGCTTGTCGTGCCGCTTCCATCACCTGGGTATCACTGGCATCGGGTTTGCCAATGCGAATGTTGTCGGCGATGCTGCCCTGGAACAGGTAAGCATCCTGGAAGATCTGACTGATCTGGCCGGCCAGTTGCTCGCTGGACATCTGGCGCACATCCACGCCACCGACGATCACAGAGCCTTGAGTTACGTCGAAGAAACGTGCGATCAGCCTCACCAGCGTGGTCTTGCCCGAGCCGGAAGCGCCGACCAGAGCGGTCATGCTGCCCGGTTCGATACGCAGGCTGACCTCATGTAATACATCAGCCTGATCCTCGGCATAACGAAAGCTCACGTTGCGCAGTTCGACGGACCCATCGACGGGTGCCTGCGGCGTTTGCGGTTCAGGCAGCGGCTTGACCGCAAAGATCTCACGCACGGCTCCCAACTGGCCACGCGCGCCACGCAACACCTCGCTATAGCCGGCCACTTCCAGCAACGGATCGATAAAGCGGCTAACCAGCAGCAGTGAAACAATGACCGCGATGACCGATCCCGCCTCCAGGCTTGCGCCCATCAGCTCACTCAGCCATAGCGTGGCGGCTACCAGCAAGGCTGCAAAGCTCGCCTGTACAGCCCAGGCATTGAACACCACAGACATCGCCGAGACGTGAATCAACCGTCTCGCGGAGTCCTGCTGGCGCCCGATGGCCTGTTCAAGAAACTGAGTGCCACCGTCCTCGCCATTGAACGCCCGCAGCACCGATTGCGCCTGGGCGAACTCGACCATGCGCTGGCTGGTGTGGGCAGCGTTGTACTGGAAGTCCTGGTCGGCACGCTGCCCCAAGCGAGCGGTCAATACAAAGACACCCAACAGGATCGGCAGCGTCACCAGTGCGATCAGACCCATCTGCCAGTGCAAGGCGAACAGTGCAATCAGGATCACTACCGGCGTGATCACGCCGGTAATCAGTGGCGTGAAAACGTGGGCGGGAAGCTGAGCCATTTCCATCATGCCCTGGGACGCGACATGGTTTAGCCGCGCGGTGTTTTGCGTGGTGAACCAACCCACCGGCAAACGCGCCACATGGTCGCCGAGCCGATGGCGGCCCCGCTGGAGAACGGCGATGCCGACACGGATTCCGGCTTTCTCCACTGTGCGTCGTAGCGCCCAGCAAATCACCATGCCGATCACCAGCCCGATCAACCATTGCCCCGCTGCGCGCGTTTCACTGCCCAGCAAGCTGGTGAGTATCGGTACCAGGGTGACAATCGTCAGCCCGCAGAGCAGGCCGTAGACCAGCGTCATATAGAGATAGCGCCGCAGCACCGGGGCATCGTCACCCAACAGTTGAATAAAGGTTCTCAGCATGACGGCACCGCCTGTTCCTTGGCCTGTTCGTAGCCGCCCAGTGCCCACAGTCGGGCGTAGCGGCCTTTGCGGGCGAGCAGTTCGTGGTGACGTCCCTGCTCACAAATCGTACCGTTGTCGATCAGAATGATCCGGTCGGCGTGCATCACCGTATCGAGCCGGTGAGCGATCACCATCAAGGTGCGGCCCCGGGCGAATCGCGATAGCGCTTGCTGGAGCTTCACCTCGTTCTCGGCATCGGCTGCCGCCGTGGCTTCATCAAGCACCAGCACCGGCGGGTCCAGCAACACGGCGCGGGCGATACTCACGCGCTGTAACTCGCCACCGGAGAGCTGCACATCCTCACCGATCACCGAGTCATAACCGCGCGGCAAGGCGAGGATGCGCTCGTGAATATTCGCGGTGCGCGCTGCGTCTTCGATTTCCTGCCGGCTGGCCGATGGCCTGCCCAAGGCAATGTTGTCGCGCAGGCTGGCATGGATAAGACGCACTTCCTGCAACACAAAACCGATGCGCCGGTACAACTGCGCGCTCTCGATCTGCCTGATGTCGACGCCGCCCAGCGTAATGCGCCCTTCAGTCGGATCGAAGAAGCGCAGCAGCAGGCGTGCCAATGTCGACTTGCCGGAGCCGGAAGCACCGACAATCGCTGTCACGGTGCCGGGCTTGAGGGTGAAGCCAATGTCCTTGAGCACCGGGCTCTGGCCGTCGTAGCTATAGCCGAGTTGCTCGACGCGAATTTCGGCATTTTCAGGCAACTGCTGGGATTCGCCCACCAGGGTTTCCAGTACCGGCGTTTCCAGTAGCCCATGCACACGCTGGGCAGCGGCGGTAGCATTATTCAGGTCGTGGGTGATGTAGCTCAACAGCAGCAGTGGCGCACAGATGCCCGGCGCCACCAAGGCGAAGGGCAAGACTTCTACCGGCGTGATCCAGCCCAGGCTCACCAGCAAAGTGCCAAAGGCCAGCACCACCCCGAGTACCGCAACCGGGGTGACCATTGCATGGGCGTTGGCCATCGCACTGACCAGCGGCCGGGTGAAGTCGGTGAACGCTTCGGCGAAGGCATCCACCGCCTCACGGTAACTGCCATGGGCCTTGCCCTCGACACCGAAGGCCTTGACCACGGGAATGCCGTTGACGAACTCGACCACTGCGTTGTTGATACGCGCCATACCGGCACCGAACGATTGCATGTTCGCCCCACTGGCCTTGGTTGCCCTGGAGAAAAACAGGAAAAACAGCGGGAATGGCAGCAGGGAGACAATCGCCATGCGCCAGTCCATGGCAAACAGGTACAGGATGGCGATGAGGATCGCACCAACGGTACGGCCCAGCGTGGTAAAGAAATGCGCAGTCAGGCTGTGCAGCGTACCGATGTCATCCTGCATTGCCTGTTTGACTTCACCCGAAGCCCGACTGGTAAACCAACCCAGCGGCACCTTGGCCAGTCGACGAGTAATCGCCAGACGCAAATGGCCGGTGATGTGATTGTCGGCCAGGTGCGCAACCATCTCGCCCACCGAAATCAACGTCATGCCGAGGAACAGGCACACCAGGCTGACGCTGATAACCCGCCAGACCTGACTCTGCATCTGGACCCAGCCGGTAGCGACCTCGGCCTGCCCCATCGAGAACTGTGCGATATGGGCGATGCCGGCCAGTGGCACCATCGTCAGCATGGTCCCGATAGCGGCCAGTACCGCGGCGACAATCAGCCGGCCGCGTACGGGTTTCAGTATTCGGGATACCGAGCCGGCGGCGGGTTTGTCTTTATCACTCATGAGCTCTCCTGAATAACCACTGGTGACAGCCTGAAGGCATGCCTGACTTCCTTTGTGTTCGAGCGTTTTGCGCGTTGCGTACCTTTATTCCGAACGGCGACGCAAAACCCTCAATCGAAATGCGGATTAATCCGTTCGCCGCCATGAACCGAACGACCGATCACAGGCCCGCCCCCGATGCGAATGGGTGACAGGCCCGAAGGCCCGCAGCGATGTATTTCTCGACGGAGGACACCGACACCTTCAATTCGGCCGCGATATCCCGGTGGCCCATGCCATGCAACTTGCACATCAGCAACGCTTCGCGGGCCTTGAGTGGCTTGTTATGCAAGGCAACATCGATCTGTGACAGCGCCTCGGATGCCAGCGCACGAACCTCTTCTGATGGCACCTGAGGCTCGGCTTGCTGCATCAGCCCTTCCAGATGGCTGGCCTCAAGATGCCGGCGGCGATACAGATCTATCACCATTCCTTTGGCGATTTGAGTCAGATGACGGCGTGAGTTCTCGGTCGAGGGAACCCGGCCCTTCCTGATGAGATTGAGATAGACGTCATGGGCCAGATCCGCTGCATCCACCGAATTACCCAGCTTGCGACGCAACAAACTGCACAACCAGCGGTGGTGATCGACATACAGCTTTTCAAATTGCTCCTGGGACGCGAACGCTCCGTTGTCCACAACACCTCTCCTGAGACGATGGTCTTCGCGATCAGATTTTGACTAATGCGAATAGGTATGATTATTATTTAACATCATACGGTGTTCATAGAGCCCCTGCAATGCGACCTCATTGCAACTCCTTTGATGCCCGGGACCCTGGGCGTACACCAGACCGAGGATCGGTCTGTCGGCACTCGGTGCCACCTCTACTTCTTACTGTTCAGTTTGATAAGGCGGGAAATTTCCATGATGGAACTCAGTCCAGATTCGTTACCGAAGCTATCTGTCAACGGTCACGAGGAGCATATCTGGCTCTTGCAACAGCAATACCCCGAACGCATCCTCAAACACCTCTGCGCCTGGCGGCTCGACGCTGATGTCGATCTTTCAAGGCTCGAGTTGGCGATCAAGGCCGTCATCGAAACACTGCCCGATTTGAATGCACGCTATCAATTCAACGACGACGGCGAAGTGGACAAGGTCCACGCCAGTGACTGGAAATCCTGCGTCGAACTCATTCGCTCATCCTCCGACGCCGAAGCCACCGAGCAATTGCTCTCGCGGCAAGCGGCATCGTGGGACGCGCAAAGCCAGCCACCGTTCAAGGCGCTGATGATTCAAACCAGGCAGAACGTTATCCTGGCGTTCGTGATCCATCAGATCCTCGACCAGACCTGCCAAAAGATCGACCTCTATCGCGGGGTCCTGAACGCCTATGTCGGTCACTCGACCAGCGACACACCGTGGTTACGCCGTCAGGCCGATGGCAAGGATGCAGCGCCAGCAGCCAGTACACCCAACGCCCGGCCAGTGGCCAACAGCAGTGAAGTGGCGACGATTATCCTGGGCGAATTCCGTGGTGCCCTGGCTGAGCCCGACATGCAACTTACGGATGATTTCTTTGATTTCGGCGGCCACTCCCTGCTGGCCACCCGCATCATTGGCAAGCTATTGAGCAATCACGGCATCGAAGTCCAGTTCAATGACTTTTTCAGTGCCCCTACCGCCGAGGCCCTGGCATCACGGGCCCACGTCATCACGCAAAACAACCCGACAGCGTCTGCGGTAGACCTGCCGCAAGACGTGCAGCGGGCACCTTTCGCGCTGGCCCAGGCCTCCCTCGGGCGGGCCTATGTCGCCTATGGGTTCGGGACGATTTTCAACCTGCCCTTTGCCTTGGACTTCCTCGATAACGTGGATGAAGCGCTGTTCGAGCAAGCCTTCCGCGACCTGCTCGTACGCCATGCCAGCCTGCGTACGACCTTCCACTTCCAGGACGCTGAGGCGTATCAGCAAATCGTGCCGATCGCGCAACTGTCCCGCTACAAATGGTTCTGGCCCAGCCATGAGAGCCGAGGGGTAACGCTGGAAAGCGAAGCCACTTATCAGTTCGACCTGACCCGCGAACTGCCCCTCAGGGTTCGCTTCATTTACGACTCGCAGCGCAAGCGCCAAACCCTGTCTTTGCTGATCCATCACATGGCCATTGATGAATGGTCGCTCAACGTCATGATGGAAGAACTGGCCCAAGCCTACCTCGCCCGTGCCGCCGACAAGGCGCCGACCTGGGAAGCGCCTGCCCGCTCATTCCATGAGTTCGCCGTGCAAGAACAAAGTACCGGCGTCAATCAAAAGCATCTCGACTATTGGACGAGCCTGTTGCGTGATGCAACCCGCGGCTTGACACTGCCCTCCCCTGATCATCAGGCGAGCGCGCCTGCCGAAGCCGCTTCGACGAAGGCTCAATGGTTCGAAATCAAACCCGAGCAAGACCTCACCGATAACCTGTATGCCTTCGCCAGACAGAACAACTCGTCGCTGTTCGGCGTGGTCTATACGGCCATTGCGCTGTCCCTGCACAAACTCGGTGACTTGCAGGACCTGGTGATCGGCACGTCGGCTTCCGGGCGCACCGATCCCGGGTTTTACGAAACGGTCGGTTACTTCACCACCATGGTCGCGCACCGGGTGCAGTTCGATCCTCAGCAGACAGTGGGCACTCTGATCGAAAACGTCACCCACCTGATCAATGACTCCATGGCTTATGCCGATGTGCCGATGGAGACGATTCAACAAGCCTTGGGCATGACAGCTGCGGACGGCCTGCTGTTCGACGTCTATATCCAGATTCATGCCAACAACGCATTGAACGGCACGTTGAGCACGCCAGACGCAGGAACGATCCGCTACCGACAGATTGACCCGGACAAGAACCAATCGATGTTCGGTATTCAGTTCGAGATCCTGGAAAACCTGATCGACGGCAAACGCTCACTGCGCCTGGTGATCACCTACCGTTCGGAGCGTTACAGCGCCGAACAGATGGCACGCCTCAGCGCAATGATCGATCACGTGTTTGCACGCTTCACAACGCCAGATGCAGCCGGCGTCGCCCTGAATCATATCCGCGCATAACCCTCAATCAGGGTCTTGGTAACGCCAAAAGTGTTAACAAGACCCTGCACATCAAGCTCTACGCTTCATGCATCCCGTAGCGCTGGAACGATGAGCGCTTGGGCAAGCGGTAGTGCGTTCGACCGAGTAACCGGTTGGCAATCGTCGCATTGCGAATGGCCGCTACCCCGAGATCCGGCGAACCAACACCATGCTGGAAGATCTCCGCGTTCTGCACAAAAATACGGCCCGTGCCTTCGTCGCAGCGGCGCGCCGTAAAATCTTCCTGGACGATACAGTCGCCGTATTCATCGGTTTCAAGCACGACGCCTTTGAGCCGTTCAAACCACTGCGGCCAGGCATGCCCGTATCCCGTCGCCGCAACAATGGCATCTGCCTCGAGGGTACTGGTCTGATCCAGTTCACGGTGCCGGTAGGCAATTCGCAGCGTGCCGTCGACATCCTCCACGGTCTCGACCTCGCAGTTGGAAAGCAATGTCAGGCCTGTATCAGCGCCGCCAATCGAGCGTTCGTAGATCAGGTCGTAGATCTCGGCAATGGTCGAAAAACTGATGCCCTTGTACAGCAAGCCCTGCCCCGCAACGATATCTCGGCGACGCTCCCGTGGAATACTGTGGAAGTACTCCATATAGGAGGGCGTAAAGCACTCCTGCCCAAGTTTTGAATACTCCATGGGATGGAAGCCCGGCGAACGCGTGATCCAGCGAATCGAAGCACCGGCCGCGATCCGTTCGGGGGTCAACTCGTTGAACAATGCCAGCACGCATTCCGCCGCACTCTGCCCGGAGCCAATCACCGTGACCCGCCGGCACTGCGCCAACTGCTCCTGCCTTTTGCCGAACTCCGCCGAATGCATGACCGGCGCCGTGCTCTTGAACTCGGCCCATTTCGGCAACAACGGCACGGTGCCGACGCCAATCGCCAGGTCCCGGCTGTAGTAACGGCGTTTGAAGCCGGACACGGACTGGCTTTCAATCAGGAATCGGTCAACGCTCGCGTCATAGCTCACATCACAGATGTCTTCGCCGAAGTGGCAGGCGGGCAACTGCTGCGACGCCCATCGGCAGTAATGGTCGTACTCGCGCCGCGGCACCTGAAAGTTCTCGTAGTAATAGAACTGATACAAGCGATCATGCTGATGCAGGTAGTTCAGATAACTCAGTGGATGCGTGGGGTCAGCCATCGTCACCAGGTCCGCCAGGAAGGGAACCTGAAGCGTCGTGCCTGGCAAGAGAAGTCCTTCATGCCAGCGAAATTCCGCTTTACGATCAAGGAAAATACCCGTCACGCCCGGGTGCCTGGACAGTAATGCAGCCAGCCCGAGATTAAAGGGCCCAATGCCAACACCGGCAATATCTACAGTGGGTACATCCGTCATCCAATCCATCTCCATAGGGTCTGCTGTTTGGTTAGAAGGGAGCACGCTCTGGGTGCCCCACTCCATTCATTTCAATAGTATTCAGAGGCGCTCACGAACCTTCAGCCATGAGCAGCCGTTCGACGTCTTGTGCATTGCGACAGCGCAGCAATTGCCCGGGTGAAAGCACCACCGAAAAGTCTTCCTGGAACCGCGCCGAAATGGCTTTCAAATGCTGGGGACGCAACCCCAGGCTGATGAAATCCACCGCGCCATTGACCCCGTCTTCCAACGGGCGGCCCAGTACACTCAAGTAGAGGTCCAGCACCTTGTTTCTCTTGGTCGAGATGATCCTGGCGGCAGGCTCGGCCACTTCATTCGCCGGCGCAGTGAGCAGGCTGCGGGCCCGCTGGCGATCAGGCTTGCCGTTTTGCGACAGCGGCATCTCATCCACGCTCAAGAACCGCGTGGGTACATGGGAGTGCGGCAGATGTTGGCGGGCATAGTTGCGCAACTCGGTTGCCGTCAGCTCTGCGGCACCCTGCTGGCCGACATACAGCGCACCGATGCAGACCTCACCTCGACGCTGCTCGCCATAATCCACGACCAGCACGTGCCTGACCGATGGGTGATTGATCAATTCGATCTCGATATCCGGGAGCGACACCCGTACACCGCGAACTTTCACATAGCCGTTGACCCGACTGTCGAAGATCAAGGTGCCATCGCGACGGTAACGACCACAGTCACCGGTGCGGAAAGCACGAACAGCCTGGCCATGTTCATCGCTGACGGTCACGAACTCGCTCTGTGTCAGCTCGCCGTTTTCCAGGTAGCCCAGTGCGAGATTGACACCGGCCGTGTGAATTCGGCCGACAACGCCCACCGGGCAATGCTCACCCTGTGAATCAAGGGTGAAGTAACGGTTACCGGGCAAGGGCCTTCCATAGGGGATCAGCGCTTGGTCATCGGCAGTGATCTCGTGCCAGATACTCCAGATGGTTGTCTCCGTCGGCCCCCCAAGGGAGATCAGCCGGGAAGCCGGCAGCAGCGCGCGCAGCTCGGCGATCACGGCGGGCTTGATGTAGTCACCACCCTGCGCAATCAGGCGCAGGCTCTTCAAGTCATGAGCGGCGCGGCAAGAAAGAAGCATCTCCAGGATGGCTGGCACCGAACACCACAACGTCACCTGATGCCGGGCAATCAACTGATTCCAGCGCACCGCATCCTTTTCCTCGCCATGGCCAGGAAGTACCAGCGTCGCCCCCGCTGTCAGGCAGCCCAACACATCGAAAACCGACATGTCATGGTGAAGCGGAGTTACGGACATGAACACATCGCGCTCGGTCACTGCCCAGCGCTCAAGGGTGCTGCCAATGACATTGGCTGTGGCTCGGTTGCTCAGCACCACACATTTGGGTTTTCCGGTAGTGCCCGAGGTATAGAGGTAATAGGCCGGCGCTTCGCTTGACGACAAGTCCTCCATCACCGGTGGAACCTCGGCTTGCACTGCCAGCAGCTCATCGGGTGTCGTGTAAGGATGCTCGACAGACTCGCCCTGGGTGATCACCACCAGATCAGGTCGACAGTTTTCCAGCAGAAAAAGCCGTCGCTCCTCAGGTGCCGAAGCATCGATGGGGACCCAGATCAAGCCCGTCAGTGCACAGGCCAACGTCACCATCGTGTGCTCTGGGCTACGGGGCAGGCATATGGCAACCACATCGTGCCGAGAAAGTCCGCGCGCTTTCAATGCAGCGATCACCCGACATACGCCGTCACCAAGCTCGGCATAACTGATTTGTCGGTCACCGCTGATGAGGGCGATTCTGGCGTTGCTACGATCAAAGATATTGCTCGCGATCTGCCCGAGAAACGCTGCGTGGCACGCCTCGGTAACCGGGCTATTCAGCCGGTAGTGGCGCCTGTCGATAATCGCCGGGGCATCAATGGCAAAAACACCGTTTGCCGTGATCTGACCGATCGCCCTTTCGAAGGCGCTCAAGATATCGCTGACCACAGCCGGATCAAGCACTTCGCGCGCATAGTCGATGTCGAACACCAAGGCACCATCAGCATTCGCCGAGAAGCGAATATCCATCCCCACTTGAGGTGTCTGGGTCAGCCCGCCACACAGGCTCATGGGACTGTCCGCCATCGAGACCGGCCAGGAAAAACCGTTGGTGATCACCACGGGCAGGACGGGGCCCGGGCCGTGGGATTCGAACAGCAACCGGGCAAGGTCAACCCCTGAAAAGGCCAGATGTTGCAAACCTTCCAGCACATCGACTTGCAGCTGGGTAGCCCGCTGCGCAAAACCGTCTGGATCGGTGCTCCAATTGACCGCGATAAAGCTTGAGCGATTGGCGAAGGCACCACTCGTTTGCGGAGCAACAGGCACCGCGACACACACTCCCCCCTCATCGACCCAGTGGGAAAGCACTTCCAGCACCAGCGCCATCAGGGCGGAATTCTTGAACAGCCGTTGCCGCGCTCCCAGTTTGCAGAACGCGCTGAACACCGCCTTGGGTACCAACAGACTCTGTCGCTCATAGCGAGAAGCGCCCACCTGGTCCAGCGGGGTGATCCACGGCAAACGTGGAGCACCGCTCACGCTGGCAAGTTTGGCTTTCCAATAAACGGCATCCGCCTTGCGTTGGCGGGCGAGGTCTTCTGGCTCGGGCATGACCTCTGTGAACGGTTCCTCGCCGACGACACCGTCGAACAGTTCAACCATGAGGGTTGCGATCGATCGCCCATCGAGGATCAATGCATCAAGGCGCACAAAAACATTCAGATGACCTTCCGGGAGCAGGAAGACCGTGACATTCCAGGGCGAGCGATCCAGTTCGAACAGCGCATGCGCATACGCCTCACGACGCTCCTCAACATAGCCAAGGGCATCTTCTGGCGACAGAGCCGTGAGGTCGACTTCCTGCAGATTTATCTGCACCTCGTCACTGGCAAACTGCACGAGTTTTTGCGCATCGATCCGTGTTCTCAGGCTTTCGTGGCGCTGGACCATCCCGGCCAAACGGTTTCGCAGCAGAGCAGGATCCAAAGAGCCGCGGTACTCGCGAAACTCCTGCATGGCCACACCGCCCAGCGGCATCTGCGGGCTGCGCCCAAGCAGATAGGCCTGCTGAAGAGCGTTCAGCGGCAGCCTGCGCTGAGAGAACGGTAGATCCAGGACAGCGGAGCAGACAGACGCCTCACGCACGATCGCCACGAAGCGATCGAACAGATCCGACACCCAGGCTTGCGGCAGAGCATCAAGGCGAATATCCCAATTGATCAATATGCCGCCGTCGGCGCATGCGATCTGCGCGTCGAGTGCAACCTGGGGCCCTTGGGAGATCACCCAGTTCATCGGCCCGAAGACACGCCGGACGCGCTCCGAGAGAAGATCGCCGCCCGGCATGTCCAGTGCTGCGGTAAACACCACCGGTGCCAGTTGCGGCGAACCATGATGGCGAGATAGATCGCGCATCAGATTCACCCCTGGATAGGCGCAATGCTCGAGCAAGTCGACCATTTTTTTCGCCATCTGCGTACAAAGGGCTGCAGGGTTGCGGGCCGACTCGATATCCACATCGAGAATCAGCACGTTGGCAAAATCACCGACTACCCGCTCGACGTCATCCACCAATGGCGGACGCCAGAATGAGGGCACGTTGAGGCGGAATTTCTGGTCCCCCGTCTGCGCCCCGAGTACAGCGGCGAAAAGCCCCATCATCAAGGTCGACAGGGTCATTCTTCGCTCACGGGCCAGACGCTGCAGCGCCTGGCGCTCATCGGGGCCAAGCCATGTGCTTAATCGATGGCTGCGGGCTTGATCAGGCTGAACCTCGAGAAACGGCAATGTGGGCGCAGGAGCGACTTCAGCCAGGCGCTCACGCCACCAAATACGGTCTCGTTCCCGGGCGACTTTGAGCGAGGTATCGGTACGTGCCTTGTCGTACCAATCGAAGAAAGAAGGCGTGTGTGGAACCGGTCCGTCGGGGTCATCATAAAACCGTGCGAGGTCTTCGATTAACGTGCGAAAACTCGATGGGTCGATGGCGATCATGTCCGTATCGACGTGCAAGCGGAACTCATCGTCTGCCAGCAGGCTGACCGAGAAACGGACGCCCGGGCAATGGCCGAGATCAAGCTGCTGATGAGTCCATTCCTCACGCTTGCAGAGCAGATGCCATGCTACTTCCGGCTCGGTCATCGAGCGTAGATCTTCGACTTCCAGCTGCGGTGACTGGTCCATCGAAGCAATGGATTGCAGGCCATCCGCATTCAGCCGGACCCGCAGCATGGGATGCAGCCGGCATACCCGTTCAAGCGCCGTGCGCAGCCGTTCCAGGTCAATGGAACGACCATCGAACTCGGCATAAAGATGAGCCGAAACGCTCCCTAAAGACGCATGAGCAGCACGCCCGATCCAACAGGCGGCTTGCATTGAAGTTAACTCTCTCATGGCTCACTCATGTGATTGACAAATCTAAATGATTAGCGTCCCATAATAGAAACGATAATGATTATATTTCAAGACTTAATTTTTTACCCATAGGCCACGGAGGCTTTCCCCAAATGAGATCGGGCACCCTAAGAGCGAATGACACGGATGAGGTGCAAGCTATTGATGAAAAAGAGAGTTTTTCATTTACCTCCGGCGATCGAGAACTAACAGTTGCCGGGATGCTTCAGCGAATCGAAACACCTGCCATTGGCGGCGATAACGCCAATAGCCTGTTCCAGAAAACCGTGCAGCAAGCCCTCGACCGGGCGCGCAAGACCGGTCAGAACAACCCGATAGTCGTCGGCGCCATCCCCTTCGATCCTGCTGAAGCCTCTTGTCTCTACATTCCCGAACACGCCGAGTGGCGAGCACGAAGCGCCACCGTACGGACAGGCGTCGCAGCACTGCCTGAACTGATCGAGCAAAAAAACATACCGGACGAGCAAGGTTTCAAACGTGCGGTAGAGCACGCGATCGTCAACTTCCGCCACAGTGATGTGCGCAAGGCCGTGCTTTCGGTGCAACGTGAGTTGGTGTTTGCGCAGGATGTGGATGTGGTCGCCATGCAGAACAATCTGCGGGCCCAGAATCAAAGCGGCTATCACTTCCGTGTACCCATGCCGGACGGCGCTACGCTGATCGGCGTCAGCCCCGAGCTGCTCGTTCACAAGGACGGTCTGAACTTCGTTTCCAACCCGCTGGCAGGCTCGGCCAAACGCATGACTGATCCACAAGCGGACCGGCGCAACGCAGATTGGCTGTCAGCCTCGGAAAAGGATCACTACGAGCACCGCCTCGTGACCGAGGACATCGCCACTCAACTTGGGGAGCTGTGCACACAGCTGAATGTGCCCCAGCGCCCTACCCTCATCAGCACGCCCGCACTTTGGCATCTCTCCACGCGTATCGAAGGCACATTGGCGGATCCGACAGTTTCGGCCTTGCAGCTTGCCTGTCGCCTGCATCCAACCCCTGCTGTCTGTGGCTTCCCCACCGAGCGCGCCCGGCGCCTGATCCGCTTCGTCGAACCCTTCGAGCGTGGCCTGTTCACCGGCATGGTTGGCTGGTGCGACGCCCAAGGCAATGGCGAGTGGGTGGTGACCATTCGCTGCGGCACCGTCAAACGCAACAGGGTCCGCCTGTTCGCCGGCGCAGGCATCGTCGAAGCCTCGAGCCCCGACTCCGAATGGACAGAAGTCCAGACCAAACTCGGCACCATGCTGCGCGCATGCGGTTTGGCCCACTAATACGAACTTTTTCAGTAGTGACAATCATGACTATAGAATTCAATCACTGGCCCCTCGACAGAGCACAGCGCTATCGGGAAAAAGGCTACTGGATCGACCAACCACTCACACACATTCTCCAGGCACGCAGCCAGTCGCAACCTCACGCATCGGCGATCATTTGCGGTGATCGTCGTTTCAGCTATGCCGAGCTGGAGCAGCTGTCGTCCAACCTGGCTTCGCGCCTGGCGGCCAGCGGGCTTGGCAACGGCGACAGCGCCTTGGTGCAATTGCCCAATATTGCGGAGTTTTACATTGTCTTGTTCGCGCTGCTCAAGGCCGGGATTGCGCCCCTCAACGCGCTCTACAACCATCGAAAACTGGAACTCAAGAGCTACGCAAAGCAAATCACGCCAAGGCTGCTGATCGCCTCTCGTGAGCATGAAGTCTTTCGCGACGACAGTTACATCACAGACCTCAAGGAAGTGGGTTCCAGCCCCGAAATCACCCTGCTGCTGGGCGAACCGCGTCACCAGAACAACCTCGCCGCCTGGATCAAAACCCCAAGTGAGCACCCTGTGGACTTCTCCCCCAGCGAACCGGGCGAAGTGGCGCTATTCCAATTGTCGGGCGGCAGCACAGGCACCCCCAAACTCATCCCGCGCACCCATAACGACTATCACTACAACGCCCGGGCGAGTGCGCAAGTATGCGAGCTCACTGCACAAACGCGCTTTCTGTGCGCCCTGCCCGCGGCGCACAATTTCTTGCTCAGCTCGCCCGGCGCCCTGGGTGTCCTGTATGCCGGCGGCACTGTCGTCATGGCTCCCAGCCCGGAGCCGTCGACGTGCTTTTCGATCATAGCGCGCCATGAAGTGAATACCGTGGCCCTGGTTCCAAGTGCGGTCGCCTTGTGGTTGCAGGCCGCGCCGGAGCACAGAGAGCAACTGCAATCGCTGGAATTCCTCCAGGTCGGCGGCGCCTGTTTCGCCGACTCGCTGGCACGCCAGGTTCCCGGAGTGCTCGGCTGCAAGTTGCAGCAGGTGTTCGGCATGGCCGAGGGCCTGATCAACTACACCCGCCTGGACGACTCAAACGAACAGATCTTCACCACTCAAGGCCGTCCGATCAGCCCGGATGACGAAATCAAAATCGTTGACGAACAAGGCATTCCCGTCCCCCACGGCGAGCCTGGCATGCTCGCCACTCGCGGTCCCTACACGTTCTGCGGCTATTACCGAAGCCCCGAACAGAATGCCCAGGCGTTTGACAATGAGGGTTACTACTATTCCGGCGATCTCGTTGAGCTCACACCGACAGGCGATTTGCGGGTCGTCGGCAGGGTCAAGGATCAGATCAACCGCGGTGGCGAAAAAGTAGCCTCGGAGGAAATCGAAAACCTCATCGTCCTCCACCCGGACGTGACCCACGCCGGCCTGGTGGCCATGCCCGACGACAGACTGGGGGAAAAGAGCTGCGCCTTCGTCGTCACCCGCAACCCCCATCTCAAACCACCGGCCTTGAGACGCCACTTGATGGAACTCGGCATCGCCGAATACAAACTCCCCGATCGTATCCGGCTCATCGAGACCATGCCGCTGACGGCCGTGGGCAAGATCGACAAAAAGCAACTACGCCAACTCCTGGCGGCGGAAACCACCCGCGCCTGGCTACACACCCGCGTACTGCAACTTGTCGAAGACTGTGAAGACCTGGACCCGGAGGAAAACCTGATTTTCTACGGCCTCGATTCCCTGCGGGTGATGAAGCTCGCTGCGGAGCTCAAAGAACGCGGCATCGCTGTGAGCTTCGAAGAGCTGGCGGCCTCGCCCACGCTCGCCAGTTGGTGGTCGCTGGTAGACACCAAGCAAAAAGCCGCCTGACCGGGCGGCTTCTAAAAGGAGTTAGGCATGACTTTATCCACTGCCGACCAAAGCAGGCTTGAGCGCTTCTGGCAGCACTGCGTGACGAATCAGTACTTCAATATCGGGTACCCCGAATCAGCGGACTTCGATTACTCCCAGTTGCATCGTTTCCTGCGCTTTTCGATCAATAACTGCGGGGATTGGAACGAATACAGCAACTACCTGTTGAACTCATTCGACTTTGAGAAGGACGTCATGACGTACTTCTCCGAGCTGTTCAACATCGCGCTCGAAGACAGCTGGGGCTACGTCACCAACGGGGGGACCGAAGGCAACATGTTTGGCTGCTACCTGGGTCGCGAACTGTTCCCGAATGGCACCCTGTACTACTCGAAAGACACCCATTACTCCGTTGCGAAGATCGTCAAGTTGCTACGGATCAAATGTCGTGCAGTCGAGTCATTGGCCAATGGCGAAATCGACTACGACGACCTGATGGCAAAAATAACCGCCGACCAGGAACGCCACCCCATCATCTTCGCCAACATCGGCACCACCCTACGCGGAGCCGTCGACAATATCGCCACCATTCAACAGCGTCTGCAGCAGGCGGGCATTGCCCGTCATGACTACTACCTGCACGCAGACGCAGCGCTGAGCGGGATGATCCTGCCTTTCGTCGATCACCCACAGCCCTTCTCGTTCGCCGATGGCATCGACTCGATCTGCGTCTCCGGCCACAAGATGATCGGTTCGCCCATTCCTTGCGGAATCGTCGTGGCCAAACGCAAGGACGTTGCGCGCATCTCGGTGGAAGTGGACTACATCCTGGCCCATGACAAGACCATCAGCGGCTCGCGCAATGGCCATACACCCTTGATGATGTGGGCGGCGCTACGCAGCCACTCGTTCGCTGACTGGCGCCAGCGTGTCCACCACAGCCTGGAAAAAGCCCAGTATGCAGTGGATCGATTCCAGGCTGCGGGGATTGATGCCTGGCGCAACGAGAACTCCATCACCGTAGTGTTCCCTTGTCCGTCGCAGAGGATTGCGAAGAAATATTGCCTGGCGGTATCTGGCGATACAGCGCACTTGATAACGACACCCCATCATCACGACAACGTAATGATCGACGCATTGATCGATGAGGTCATTACCGAGCTTGAGACGGATGCCTGGCAATTCGGGGGGGTGCATGTCAAACAAGGGGGGAATGAGCGACGACCTTCAAACTCCATCAGGGAAACGTGCCCCCGATTCGATGTCATCTGAAACTGGCTATTTTCAACACACCTTGAGACAAGCACCATGTCGCCACTTAAAACACCTGAAGCCTGCGAAAACCTCAATGATATTCGGGCAGGCATCGATTTTTATGATCGCCAGATCCTTGAGTCCTTGAAACTACGCCTGGGTTATGTAAAAGCCGCTGCGCAATTCAAAGCCAATGAACGGGCTATCCCCGCTCCAGAGCGGGTCGCGGCGATGCTCGAAGACCGTCGCGAGTGGGCAGTCGCCGCCGGGTTCGAAGTGGCCTTCGTCGAGAAACTCTACAAGCACATTATTCATTGGAATATCCAACAGCAGATTCTGCACTGGCAAGAAACTTATTCCGACCGAAATACCGCATAAGCCCATAGATGAGCGTATGACCAGGTCTACTGTGTAGACATTTCCGGGTTTATAGTTCTGAAAGGGCGCCAGAGAGGGGCGCCCTGCACTTTCAATCGGTTTATCGTCCGAGTGGATGACCAGGCGTACATAATTCGTGGCAGACGTCACAGGTGAAGAGCGTTTCTCGGCCTAAAGCCGCTCGAAGACATCTCCAATGTAGTCAACGATGCAATTGGCCTTCGTCCTTTGTTTTGTGTCATGGACCCTGTCCCATTTCCTGAATGCTCAGGACTAAAGTTCACAGGCTTTACCCACAAAAGACCTGATGACAGCAGAACCGACTATCCTTGCGGATAGTGAACGCTGCACTCTCGGCAAAAAGGGACGCCATGCCAGACTATGATCGCGCCATCGGCTCCAGACCCGCCATCACATGCGGTGATCGAACCTGTCTGATCAGGCCTTGGTTACCCTGGATGGCTTCAATTGCGGTTTTCTGTCTTTTCACGGCAACTCCCGGATACGGCCAGAACCTGCCAACTGCAGCGGGTGTCGAAAACGCCACGGTTACGGTGATTCAAGCGCAGGAAATCGTTTCCAGGGCCACCCTCGAAGCCGTTCGCTGGAGCGGCCCTGAATCCGGCCCGCAAGCCCTGCGGGGCAAGAGCATCGCCCTTGTCGCAGAAGATTTGCGTAACGGTGGAATTGTCGGTGTCGCGCAGGGCGCTCGCGAGGCAGCCAGGGCGATGGGCTGGACGCTGAAAATATTCGATGGCGCTGGGTCATCGGCCGGGCGCGCAAAGGCCTTTTCCGACGCTCTGGCAGCGAAACCCGACGGCCTCATTCTGTGCGGTTCCGATGCCCTTGAGAACAATCCGGCGCTGATCCTCTTCGCCAACAGGGATGTGCCGGTGGTCGGCTGGCACGCTGGGGCACGCCCCGGGCCGATTGACGGCACGCCGGTGGCCATGAACGTCACGACCGACCCGCTCGAAGTGGCTCGCCTCACGGCCATGGCGGCAGTGGCACAGTCAAACGGCCACGCCGGCGTGGTCATCCTGACCGACTCCAAATACAGCATCGCCATGGCGAAAGCCAACGCCATGGAAAACGTCATTCGGGCCTGTCGGGAATGTACATTGCTGGAAGTGCGCGATGTCGCGATCTCCGAAAGTGGCGAGAAGATGCCGGCGATCACCAACGAGCTGCTTCAGCGCTATGGCAAGCGCTGGACCCACACGCTGGCCATCAACGATATCTATTTCGACTACTCGATTGCCTCATTGACCAACGCCGCAATACCCAGTGACGGCATCAGCCTGTTGTCTGCCGGTGATGGCAGCGCTTCGGCTTTCTTGCGCATACAGGCAAAAACCTACCAGACCGTCACCGTGGCCGAGCCGCTAAACCTGCATGGCTGGCAAGTGATGGATGAGTTGAACCGGCTATTTGCAGGTCAGCCGGTGAGCGGCTTCGTAGCGCCGATTCACCTGGTCAATGCCGACAATATCGCCTTCGACGGCGGGAAGAAATTCCAGTACGACCCTGACAATGGTTATCGAGACATCTATCGCCACCAATGGAACCCCTGACATTGGACGTCATTTCCCGGCTCGGACGCCAGCTATTGCCGCAATCGCTACGCGCACAGTTCACACTGGCGTTTCTGACGCTGGCGCTGCTGATCCTGGCGGGTGGTGCAACTGCGGTCTACGCGTTGCGCACATCAAACAGCGCCACCCGCCAGCTGACGGATGAACGACTGGTCCGCATGCAAAATGGGCAAGACATGTTGCATCGTACCTTGCTGATCGAGCGCCAGACCGATCAGCTTCTGACAACCCGCTCCCCCGACACCCTGCGTTCAAGCTATGCAGCGACCGTCGAACAACTTGAAGCGCTTGATCAGCTGGTGCAGCAGCTGACTGCCGCGAACAGTGGCGTGGCGATACTCGATATGTATCAGTCGAGTCAGATGTTCCGCAATACCGCCAACATCGTTGCGCAATTGCGAGAAAGCCTGCTGCAAACCGAGGTCACCTTCGAGCAAACCCTGGAGGATCACACTGCCCGGTTAACCGCGACCCAGACCCGGGCCAGCCTGGAGCTGGCAGTGTTACTTTTCGATCTGCCGCAGGCTGTTGACAGTGATGCCGTGCAACGCCTGCGGATCCGGTATGAGCACCTGTCACGTACCACAGGCAAGTTATCCGACGCTGATGTAGAGATGCCCAAGCTCTTCTCCCTGCGCCTGAAGCTTATCAATCAGCACAACGTCATACAGCGGTTCAATGAGGAGCTGAAGAATGAGGCCGGGGTTCTGGTCGCGTTGGCCCGTGCGCAATCCAGTGCTTACACCGAAGACTATCGCGAAGCCGTACAGCGCCTGGTGGAGGCCTCAAACCGTAGCCAGCAATGGGTGCTGATCATGTTGGGCGCCAGCCTGGTGTTCGCCTGGTTTGTGACCCGGGTCTTCATGGGCCGTCATGTGCTCGTGCGCCTGAATGCAATAAGCCGGCAATTGCGTCAGGAACACACTGACAAAACGCATTTGATGATGGCAGAACATGGGAAGGACGAGATCGCCAACATGGCTCGCGCGGTGAATCAATTCCTCAAAGACCGACTTCAGCTGGAAAAAAAATCGGTTCAATTGAGTATCGCCACAGAGCGGCTCGCCCTGCAAAACAACCGATTAGAGCAAGAAGCCATCATCCGTGCCGGACAAGGTCATGTCCTGGAGCTGATCGCCAGGAGTACCGAGCTTGCAGAAGTCCTCGACAGCCTGGCTCACCTGGTCGAGTCCCAACTGGAGGGGATGATGGTGTCCATCCTGGTGCTGGATGAGGATGGCAAGCACCTGCTGCACGGGGCTGCCCCCAGTTTGCCGAAAGCCTATAACCAGCTCATTGACGGGATTGCGATCGGTCCGAGTGTCGGTTCATGCGGCACCGCGGTGTATCGACGAGAGCCAGTCATCGTCACGGATATCGAGCTGGATCCGCTGTGGGAGGAGTACCGATCAGCCGCTGCGCCCTATGGATTTCGCGCCTGCTGGTCGACGCCGATTCTGTCCCATGAGCGAAAGGTATTGGGGACGTTTGCCTTGTATTCCAACACCGTACGCAGCCCTAGCTCGACCGAGACGCGACTGATCGACATGGCGACACCGCTTGCCGGCATTGCAATAGAACGCCAACTTACCGAACAGCGCATTCGCTTTATGGGCGACCATGACGCACTGACCGGGCTGCCGAATCGCACACTGCTCGAAGACCGCCTCAAGCAGGCAATACTTTATGCTCAGCGCTACAACCGTCAGGTGACGGTGGCGTTTCTCGATCTGGACAAATTCAAACTGGTGAATGACAGCCTTGGGCACAGTGCTGGAGACGAACTGCTGAAAACCGTCGCCCAGCGCATGCTGGAATGTGTACGCCGCACCGACACCGTCGTGCGACTGGGTGGCGACGAGTTTGTGATCATCCTGTTCGACCAGCCCTCAGACCTCGACGGCGTTACCCCTGCCCTGCACAAAATCCAGGAAGCCATCCTGCGGCCGATTCAGCTAAGCGGACATACACTCCACGTCACCTGCAGCATGGGGTTGGCCACTTACCCTGCCGACGGCAGCGATACCGACACGTTGCTCAGCAACGCGGACGCCGCGATGTACCGGGCCAAGGAGCTGGGTCGCAACAGTTACCAGTTCTATACGAGCGAGATGAATAACAAGGTCCAGGGCAAGCTCGCCATGCAAGACGGGCTTCGAAATGCACTCAACCATGACGAGTTCCTGCTGCTGTACCAGCCACAGGTGGATTTGCAGTCAGGTCAGATTATCGGCGTAGAGGCACTGATCCGCTGGCAGCACCCCGAGCTCGGCATGGTGTCTCCAATCAAATTCATTCCGCAGGCCGAGGAGACCGGGTTGATCGTGCCCATCGGCGACTGGGTGATTCATACCGCATGCAGACAGAACAAGGACTGGCAGGATGCGGGCTGGCCGCCGATCACCATATCGGTGAATATTTCAGCACGCCAGTTCATCGAAAGGGACCTGATCGACCGAGTGAGGCATGCCTTGAAAGAAACCGGACTGGACCCGATGTACCTTGAGCTGGAGCTGACCGAAAGTCTGATCATGCAAGACCTTCAGCAAGCCATCAACAAAATGAAAGAACTGCAATCAATGGGGATCAGCCTCTCGATCGACGACTTCGGCACCGGCTACTCCAGCCTTGCAGCCTTGAAAAGCTTCCCGATCGCGAGACTCAAGATCGATCAGTCTTTCGTGCGCGATCTGCCCGACAACGAGAACGACAAAGCCATCGCCACCGCAGTGATTTCGTTGGGGCACACACTGAACCTCAGGGTCATTGCCGAAGGTGTCGAAACCCAAGAGCAGCAAACCTTCCTGCGTGAAAACGGCTGCGATGAAATTCAGGGCCACTTTTTCAGCAGAGCGGTCAGCGCAGAGGAAATCAGTCTGTTACTGCGTACGCCGCGGTTGCCTCAATCAAGCCGCATTGCGAGCCCTGACTCGGCAAGGCGAAAACGCGATGTAAAACGCCCAAGCAGTCCAATGCCCGGGCATTAATGACTCAGCGTGCGTTAACGTGATCAGCGGCAATCCTAACCATTCCATATGGGACGCCATCATCGGCGTGGTCTTTCACATGCTCATGAAAAGCGCTCATCGGGTGACCTCATTGCCATCCAACAGAGGCTCTTCGCCCGTGTTCGCATAGACCGCTTCATTGTCCTTGGGAACGAGCAACACAATCGCACCGACGATGACTTCAAAAATCCCGCTACCGACGATGACCATGCCGGTTTCGAACCGGGCATAAAGCGCCGCACCGCAGGCCCCGGCAATGAGAATGGAGGCCCCCAGCGCGGCATAGCGTAACCTTGCCAACCCGGCAATCTCGCTTTGCCTGAACGTGGTTTGAATCAGCAGAATGAACGAGATGTCGATCAGCGGCCCGCCGAGCGCGGCCAGGCCTGCGCCGAACATCATCCCGACCAGGACGTACTCCGCTGGCAGGTACATCACCGCCGCACCGATGGTCGCAATGCCCAGGCCGTTGACCACCGAGCCGAAGGTAAAACCACCGTACAAGCGTCGGATATGCAGGTTGCCGACGACAAAAATAGAGATCAGGTTGCCGCAACCATAGGCGCCCATGATCAGGCCGTAGACGGCAAAGCCCCGTACACCGAAACCCTGGATGTCGTACTTGACCACGGCCAGCGCCATGCCGATGGAAATGCCCAGGCTCCAGGCGACGTTGCCCAACCCCGCACACACATACACCGCCTGCATCTGCCGACGACCGACCAGGCTGCGCCAACCGGCGATGAAGGCGGCACGCCGACTCGTCACCTTGACCGGTTGGCGAGGCAATGCCTTGCTCAGCTTCATCACCGCCCAGGCCGAGATCAGGAAAGTCAGGCTATTGAGGGTAAACAGATGTTCAAGCGGAATCAGCAGGGTAATGGCTGCGGCCAGCATCGGCCCGATCACCCGGGCCACCCGGATGATCGCGTCGAACAGCGCGTTGACGGCCTGCAACTGGTCCGGCGCCGCGACAATGCGTGGCAGGCTGGCGCGCAAGGCCGGTTCGAACAAAGAGTTGACAATCATCATGAGCATGACCGGCACCGCCAGCATCCACAGGCTCATGATGCCCAACGCCCAAGCCAGCATCGGAATCAGCGCGAGCCCAGCGCGCGCAAGGTCAGCGCCGATCATCGTGCGCCGATGGTCCCAGCGCTCGGCCCAGATCCCTCCCAGCAACGCGCCCGCCAGCGCCGCCCCGCCGCGCAACGCACTAAGCCAACTCGCATCGGTGCCGGCGATCTGCACCGCCATCCAGGCGACAGCGATCGCGAACAATTCGTCGCCGATCGAGGATAGCGCCAGCCCTCCCCATAGCAACGCCACAGGCCGCTGAAGCAACGGTCTAAACAACTTCATATCATCAATTCCGCAAATGAAGACCCGTCATGCAACGGACCTGCAAGCCACCCATATCGGCGCATCAAGCATCAAAACAGGGCGCGCTCTAACATTGGTAACTTCATAAATGATTCGAATAAAATCTTACCAGCACGCAACAACCAAAATGCGTCATCCGGAGAAGTGCCAGGTCAGTTCTCAAGGTTGTGAATGTACTGAGTTGGAAGTTCATTACTCAATAAAAGGAAGTACTCTGTTTACTTATCGAATGACGGTCGGTGCCCGCAAGCCGGGGGATTTAAAACACTGGCCAGGATAAGGCAGGATGCATTATCAGGGACATAGAGCGTACAGATTGAAGGTGCGCCATTGCGGCAAATAATCATTCCCTGACCCTGGTGTTTTCCTGTAGCCGAAGTTAACTACGTCCGAATAGACAGCAAGAAGCGAGCTTGCTCGCGATGACCGCGGCTCGGTTTTCAACCTGACCTTTGCACTCCCCGCAACACTGAATTGTCATCAGGCACATTGATAGCCGCCTAACGAAAGCCCCATGCTAGAGGGCTCACTCGGCGCTTATATCATTCCGAATGATAGTTACCTTTGCCTCATTCGATTCGTGCGATACAGCCCCGCCGAGCATCATCCGTCCATCTCAATACATTGGCGGATGCATCCATGGAACAGTCACTCAAACATTTGCGCTTCCCCTTGGCCGTTCTGGCCTTGCTGGTGATGAGCGCCTGCGGCAAGACTCCGGGCACCGCTGCCGCCATGCCTGCGACCAAAGTCAGCGTGGCCAAGGTGCTGGAACAACCGGTCAACGAATGGGACGACTTCACCGGCCGCCTCGAAGCACCGGAAACCGTCGAGATTCGTCCTCGGGTGTCTGGCCAGATCGACGAGGTCGCATTCACCGAAGGTGCCCTTGTGAAAAAGGGCGATTTGCTGTTTCAGATTGACCCCCGCCCGTTCCAGGCTGAGGTCCGCCGTCTTGAAGCCCTGGTTGCCCAGGGCCGAGCCAATGCTACCCGCAGCGAAAACGAAGCCCAACGCGGTGAACGCCTGCGCACCAGCAACGCGATTTCCGCAGAACTGGCCGACTCGCGCAGCAGCGCCGCCCAAGAAGCCCGAGCCGCTGTCGGCGCAATCCAGGCGCAACTGGACCTGGCCAAACTGAACCTCAGTTTCACCCGCGTCACCGCACCGATCAGCGGCCGCGTCAGCCGTGCCGAAATCACCGCCGGCAACCTGGTCACCGCCGATGTCACCGCGCTGACCAGCGTGGTCTCCACCGACAAGATTTACGCCTACTTCGACGCCGATGAGCGTGTGTACCTCAAGTACACCCAGCTCGCCCGCCAGGGCCAACGCGGTCAAACCACTCCGGTTTACCTTGGCCTGTCCAATGAAGAAGGCAACCCACACCTGGGCCAGATGAACTTCGTCGACAACCAGGTCAACCCGAAAACCGGCACCATCCGTGGTCGCGCGGTGTTTGACAACAGCAAGGGCGAATACACCCCCGGCCTCTACGCTCGCCTGAAACTGGTGGGCAGCGGGACCTATTCCGCCGTGCTGATCAACGACGAAGCCGTCGGTACCGACCTGGGTAAAAAGTTTGTACTGGTGATGGACGCCGACAATAAATCGGCTTATCGCGCCGTCGAACTGGGCCCGAAGATCGAAGGTTTGCGCATTGTGCGCAGCGGTCTGAACAAGGACGACACGATCATCGTCAAGGGTTTGCAACGGGTGCGTCCGGGTTCCCCGGTGACGCCTGAAGTGATCCCGATGGCCAGCCAGGAAACCCTCGCGGCCCTCGCTCAACAACGCCAAGCGCTTGAAGCCAGCAACCTGCCCCAAGTCGCACCTGCCAAGGTTGCGCCGGGTACGGCTGTGAAACTCGCCGCTGCGACTCCACGCGGTTAAGGGACGACAACTCCGATGAATTTTTCCCAATTCTTCATTTCACGGCCGATCTTCGCAGCGGTGCTTTCGCTGCTGATCCTGATCGCCGGCAGCATCTCGCTGTTCCAGCTACCGATCAGCGAATACCCGGAAGTCGTGCCACCGACCGTGGTGGTCCGCGCCAACTTCCCGGGTGCCAACCCTAAAGTCATCGGTGAAACCGTGGCTGCTCCGCTGGAGCAAGCCATCACCGGCGTCGAGAACATGCTGTACATGTCCTCGCAGTCCACCGCTGACGGCAAGATCACCCTGACCATCACCTTTGCGCTGGGCACCGATCTGGACAACGCTCAGGTGCAGGTACAGAACCGCGTCACCCGCTCCGAGCCCAAGCTGCCCGCCGAAGTGACCCGGATCGGCATCACGGTGGACAAGGCTTCGCCCGACCTGACCATGGTTGTGCACTTGACCTCGCCGGACAAACGCTACGACATGCTCTACCTGTCCAACTACGCCTTGCTCAACATCAAGGATGAGCTGGCGCGGCTGGGCGGCGTGGGTGACGTGCAACTGTTCGGCATGGGCGACTACTCGCTGCGGGTCTGGCTCGATCCGAACAAGACCGCTTCGCGCAACCTGACTGCGACCGATGTGGTCAACGCGATTCGCGAGCAGAACCGTCAGGTTGCCGCCGGTGCCCTGGGTGCGCCGCCTGCGCCGAACGCCACCGCGTTCCAGCTCTCGGTCAACACCCAAGGTCGCCTGGTCTCCGAGGAAGAGTTCGAGAACATCATTATTCGCTCTGGCGAAAACGGTGAAATCACTCGCCTCAAGGACATTGCTCGCGTCGAACTCGGCTCCAGCCAGTACGCCTTGCGCTCCCTGCTGAACAACCAACCCGCCGTGGCGATCCCGATCTTCCAGCGTCCGGGCTCCAACGCTATCGAGATCTCCAACGAAGTGCGCGCCAAAATGGCCGAGTTGAAGAAGAGCTTCCCCGAAGGCATGGACTTCAGCATCGTGTATGACCCGACGATCTTCGTTCGCGGTTCCATCGAGGCTGTGGTGCACACGCTGTTCGAAGCACTGATTCTGGTGGTGCTGGTGGTGATCCTGTTCCTGCAAACCTGGCGCGCCTCGATCATTCCGTTGGTGGCGGTCCCGGTATCGCTGATCGGTACATTCGCCGTGATGCACCTGTTCGGCTTCTCGCTGAACGCGTTGTCATTGTTCGGATTGGTATTGGCCATCGGTATCGTGGTCGACGACGCCATCGTGGTGGTGGAAAACGTCGAACGGAATATCGGCCTCGGGCTGACACCGGTCGAAGCGACCAAACGCGCCATGCGTGAAGTAACCGGACCAATCATCGCCACCGCGCTGGTGCTGTGTGCGGTGTTTATCCCGGCCGCCTTCATTTCCGGGTTGACCGGGCAGTTCTACAAGCAGTTTGCGTTGACCATCGCGATCTCCACGGTGATCTCGGCCTTCAACTCGCTGACCCTGTCGCCAGCTTTGGCTGCCGTGTTGCTCAAAAGCCATGACGCGCCCAAGGACCGCTTCTCGAAAGTCCTCGACGGGATCTTCGGTGGCTGGTTGTTCCGTCCGTTCAACCGCTTCTTTGATCGTGCCAGCCATAGCTATGTAGGCACCGTGGGTCGTGTAATCCGCAGCAGCGGCATCGCCCTGCTGCTGTACGCCGGCCTGATGGCGCTGACATTCCTTGGCTTCTCGAACACGCCAACCGGTTTCGTGCCGGGCCAGGACAAGCAATACCTGGTGGCTTTCGCCCAACTGCCGGACGCGGCGAGCCTGGACCGCACTGAAGACGTGATCAAGCGCATGTCCGACCTGGCCCTGAAACAGCCTGGCGTGGAAAGCGCGGTGGCCTTCCCTGGCCTGTCGATCAACGGCTTCACCAACAGCCCTAACGCCGGCATCGTGTTCGTCACCCTGAAACCGTTCGACCAACGCAAGGACCCAAGCCAGTCGGCCGGTGCGATTGCCGGTGCCTTGAATGGCCAATACGCCGGGATTCAGGAAGCCTACATGGCGATCTTCCCGCCGCCGCCAGTTCAGGGCCTGGGCACCATCGGTGGTTTCCGCCTGCAGATCGAAGACCGGGGCAACCTGGGGTATGACGAGCTGTACAAAGAAACCATGAACATCATCACCAAGAGCCGCAGCGTGCCGGAACTGGCCGGGCTGTTCACCAGCTATACCGTGAACGTGCCACAGGTCGATGCTGCCATCGACCGTGAAAAAGCCAAGACCCACGGCGTGGCCGTCAGCGACATCTTCGACACCCTGCAGATCTACCTGGGTTCGTTGTATGCCAACGACTTCAACCGCTTCGGTCGCACCTATCAGGTCAACGTTCAGGCTGAGCAACAGTTCCGCCTCGAACCGGATCAGATCGGCCAGCTGAAAGTGCGCAACAACAAAGGCGAGATGATCCCGCTGGCGACCTTCATCAAGGTCAGCGACACCTCGGGCCCGGACCGCGTGATGCACTACAACGGCTTTATCACCGCTGAAATCAACGGTGCCGCAGCCCCTGGCTACAGCTCCGGCCAAGCGCAACAGGCCATCGAAAAACTGCTCAAGGACGAACTGCCTAACGGCATGACCTACGAGTGGACCGACCTGACCTACCAGCAGATTCTGTCCGGCAACACCGCGTTGTTCGTGTTCCCGCTCTGCGTACTGTTGGCGTTCCTGGTACTGGCCGCGCAATACGAGAGCTGGAGTCTGCCACTGGCGGTGATCCTGATCGTCCCGATGACCCTGCTGTCGGCGATTACCGGGGTGATTCTCTCCGGTAGCGACAACAACATCTTCACCCAGATCGGCTTGATCGTACTGGTGGGGCTGGCCTGTAAGAACGCGATCCTGATCGTCGAGTTCGCCAAGGACAAGCAAGAGGAAGGTATGGACTCGCTCAGCGCGGTACTGGAAGCCTGCCGTCTGCGTCTGCGGCCGATCCTGATGACCTCCTTCGCCTTCATCATGGGTGTGGTGCCTCTGGTGTTCTCCAGCGGTGCCGGTGCAGAAATGCGTCATGCCATGGGTGTGGCGGTGTTCTCCGGGATGCTCGGGGTGACCTTCTTCGGTCTGTTGCTGACGCCAGTGTTCTACATATTGATCCGTCGTTTTGTGGAGCGCAGCGATGCACGCAAAGCAGCCAAGGCCCTGAAACTGGAGGCGCAACAATGAGTCTGAAAGTCTTCCTGCCGAGCTTGCTGGTACTGGCCCTGAGTGCCTGTGCCGTCGGCCCGGACTACAAGACCCCAGCTACGGAGGCGGCCAACATCACGGCCGCCACCGACGGCGCCAACGGTCAGAAGAACTTCGACCGCGCACGCTTCGAAGGTGTCTGGTGGCAGCAGTTCGATGACCCGGTCCTCAATCAGTTGGTGACCCAGTCGTTGCAGGGCAACCGTGATCTGCGGGTGGCGTATGCCCGCTTGAAGGCATCTCGGGCGTTTCGTGATGACGCGGCCACCCAGACCACACCCAACGTCACCAGCCGTGCCAGCAGCGATTTGGCCAAGGGCCAGATTCCCGGCCAGACCACTAACCGCGTCAACAGCGAACGCTATGACCTGGGCCTGGACATGGCCTGGGAAGTCGACCTGTTCGGCCGAATCCAGCGCAACCTGGAAGCAGCTGATGCCGATCAACAGGTTGCCGAAGCCGATCTGCACCAACTGCAAGTCAGCATGATTGCCGAACTGGTGGACGCCTACGGTCAACTGCGCGGTGCGCAACTGCGGGAGAAAATTGCGCTGGCCAACCTGCAGAACCAGCAAGAGTCGAGCAAGATCACCGTGAGCCTGCGTGATGCCGGCGTCGGCGATCAGCTCGATGTAGTTCGCGCTGATGCCCGCCTCGCTTCTGTCGAAGCCAGCGTGCCGCAACTGCAAGAAGTGCAGGTGCGCCAACGCAACCGGATTGCGACCTTGTTGGGTGAGCGGCCAGACAAACTGACCGTCGACCTCAGCCCGGCCAACTTGCCGGCGATTGCCAAGGCCTTGCCGATTGGTGACCCGGGTGAACTGCTGCAACGCCGCCCGGATATCCGCAGCGCCGAACGCAAACTGGCGGCCGCCACCGCCCGCATCGGCGTGGCCAAGGCCGATCTGTTTCCACGGGTCAGCCTCAGCGGTTTCCTCGGTTTCACCGCCGGGCGTGGTTCGCAGATCGGCTCGTCGGCAGCCAGCGCCTGGGCGCTCAGCCCAAGCATTACCTGGGCAGCCTTCGACCTGGGCAGCGTCCGCGCTCGCTTGCGGGCAGCCGATGCTAACGCCGAAGGCGCCCTGGCGACCTACGAGCAGCAAGTGTTGTTAGCGCTGGAAGAGTCGGAGAACGCTTTCTCCGATTACGGTAAACGCCAGCAACGCCTGATCTCGCTGATTCGTCAGAGTGAGTCGAGCCGTGCCGCGGCCGACCTCGCGCAAATTCGCTACCGCGAAGGCACCGTGGATTTCCTGGTGCTGCTCGACGCACAACGTGAGCGCCTGGCAGCCGAGGACTCCCAGGCGCAGGCCGAGGTCGATCTTTACCGTGGCATCGTCGCCATCTACAAGGCCCTCGGCGGTGGCTGGCAACCCGAGACGGTCGCCAGCAGATAACCCCTTTTCAAGAGCTCCTTTGGTTGGCCGCAACCAACCAATTTCTTTGCCCCGTGCCTCATTCGGTCGCGGGGCTTTTTTTTGCCTGCAAACTTTGGTGACTCCCCACAATCCCCCCCGTGTTAGCGGTGATCGTCGGATTTGCGGGTTTCCTGGACAGTCACCGTAGCCGTGGTCCCGGCGCGCAGCGTGTTTTTGCCGGCGTAGTCGGCGTCGATCTGAATCCGTACCGGCACCCGCTGCGCCAGTTTGACCCAGGTGTAGCTCGGGTTGATGTTGGCCAGCAAACGGCCGCCGGGCAGGTTTTCCCGGTCAGCAATAGCGAAGGCGATGCTTTGCACGGTGCCGCCAAAACGTTCGCCACTCATCAGTTCGATGTCGACCCGGTCACCCTCTGCGATTCGCGGCAGTTTGGTTTCTTCGAAGTAGCCGCTGACATAAAACGAATCGCTGTCCACCAGCGCCACCAGCGGACCGCCCGCTGTCGCGTAATCGCCCTGCCGGGTCAGCAGATTGGTGACGTAGCCACTGACCGGCGATTCGACCCGGGTGCGCTCCAGATCGTGTTCAGCCTCGGCCAATGCGGCGATGGCCAGTTGCACATTGGCCTGGGCAAAACCCAGGTTGGCCTGGTTGCGCAGCAAATCGGCCTGGGCCACCGACACCTCGGTGCTGGATTTTTCCCACTCCTCGCCAGAGACCGCCATGCGTTCCTTGAGGGTCCGTCGACGCAGCTCCTCGCTTTGACGCTGCTTGAGCAGCGCCTGGCTGGCAACGATGGTGGCTTGTGATTGACCGAGCGAGGCCTTCGCCACTTCCACCGAACGCTTGGCATGTTCCACCGCCAGGGCGTAACGCGAGGGATCGATTTCCAGCAGCAACTGTCCCTTCTCCACATGCTGGTTATCTTGCACACCCAGGCGCACGATGCGTCCCGCAACATCGGCGGACAAGGTCACCACATCGGCACGCACCCTTGCGTCCCGGGTCCAGGGGGCGCGGGTGTAGTGCTCCCAGGCAAACCAGCCGAGTACAAGAGCCAGCACGACCACCGCCAGAGTCGAGAGTTGGGCAAGGATCTTCTTCAAGGCATCAGGCTCCCATCACCAGAATCAACACCGCGCACACACAGGCGTACAACGCGCCTTCGAACAAGGCTTCATGCCAGACGAACTGCAACACGCCGAGGCGCCGCAGGATCCAGTCCAGCACCAGGAAAATCGGCAAGCCCAGCAGCAGCGCCTGGGCAATCGGCGGCAGATAGACACCACCTATTTCCAGATCAATGGTCAAGCGCAGGTACTCCTTGCAAGGTGACAGGCTCAAAGTGACCACGGTGGCGCTCCAGGAACGACACCACGATCAACAACGCCACGCGCATGCGAAACACTGACCACAGGTGTTCATGGACGCTGGAGTGCAGCGCGTCCAGTTCATCACCCAAGCCGTGCAGGCTGTCGATCACGCGATTCACTTCGATGTTCGGCCGACCGGCGACCAGCCGCCCGGTTTCCCGAACGGTGGCGAACAACCGGGTTTGCGTCTGCGGGCCCAGTAGCACGTTGTTCTGCCCCTGCTGCCTGAGCTGGTTCAAGGCAATGCCCAGGGCCAGGCAGCCGAGGCTGACCTCGAACAGGTCGCGCGCCGGCTTGTCCTGGATGGCTGGCAACAGTCCCAGCATCGTGGTCAGACGGTCGACCAGACGACTCTCGAAGGCAAACTGGTTTTCATCGGTGGCCGGGGTTTTCAGTAATGCATAGACCTGCTCGCAATTTTCCTGGTGCAGCCGGCGAATACGCAGAACAGGCCTGAAGGGGAAGATCAAGGCATACACACTCAACGCCAGAACGGTGGCGCAAGTGTAAGCGCCAGCAAATTCAAACCACTGGATCGCGGTGTTCTGCCCCAGCCCGGTGTTCTGCGGGCCCAATAACAGAAACGTCGACAATCCCAGACCGATCCCCGTACCCGTGGTCGGCGGACTGGACAACCCCACCGCGACGGCATACAGCAATGGCGCCAGCAACAGGGCCAACAGTTCGAAGTTACTGATCATCGGCACCAGCGCAAACTCAAGCAGCGCCGACACCACCACCGCCAGCCCCAAGCCCCGGGCATAGCTCTGGGCAGCCAACAACGGCCGCGGAAACGTCGCCATCAACGAGCAGAGGATCCCCGCCACAATCATCCCGCCCCGAGCGCCGTCCCAACCGGTTTCGATCCATATCAGACCAGCCAACATCAGTGCGCAGAACGCGCGGATGGCGTTCATCGTCGCCAGGGTGAAATCCAGGTGCAGCGGATTGGCCTGACCGCGAAAAACGCTACTGGCCTTGCGTCCGCTCTGGATCGCGTCGCTCAACTCCAGAATCGTTTCAAGCTGCTGCAGCATTCGCGCCTGTTCCCAACGCAGTGACCACGATAGCGAGCGCAAGGTAGCCTTCAAGGGCTCGGTCAGTTGCTCCGAACGGTAGGCCAGTGCATCGAAACGCTGTTGCAACGCCGCAAACTGGTGCCGCTGCTCGCTGGACAGCGCGCGCCCCTGCCGGGCCAGTTCATCGAGAAAGGCCAACTCTTCGTTTAGCAAATGCTGGATTTCGCCAGGTATCTCGCCTTCCCAGCGCTCGAGCAACAGCTCGCGCTGATGGCGCAATGCGGTGAGCCGCGCAGTCAGCAACAGCAGTTGATTGCCGAGCAATTGCACCAGGTCGTCGGCACTGCGCAAACGCGGCGCGTCGTAATACAAATGCCGGCGTACCCCCTCCAGCGCGCTGATCTGCCCAAGCAGCTGCATTTGCCGACGGTGGAAGTCGGCCTCGCTTTCCTCGGTTCGAATGACGGCGCTGGCATGGGTCGCCAGCAGCTTGATCACCTGATCGATCCTGGCAAAGTAATCCTTGGCCACGGCCTCCGGACGCGCGGTCAGCAGGCTGACCACACAGACGCAGGCAACCGCCAGCAACGTCTCGGTCACGCGGGTCACGGCCAGCAGAAAGGTACCGTCCTGATCAGGGACCGCCAACAGCCCTACCACCACCGCCGTATAGCCGCTGAGCACAAACGCCTGAGAACTGGTGTAGCGCAACAAGGTGCCACCGGCGGTGCACAGTGCCAGCCACAGGGACAACGTCATCACGAAAGGCACCGGCGCCTGGGGGAAGATCGCCATGATCACCACCGCCACGGCCGCGCCCAGCGTGGTGCCGATGACCTGGCCAAAACTGCGGGCAAGCGTCATGCCGGCCAGGGGCTGGCTGACGATGACCACGGCCATGATCGACCATTTGGGCTGGTCGAGATCAAACAGAAACGCCAGGTACAGTGTCAGCAACCCGGCGGTGATCGTTCTCAAGGCAAACAGCAACACCCCGGGGCCGGGGTGGAGGATCGCCTTGAAGTACTGCAGCAACGCTTGCATGACAACACTCGTCGGGGCATCTCCAGCAAGCGTAGTCACTACGACGACACGTGAGAGGTTTCGGCTCGACTTGAGCCCATCAAGTATGCGTTTAACCACGTCCCGGGTTTGACTCGCAGCGCCAGCTGACCGATGCTGGCAGCTTTGCAAACACTGTCAGATTCCGGATTCCTGCATGCCCATGCCTCGCCGCTACCTGTACATCAGCCTGCTTGTCCTGTTTGCCGTCGGCATTGCCTGGTTTTCTCTGCGCAGTACGACGCCAGAAGTGCCCCCCGCGATCAAGCAGGGCTATCACGACGCCATGGAAAAGGCCCGCAACGGCCAACCCGGTGCGGCGCGAGTGCTCTATCAGCAGTTGGCACGTCCGGACTTGTCGGACACGCGCCGTGTCCTGTTGCATGCCGAACTGGCGAATTACCCGAGCCCGCAGGCACTGAAACTGGCAGACGCCGACCTGCAAAGCCCTGTGGTCGAGGTTCGCCAGGCGGCGATCAAAAGCATCGTCGGGCTGGTGCCCAATGGCCAACGCAGTCTGTTGCTCGGGCCATTGCTCGACGACCACGAGCAAGTCGTGCGTTTTGCCACCGCGAACGCGTTGCTGGGGCTTTCGCCGGATGATCTGGGGTTGTACTTCGGCCCTTTGCAGCAGGTCATCGATGAATACGAGCACTCGCTTAACAGTCAGTCTGAAAGCGCCGAGACCCAATACCAACTGGCTCGCCTGCACCTGCACAACGCCCAATTGAAAGAAGCACAACAAGCGCTCGATCAGACCTTGCGCCTGGACCCGGGCAACTTGCCGGCGCTGGTGATGCAGATCGAGGTCCTGGATAAACAGGGCCAGGCCGATGCTGCCCAACAAATGCTTGCCAGGCAGTTGAAGGCCCAACCTGACTCCGCCTATCTGCAACATGCCTTGGGGCTATGGCTACTGCATCACGGGCAAAGCGAGTTTGCCTTGCTCGGCCTTTCAAAAGCAGTGGAACTTGCGCCCGACAACAAGGAATACCGCTACGACCTGGCCACCACGTTGCACGGCCAGGAAGAACTCGAAGCCGCACAAAAGCAGCTTCAAGAAATCGTTCAGCGTCACCCGGCCGATCGCAAGGCGCGGGTAACGTTGATCAACTACTGGAAGGAAAGTGGCCAGCTGCAGAATGTTCAGGTGCTGCTGGCACAGCTTGAGCAGATGAATCCGGATGACCCGGCGTTGCAGCAGGGACTATAAAAGACCACCAGGTTCGATAGATGCGCCGTAGGGCTTACGAAAGCACTGATCGTTCCCACGCTCTGCGTGGGAATGCCTCTAGGGACGCTCCGCGTCCAGTGACGCGGAGCGTCACGGGCTGCATTCCCACGCGGGAGCGTGGGAACGATCAAGGGCCGCGCCCGTAGCAGCTGTCGAGCTTGCGAGGCTGCGTTCGGCTCGGTCCGCGCTCGGGCGAAGCAGTCGTAAAGTCAGGTAACACGTTCGTACAGGTAAACCGCGTATGCAGGATTTGCGAGGACTGCGTCCGAACGCGGCCCGAACCTTCGGCTGCTCGGGGTATTGCGTGGGGCTTACGAAAGCATTTCGTGCATCAAGCCCTGCAATTCGTCCAGATCGAACGGCTTGGCCAGGATCGGCGCCTTTTGCGCGATCGGGCTGCCGGACTCACGAATTTCCTGCGGGTAACCGCTGATGAAAATCACCTTGAGTTCAGGTCGCAGCTTCACCGCAGGTTCCGCAATCTGTACCCCGGAGATGCCACCGGGCAGACGGTAATCGGTGATCATCATATCCAGGTGCGGTTTGCTCGCGAGAATTTCGAAAGCCTGCTCGCCATCTACAGCCTGCAAAACCCGATAGCCCTCACCCGACAGATAGGCGACCAGCACCATCAGGATCGAGGGGTCATCTTCAACGATCAATACGACGTCTTGTGCATCTTCACTCATGGGAAGCCTTTGTTCGGTCAATAGCTGCTGATACGACCCTTCGGTCACGCAGAGGTTGCGTTGCTTTGTCTGTTTTCCTGCAGCGGTAGGCAAACACGAAATAACGAACCTTGATTAATCTTGCTCTCAACGGTGATGGATCCGCCATGGGCGGCGACGATTTGCTCGGAAATAAATAGCCCTAAACCCAGTCCGGCCACCACGGTTTTCGCCGACACACGCTCGAACTGCTGAAAAATACGTTTCTGGTTTTCCTCACTGATGCCAATCCCCTGGTCCCTGATCTCCATCCGCGCTTCACCGTCCTGGCTGTACACGCGCACCTCGATCGGACGCTTGGCACCGTAACGCAGAGCGTTGGTCAGCAGGTTGGACACCACCTGCTCGATGCGAAACTCATCCCAATTGCCTTCCACCGGTAGCGGAGCGACAAACGTCACCGACGACTCGACAGACTCCACCTGCGGTGCAAAATTCTGCAACAGGTTACCCGTCAACTGCGCCAGGTCAAAACGGCTGGGGCGAATGGACAGCTTGCCGGTGCGAATCCGCGACACATCGAGCATGTCCTCGATCAAGCGAATCAGGCTCTTGATCTGCCGCTCATCGCGATCGACCATCGCGTGCATCTTCTCCAGGGTAAACGCCGCAGCATTGTCCCGGGCCAGGTGCATCTTGCGCAGCTGGGTTTCGAGGATCAGCCCGTTCAACGGTGTACGGACCTCGTGAGCGACGATCGACATGAAGTCATCGCGCATGCGCACGGCCTGCTCCAGTTCGCTCTGCGTGGCCTGCAATTGCTTGAGTAACGCCTCCTGCTCACGACGGCTTTGCTCCAGGGCGTCGACCTGCAGCTTCATCGCCTTGCGCTGCCGGTACAGGTCGACAAACACGTTGACCTTGCTTTTCACCGCGTGGATATCCAGCGGTTTATGCAAAAAGTCCACGGCGCCACTTTCGTAACCCTTGAACGCGTAATAACTCTCTCGCCCGGCCGCACTGACGAAAATAATCGGAATGCTCCGGGTTTTCTCGGTACCGCGCATCAGCTCGGCCAGTTCGAAGCCGTTCATGCCGGGCATCTGCACATCGAGGATGGCGATGGCGAACTCGTGTTGCAACAGCAATGACAAGGCTTCGTCCGCGGATAGCGCCTTGTACACCGTGCGATTTTCACGCGTGATCAACGCTTCGAGCGCCAGCAGGTTCTCAGGCAGATCGTCGACGATCAGCAATTTGGCCTGGATATTACTCAGCATGCTTGCGGTAGATCCGTTCTTGTTTGACCAAAGGTTCGAACTGCTTGCCATAGGTCGAGAAGTCCAGGGTTTCCTTACTGCCCAGCACCAGGAAACCACGATGACACAGCGACTCATGAAACAGCCCGAAGGCGCGATCCTGTAATTTTTTATTGAAATAAATCAATACATTACGACATGAAATTAATTGAGTTTCTGAAAAGACACTGTCAGTCGCCAGGCTGTGATCGGCGAAAGTCACGTTCTCACACAGGGTCTTGTCGAAAATCGCGTGGTCATACGCCGCCGTATAGTAGTTGGCGAACGAGCACAGACCACCGGCCTGCTGGTAGTTATGGGTGTAGGCGCGGATGTTCGCCAGCGAAAAGATCCCCTGTTTGGCCTTTTCCAGCGAGCGTGGGTTGATGTCAGTGGCGTAAATGATGGTGCGCTCCAGCAAGCCCTCTTCGCGCAGCAGAATGGCCATCGAATAGACCTCTTCGCCCGTGCTGCACCCGGCAATCCAGATCTTGATCGAAGGATAGGTCTTGAGCAGTGGCACCACTTCCTGACGAATGGCCTGGAAGTGTGCCGGGTCGCGAAACATCTCGCTGACTGGGATCGTCAGCAATTGCAGCAACTGCATGAACGCCGTCGGGTCGTGCAGCACCCGCTCCTGCAGCGCGGAAATGGTCTTGCACTCGAACTGATGCAAGGCGTGATTGACCCGACGCTTGATCGAAACGCCGGAGTAATCACGAAAGTCGTAGCTGTATTTGAGGTAGATCGCTTCGACCAGCAACCGCAGCTCGATGTCGGTATTTCTCTGCACTTAGATACGTTCCATCTTCGGTAACCACACGCGAATCAGCGAGAACAGGCGGTCCAGGTCGATGGGCTTGGCCAGATAATCGTTGGAACCTGCTTGCAGGCAGCGCTCCTGATCATCCTTCATGGCCTTGGCCGTCACCGCGATGATCGGCAGCTTGCGCCAGCGCGGGTCCATGCGGATCGAGGCGGTGGCTTCGTAACCGTCCATCTCCGGCATCATCACATCCATCAGCACCAGGTCGATGTCCTCCACCTCATTGAGTTTCTCGATCGCTTCACGACCGTTACGGCCAATCACCACGGTAGCGCCCTTGTGCTCCAGTGCGCTGGTGAGGGCAAAGATGTTGCGCACATCATCATCCACCAACAGCACCTTGCGGCCTTCGAAGACCCTGTCGCGGCTGCGGGCAGTCTTGAGCATCGTTTGCCGCTCATGGGACAACCGCGATTCGACTTTGTGCAGGAAGAGTGTCACCTCGTCGAGCAGGCGCTCTGGCGAGCGCGCGCCCTTGATGATGATCGAGCGTGAATACGTGCGCAGATCCGCCTCTTCATCACGGGTCAGGTTACGCCCGGTATAGACGATCACGGGCGGGAACGAGCAGATATCTTCGGTGGACATGCGCTTGAGCAAGTCATTGCCGAGCATGTCCGGCAGTTTCAGGTCGATGATCATGCAGTCATAGATCGTCTCGCGCAGCAGGTCCAGTGCTTCCTGGGCCAGGCCGACAGCGGTGATTTCGATGTCATCGTCACCGATCAGCCGGGCAATGCTGTTGCGTTGCAAGTCATCGTCTTCCACCAGCAGCACGCGCTTGACCTTTTGCGTCAATTTGGCTTCCAGTCGCGCGAACACGTCCTTGAGCTCTTCGCGGGTGGTCGGCTTGAGCGCATAACCGATGGCGCCCATGTGCATGGCGGCCTCGACGCGGTCCTCGACGGAAATCACGTGAACCGGGATGTGCCGGGTTTCGGCATGTTCCTTCAGGCGCTGCAACACCGTCAGCCCGGAATGGTCCGGCAGGCGCATGTCCAGCAGGATTGCATCCGGCATGAATTGTGTCGCCAGGTCGTAACCTTCATCGGCGCCGTGAGCCACCAGGCATTGATAGCCCAGCTCGTGGGCCAGGTCGAAGAGGATGTGTGCAAAGTTCACTTCATCTTCCACCACCAGAATGCAACGGCGGGTGAACGGCGCCTTGCCACGGTCATCGGCAAAGCGCGGAATGCTCACTTCGGCGATCAACGCTGCTGGCGCGGCAGTCACCTTGGGCACTGCGACAACCGGGGCGATCTTGCGCAGCTCACGCGGCTCATCGCCGGGTTCGACATACTGCACAGGCAGCACCAGGGTGAATGAGCTGCCCTGCCCCGGTTCGCTGATGACACTGATCGACCCGCCGAGCAACGCCGCCAGGTCACGTGAAATCGACAATCCCAGGCCCGTGCCACCGTAACGACGGTTCGTGCTGCCATCGGCCTGCCGGAAGGCTTCGAAAACACTGTCCTGCTGATCACTGGAAATACCGATGCCCGAGTCACGAACGATAAAAGCAATACCCTCGGCCGGCTGCCTGGCGACGGTCAGGCTGACGCTGCCCTTCTCGGTGAACTTGATGGCATTCGACAGCAGGTTCTTGAGCACCTGCTCCAGACGCTGACGATCGGTGAACAGCATCAACGGTGCATCGGCTTGCAGTACGACGTCGAACGCCAGATGCTTGTCCGCAGCCAGCGGTTCAAACATTCCACGCAAACCACCGACCAGACCCGCGACGCTGGCATTCTCCGGGTGGACTTCAAGCTTGCCGGCCTCGACCTTGGAAATGTCAAGAATGTCGTTGATCAGGTGGAGCAGATCGTTACCGGCCGAGTAGATCGATTCGGCAAACCTCACCTGCTCAGCGCTGAGGTTTTCTTGCGGGTTCTCTGCCAACAATTTGGCAAGAATCAACGAGCTGTTCAGCGGCGTGCGCAGCTCGTGGGACATATTGGCGAGGAATTCGGACTTGTACTGGCTGGAGCGCTGCAATTCTTGCGCGCGGACTTCAAGTTGTGCCTGGGCCTGATTCAACTCGCCGTTCTTGAGATCCATCGCATCGCGCTGCTCGGCCAGGATGTGTGCCTGCTCGGCAAGCTGCTCGTTGGTCTGCTCAAGCTCGACCTGCTGAGTCTCCAGGATCGCCTGGGACTCTTGAAGCACCCGCGACTGTTCTTCCAGCTCTTCGTTGGCGGTCCTCAGTTCTTCTTGCTGCACTTGCAACTCCTCATTGAGCTGCTGGGTTTCGGCGAGCACTTCCTGCAATCGTTGGCGATAATGTGCCGCTTCGATGGAGGTGCCGATGTTCCCGGCAATCAACTCCAGCAATTCGATATCACGCTCGCTCAGGGCGCGCAGGAAACCCAGTTCGATCACACCGTTGACCCGCTCGTCATCACTGGTCGGTACCACCAGCACACTGCGCGGCGCGCCCTCACCCAACCCGGAGCTGACTTTGAAATAGTCGGCAGGCACGTCATCCAGACGAATCAGTCGGCCCTGCTGCGCGGCCTGGCCGGTAATGCCCTCGCCACTGTAGATCGCCTGCTCGCGCTCTTCCTGCTCACGGGAGAAACCATAAGAGGCTATGCGCGTGAGGCCTCCATGCTCTTCTTTCACGTACATCGCGCCAACAGCGCTGTTCAGGTACTGCGCGCAGAATTGCAGAATATTGCGGCCCAGCAGATTCAGCGTCAGTTGCCCAAGCAGCTGCTCCGCCAGCTCGGTCTGGCCATTGCGCAACCAGGCTTGTTGTTCCAGACGTTGCGCACTGGTCTGCTGTGCAGCCAGGTTGGCGCCGTAACTTTTTGACAGGCTGAGCAAATCGCGACGGCCAGCGTAGGCCAACAAGCCACTGATACCGGCAACAAACAGCACATACAGGGAAATGGTCCAGATCGTCGTGCGTCGAACCTCTTCGTTGCGCGTGATGCGCAGTTGTTGCTCCATGTCGATGACATCTTCGTACTGCTTGCGGATTTCATCGGTCAGACGCTTGCCCTTGCCCGTTTTCACGACGGCCCGGTAGTCACCGCCGCTGCGCTGCAAATTGATCAGCGCCTGCGCGTATTCGTTCCACTCAACCTGCAATGCTTCAAGCCTGCGCAGGCGATCGACCTGTGGCGGGTTGTTGGCCGTCAGTTCCTGCAAGGTCTTGAGCGCGACAATGATTCTCGGTTTGGCGGTTTCATAGGGATCGAGAAAATGCTCCTCGCCGGACAACAGAAAACCACGCATCCCGGTTTCCAGATCGACCGTCAGCTTTACCGCTTCGTTGGCGTTATTGATCACCCGATCCGTGTGTTCGACCCACTGGATCACCGACAACAGATAGGTGATCAAGCAGACAAAAAACACCGCGCTCAGTACGCCCATACCCAACGGCAGGCTGATATTGCGGCTCAAAAGTTTGTGGAAACCTTGCTCATCAACCGAAGACGAAGTGGTCATTGAATGGCCTTGGTGAACTGTGGTTAGTGAAGGAACTTGCCCCATGAACGCATTTTTGATCCATTTTTCTGACAGCCTAGCCGACAATATCCCGCATCACTCTGCATGATTCAGTCAGAACGGTTACCCTGTCGATTCAAGCCGATCACTTCAATCGACCGCTGACCGAATGCCTTCTTCCGAGAGCCACCACCATGTCAGACATAGCGCTCACCATCCTTGTAGTCGAAGACGACACCATCGTGCGCATGCTGATCGTCGACGTACTGGAAGAACTCAAGTTCAAGGTGCTGGAGGCCGACAGTGGCAAAGCAGCGCTTGCCCTGCTCAACGATAGCGCGCAAATCATCGATCTGCTGATGACCGATGTGGGATTGCCGGAGATGGATGGCCGGGAGCTGGCCGCTCAGGCGCGTGTACTGCACCCGGCGTTGCCGATACTGTTTGCCAGTGGCTATGCGGAAAGTATTGAAGTGCCGAAGGGCATGTCGGTGATTGGCAAGCCGTTCTCTATCGAGCAGTTGCGCGACAAGGTCCTGAGCATGCTTGCAGCTTGAGCTCAGCTTTTCTTGCGCACTTCATTCAAGGTACTGGCCACTTTCAAGTGCCTGTACAGCAAGGTCGACGCCCATTCCCGATCGCCCTGCTCCAGCGCATCGATAATTTCCAGGTGTTCACGGCATGAGGTACGGACCCGTTCCAGGTTCGACACCGTATGGAATTCGGTCAGCCGGCGCAGGCGGTTTTGCTGCTGCACGGTTTGCAGAATGAAGCTATTACCGGACGCAGCAGCCAATAACTCGTGAAACTCGGCATTGGCTTCGAAAAAGCTCAGGCTGTCGGGAGTGCCTTCGAGCAATGCCTGCTGCTTCTCACGGCAACGCTGCAAGCGTTCACGCGGTAGATTGAAGGTCGGTTCGAGCAAGCCCGCAGGCTCCAGGAGCATACGAAAGCGATAACTTTCGAAGCGCTTTTCGGCCGAGCCCAAGGTGGGTAAAAACATCCAGCCGTGCCCGTGTTTGCGCTGCATCACACCTTCGTCGGACAACCGCAACAAGCAACGGCGCAATACCGCTTTGCTGGCACCGTAACGACGCAACAGATCGCTCTCCATCACCTGATCGGGAATCGCCTGAGCCAGTCGATCGTCGATCAGCCGCTGATACAGCTCCTCATCCTCACCGATCGGCAGACTGACCTTGGCCAACTCATCGCTGAGCGGTGTATCCAGCACGCAATAACCCTGATGGGGCAAGCGTCCGATCACCTGCTCTTGCGCCAGATAGACCAGCGCCCCGCGAATCGGCGAGCGAGACACGCCAAAGCGCTCGGCCAGCTCGACCTCTTTGAGGTGACTGCCGGGGGTTAACTCGCCAGACCGGATTGCCATGAGAATCTGCGAAGCGACTTTGGTCTGGAGTGCGGTGGGTTGGGTCATCGAAAAACGTCCATGAATCAGCTGTCAGACGCTAACTCATGAATCGGCAAACTTCCAGTCAATACAAGCGCATAAGGCATCGTTGGGCGATTGCCGGGCACAATAAACATCATTAGCTGTGGTTTAATTGCGCCCCGCGTTTCTCCCCAGTCTTTTGCCTGCATCAAGGAAATCCCGTTCATGAGTCAGCCCCGCGCAACCAAAGTCCTGGTCATTGGTTACGTCTGGCCCGAGCCGCGCTCATCCGCAGCCAGCGGACACGTGATGCAAATCCTTGAAACGTTTTTACAACAAGGCTGGGACATCACGTTCAGCAGCCCGGCCGGTGCGGGCGAACACAAGGCCGATCTGACGGAGCTGGGTATTCGTGAAGTCCCCATCGAGCTGAACAACAGCAGCTTCGATACCTTCGTCAGCGATCTGGCTCCGGATATCGTGCTGTTCGATCAGTTCATGATGGAAGAACAGTTCGGCTGGCGTGTCGAAAAACATTGCCCTGATGCCTTGCGCGTACTTGAGACCTCTGACCTGCAGAGCTTGCGACATGCCCGCCACCAGCGGCTCAAGGAGCGCCTGAAGGCCAGTGACGACGCCAATGACTTCAGCGAGTTGTTCGCCCCAGCGTTGCGTGAAGAGTTCGAGCTCATGGCCGATACCGATCTGGCCAAGCGTGAAATTGCCGCGCTGTTCCGTTGCGACCTGAACCTTATGGTCTCGGAGGTCGAGATTGAGTTGCTGATCGAGCAGTTCAAACTGCCGCGCCAGGTGCTGCACTGGTGCCCGCTGATGATCGACCCGATCACTCGGCCGTTCACACCCTTCGAGGACCGTGCGCACTTCCTGAGCATCGGCAATTTCCGCCACGCGCCGAACTGGGACGCCGTGCTCTGGATGAAAACCACCCTCTGGCCACTGATCCGGCAACAACTGCCCGGTGCGCAACTGCACATTTATGGCGCTTATACGCCGCCAAAGGCGACCGCGCTGCACAACCCGAGCCAGGGATTTCACGTGATGAACTGGGCCGAAGACGCCTTGCAGGTCATGTCCGCGGCACGCATCTGCCTGGCTCCGCTGCGCTTCGGCGCTGGCATCAAGGGCAAGATTGTCGACGCCATGCTGTGCGGCACACCGAATGTCACCACGCCGGTCGGTGCCGAAGGTATGTCCGGGGACATGCCTTGGCCGGGCGCGATCGCCGAAAGCGCCCAGAGCCTTGCCGATGCAGCTGTGCGCCTATATCAAGACAAGACGCAGTGGACCCTTGCTCAAAACGCCGGCATAAAACTATTGGCCGGTCGTTACCAACAGCGCGTCCATGGCCCGGCACTGATTGATCGGCTGATGGGTTGCCGCGAAAACCTGTTGAAACAGCGCAACGATAACTTCATCGGCAGTATGTTGCGGCACCATCAGCACAAGAGCACTCAATATATGTCGCAGTGGATTGAAGAAAAAAACCGCACTAACGGATAAGTGTTCGTTAACTTGCGGGGCGTTCATACTGACTTTTCGGTCGAGCCCGACACAACAAAGCGTCACTTTTGTTTCGCTTTCGCCTTCATAAGATTGGCTTCCATGCAATGAGCAACCAGCGCCGACTCTTCAAAGAAATCAACATTGATCACGCTGCAATTCAACACCCTTTCATTGCGAGCCGGGTCAAACCACTCATTCAAATGAGTGGTTATATTCACAGGCCCTTGTGCCAAACCGTAACTCGTGGCGGACATTGACCATGGCATCCCAACACCATCTGGATACTCTATGGTTTTGGTAATAAACACCTTCACATCAGCGACACTGGCAAGGTCTATCCCCGTCCATTCGCCTCTGAGTCCCCAATTGAAGTAACTGCGATCAACGTCTCCATAAGACGCCAGCATGATACGTTGAAACGGACTGATTCTTTTTAGTTCCCCCAACGTCAAATAACGATTTTCGGGGGGAATCACCCGGCCTCCCAAGTGTTGCGTCAGCAGTCGAGAAAATTCTTTTTCGTCGAAGCGACTGCTATTGGAGCTCAGCTGCTGAAAATTCAGGACAATGAACTCACCGGGATTTTGCTCAAGGAATCTGTCCACGGCCATGATCAGATCTTCCAGGGCCCGAGAAGATCGATATCCATTGTGCTGAAACCAGAAGCCGCCCTTGCCGTCATACTCAAGCCTGAGATCAAGTGCACGGGCACCGTTGACCAGTTGATAGTAAAAACTATTATTCTGGCAAGCTGCCCAGTGGCTGACGCCCGGAACGGCATAAGCAGCCTTTTTGTCGACGCCCGAATTGTGAGCGCCTGGCAATACCAACTCTCCCAATGTCAAGCCGTCGAGGACAGGCATGTCGGTCATCCATTTATAAAAATTGTTAGCCATATTTCATCCAATACGTATGTGTTTTTTGCGCGTAGCATGACAATGTGCTCTTCGCAACTTTCGCTATCTTTATATCCGCATACACGCCAACTAACCACTCACCCAACAACATCAAGATTGACAATATATTACTGTCCCGCCAGCGTATTCCTACGTAACAAAAGGATCGTAGTAGCTGTCACCCGGCACACACTGCACTTATCTTGTTATATGCAGCCTGTGCCCGCAAAGGCTCAGCGCTCAACACCCAAAAAACATACCACGCGTCTATGGATTGACACGTGCAACAGAAAGCAGGAGCACACATGCCACGAAACACTGCAGGACATTTAAACAAGCAGGCCTGGATGAACGAAGTCCTGGATATCGACACCCTGAAGTTAACCGACATTATCTGGCCAGGCGCCCACAATTGCGGCATGGATAAAAAGGCCCCTAACTACGACGTCGTTATCGGCCATTGGACAACCTGTCAAAACGATACATTTTCCTGGCAACTGGCCCAGGGTGTCAGAGCGTTCGATATACGCCTGGGGTATAAGCCGGGACACGATCAGGATATTTTTTATTTTCACCACAATGGCCTGGAGTCTCATCGCGTACTGGATGAACTTATCGACGCCGTTCTGGCGTTTCTTCAACGCAATCCCAACGAGTTCATCGTGCTTGACTTTCACCTTCTGGCGGGTGGCAAGCACTCCTTCGACTATAAAAAGTTCAACGCCTTGCTCTTGAGACGGCTGGGACACACAACCATTCCATTTTCACAATCGCACCTCTCCATCGGGCAACTGAAGCGAGCCAGCCCTCATCGCAGGCTAGTGCTGGCCGCCCACGGGCCGGATGATCTTGATGAAACCACGTTCTGGCCAAGAGTTGTTCACAAGTGGAGCGACAAGGCATTCACTGATATCGACGATTTGCGCAACCACATTGCCAACACCTTGAGTACTGAGCATTCCGGCAATTTTCTATGGTCCCTGTCAGCCACCAGCTATTCGTTTCTTGGAGGTCCCGTGGACATCAAGAACGCTATCAACGACTGGTTTCATCAATCACGAGACTGGGTGAGTCGCTGCTGCATTATCAACACCGACTTTGTCGAAGAGTCTGAAATTGTTCGTTATTGCTGGATAGCCAACAGTATGAAGGCCGTCAGCATGCGCTGATCGTGCTAGCGCCAGGCGCGCATCTCAAGACTGGTGTCCCTTTCTTGAAGAAGGCATTATCGGCTGCAGTTACCCACAAGCGTGCAGCCATGACCCGAGCGGCAAGAGTCACCGACCCCGCATACGAATTGATGGACGACCACAATGGGTTGTCCATCATTTATCGCCAGCACGGATTCCCCTGCCCGCTGGTGCGTTGGCATTTCCATAAGGAATATGAACTGCACCTGATTGTCGCAAGCTCGGGCAAGGTATTCATCGGCGATTACATCGGCAACTTTTACCCCGAAACGCTGTTTCTGACCGGCCCTAACCTGCCCCACAACTGGATCAGCCAGGTCGCCGAAGACGAAGTGGTACCCAAGCGCGACATGCTGGTGAACTTCACCGATGAGCTGTTCGAAAGCGGCCATCAGGTGTTCACCGAGCTCAAGAGCCTGACGCCCCTGCTGGAGCGTGCGCAGTACGGCATCGAGTTTCGCTGTAAACACACAATCCGCCAGGCCATGGACCTGATGCAGCGGATTGCCGACGCCAAAGGCGTTACCCGCCTCGGGTACTTTTTCATTCTGCTGGAGTTGCTGGCGGCCACCGACGATTACCAGTTGCTGTCCGGCGCCACCACGCCGCAATTGGCCGACGAACACAACATCGACCGCACCAACCGGGCGGTGGATTACATCTTTGCCCACTACGCTCGCGAACTGCCACTGGAAGAAGTCGCCGAACACCTGGGCATGAAACCGACCTACTTCTCGCGAGTCTTCAAGCAGGCGACCGGGCGCTGTTTCATCGAGTTCGTCAATCGCTTGCGCATCAGCAAATCCTGCGAGTTGCTGGCCGATGGCGATAAACCGGTGACCGAGGTGTGCTTCGAGTCGGGCTTCAACAATATTTCCAACTTCAACCGGCGCTTTCAGCAACTCAAAGGCATGACCCCTTCCCATTACCGTCGGCTGGCGGTGCAGCGTTTGACTGAACAAAATCTTGGTTAGCCTAATAGTTTCAGGCTTCGGCAAAGCGCCGTAATTGCATTTCCTTCAACCGGCTGTGGGTCCGGCGAAACGGGAACTCCAGGTAGCCCTCGGTATACAGCTCATCCATCGGCACCTGCGCGTCGAGGTACAGCGGCACTTTGCGGTCGTAGCACTCGTCAACCAGCGCGATGAAGCGCCGCACGCTGTCATCGTGTATAGACAATTGCGGCAGTTCACGGTCGCCGGCCTCGACGCGCTCGGCGCCATCCTCAGTGCCTCGGGCAATGCGGCCGGGACGCTGATGGGCGCTGAGACTGGGGACTTCGCTCAACAGAACAGCGTTGAAGCGGTCACACAGTGCCATGAAGTCCATCGCCGCATATGGTTGCTCGCACAGGTCCGCGTAACGGCACCAGAGTACGGTTTCACTGGCCTTGACGACAGTCACCGAGCGATAGCCGATGATCACCGGATCGCTGGATACCGGCTGCCCTTCGGTCAGTTGTTTGAACACCTCACTCATCGGATCGGGCTGACCGGGTGCGCTGACCCAATAACGCTGCAGCGCTGCACCAGGATGCAATCGGTGATCTTCGCCACCCTCCACCGCCACCACGTGCATGTGGCCTTTGATCGCGGCAATCCCCGGCAAAAACCGGTCACGGTTGAAACCGTCCGCGTAGAGCTGATCCGGTGGTTGATTGGAGGTGCAGACCATCACCACGCCTTCGTCGAACATCACCTGAAACAATCGCCCGAGGATGATCGCGTCACCGATGTCATTGACAAACAATTCGTCGAAACACAGCACCCGCACATCCCGCGCCAACTCACGGGCCAGCGCTCGCAGCGGGTCGGCCGTGCCGGTCAGTTGAAACGAGCGTTGATGCACCCAGCCCATGAAATGGTGAAAGTGCTGACGCCGCGCCGGCACCCGCAGGCTTTGGTAAAACTGATCCATCAACCAGGTCTTGCCACGCCCGACCGGCCCCCAGAGGTAAACCCCGGTGACCGGCGTTCGGCCTTGATGCAAGGCTTCGTGACACTGCTGCAACGCCAGAACGGCATGTTCTTGCGCGACATCGGGGACGAAGCCTTTTTGCTTGATTGCGTAGTGGTAAGCGCTGAGGGGCGAATCGAAAGTCATATCGGCCATGGGTCAGTGCACAAAACGCCAAGTATGGCACGCTCCGTGTAGGAACACGGCTTGCCGGCGATGGCGATCTCACGGACGCCATCGCTGGCAAGCCAGGCTCCCACAGGGAATGTGGTTAGAGCGAGATGTCGAGTCGGGTGATTTTGCCTTGCTCGTTCAGACGGAACACGTAGCGCAATTCCAGCGGGCTGCCGGGGAACGTGCCGGAAATCAGGTTACTGACCAGTACCTTGCCGGTGCGTTGCTGGACATCCAGCACCTCGACCCGAGGCTGGTAACGGCGTGCGGTGTCTTCCATCCATTGGGCGATGGCCTGGGTGCCGACCTGATGGGCGCCCTCATCGAAAACATTGGCATCCTCGGCGAAAAAACTGGCGACCGCCGAATTGTCACGGGCATTGGCGGCAGCGATATAGGCGGCAATGGCAGGTGCGAGTGAAACGGCTGGGTTCGACATGGTACGGCTCCTTGTTGATTGATTCTGGAGCCATGCTAAAACAACGCTGTGTCAATTCTTGTCAGGAGTGAAACGCCCCGTTTCATCCAGTTGCATTGCCTTGCGCCACGCGCGCAACAGGTCACTGCGACGACCTGGATAGCGTTCACCCAGCTCTTGGGCGGCGGCAATCCGGTCGGTACGAAACGTTCGATAATCCCCGCGCAACTCGCACCAGGCAACGATCACCCGCGCCTCATTCAGAAACCCCAGCGCCAACGGCCAGATCAACCGCTGGCTAGGAGTTTTGTTCACGTCCGCGTAATCGATATGCAACTTGGCCTGCGCACGAATCGCCTGGCGAAATACGTTCAATTCCACCGCGTTTTGCGGATAGCCATAGCCCGGCGGCCCCGGCAAGACCGTCGGGTTGCGCAAGGCCTCCTGAGCGTCGGGCGCCAGCACAGCGGCAATCTTCGCCAACGCATCGGCGGCGGCTTTGCTCAACACCTCATCGCCACGCTGATCGACATAACGCAAACCCAGCACCACCGCTTCTGTCTCGTCGGCATTGAGCATCAGCGGTGGCAGAAACAGACCGCTGCGCAGCACATAACCGATGCCTGCTTCACCAAAGATCGGCGCGCCGAGGGCCGTCAGTTCCGCGATATCGCGGTACAGCGTGCGCTCCGAGATCTCCAGTTCACTGGCCAGTGTCGCCGCCGTCACCGGACGACTTTTAGCGCGCAGCACTTGCAACAAGGTCAACAAACGACTGGTACGCGACACGATCCGCCTGCTCAATGGAATGAAGGTCGGCGGAGCTTAGCAGAGGCCACTGTCAGAAACTGTCAGCAGCAAATACACCTTGTGAGAGCATGGCGCGATCAAAGTGTTTATTCGTATCGCGAAACGTCTGCCACAGGCTACAACGCCTTGCGTCACGGCCTACACCTGCGCCAGAATCCGCCGGCTTGTGCGCTTTGGTCCTCGCCTCTATCGTTTCCGTGTCGCTGACTATCAGTGATCGGGTTTGGTAGCCCGGGTAAGGCGCACAGCTCCGACATTTCCATTCAGTTGACGCTTTTTTGTCGTCTGCTGTTTGTTATGGCGGCTGTGCGCAGGGCGCCTTCGGGTGCGCCGGTTTCCTTACCCGGTCTACCAACCTGCGTTCAGTCGCCACCCTAATGTTTGGTAGCAATAGGTTGCGACTCCACTTTTAAGTAAGGAGATTCGCCATGTTCAAAGCCACTCCCAATCCCCCCGAAACCGATCCGGTTTCCCCCTACGCTTCCCTCGATTCAAAAGAACTCCACGCCGCCGCGCACCGTGCGCTCGATCATTACCTGGTGCTGCCGGAAACCAAGACATTGCTAGCCGACCGCCGTCCCGGCTGCATTTTCGTCATTGCCCCGGATGTCGACTCTGAAACCCTGCTGGCCCACGCCTGCGAAACCCTCGCCTCGGCCAATGTCATGGCCAGCGATCTGGCATTTGAACTCGAGGGTCCCAAACGCAATACCGCACTGGCGATCCAGCAGATGATTTCCCTGGCCGAACTCGCCGTGAATCGCGCCCTCGATCACCTCGACCCACCGGATTCGCCGCAGTAGCCAATCCGGCTTCAGTCATTGTGGCGAGGGAGCTTGCTCCCGCGGGTCGGTCCGCGCTCGGGCGAAGCGACCCTAAAATCAGTCACCGCGAGTATCCAGAGGGATCGCGATTACCGGATTACGACCGCTTCGCGGCCGAGCGGGAGCAAGCTCCCTCGCCACAGGTCAGTGTCCGCCCTTGGACCGTGTCCACAGACAACACAAAACCCGCCACCTTTTCACAAGGCTGGCGGGTTTGTCGTTTCCGCGCGTTGCCCTCGATGCCCGCGGCTGGCATCCTGCGCCTCCCTTTTCTGACCTGGCCTTTTTGGCGCCCTCCCCGTGACCTCATCTGACCACTCGAAAACTGCGCTTCGTTCCGACCTGATCTACGGTCTCTACGACCGCCCGCACTTCACCGCGACGGTCTTCGCCGCATTGCAACACGTGCTGGCGAGCTTCGTCGGGATCATCACGCCGACCCTGATCATGGGCAGCGCCCTGGGCCTGCAAAGCGAAATCCCCTACCTGATCAGCATGGCGCTGTTCGTCTCGGGCCTGGGCACTTTCGTTCAGGCGCGGCGCTTCGGGCCGATCGGCTCCGGCCTGCTGTGCCTGCAAGGCACCAGTTTCTCGTTCATCAGCGTAATTCTCAGTGCCGGATTCATGGTCAAGGCGCGTGGTGGTGGCACCGATGAAATCCTCTCGACGATTTTCGGCGTGTGCTTCTTTGCCGCGTTCATCGAAGTGGTGCTGAGCCAGTTCATCGGCAAGCTGCGGATGTTGATCACCCCAGTGGTGACCGGCACCATCATCACCCTGATGGGCTTGTCGTTGATCAAGGTCGCCATGACCGATATCGCCGGTGGTTTTGGCGCGACGGATCTGGGCGCCGCGAGCCACCTGGCGCTGGCCGCACTGGTGCTGGGCACCATCGTGGTGTTGAACCGGATCGACGTGCCATTCCTGCGTCTGGGCGCCATTGTTATCGGTTTGACCCTCGGCTACGTCGTCGCGTGGCTGATGGGCGATGTCGATTTCGCCAACATGACCGCCGTGCCGTTGATGAGCGTTCCGGTGCCGTTCAAATACGGCTTCAACTTCGACTGGGTGGCGTTCGTTCCGGTGGCGGTGATTTTTCTGGTATCGCCGCTCGAAGCAGCCGGCGACCTGACCGCCAACTCGATGATTTCCCAGCAACCGGTCAAGGGCCCGATCTACATTCGGCGGATCAAGTCCGGCTTGCTTGCCGACGGCCTCAACTCGGCAATGGCGGCGGTCTTCAACAGCATGCCAATGGTGACCTTCGCGCAGAACAACGGGGTGATCCAGCTGACCGGCGTGGCCAGCCGTTACGTCGCGTTCTTTATTGCCGGACTGCTGGTGTTGCTCGGGCTGTTCCCGATGATTGGCGCCGTGTTGCAACTGATGCCCAAACCGGTGCTGGGCGGCGCGGAGCTGGTGATGTTCGGCACCGTGGCGGTGGCCGGGATCAAGATCCTCGCCGAGGCCGGACTGCATCGGCGCAACATGCTGATCGTCGCCATTTCGCTGGGTATGGGGCTGGGTGTTGCGGCTGTACCGGAAGTGCTGCGCGAATTGCCCAAGGCGTTGCACAACATCTTCGAGTCGCCGATCACCGTCGGCGCATTGTGCGCTATCGTGCTGAATATCTTTCTGCCCGAAGAATTCATCGAGCTGGAAGAAGACGATTTCGATCCGGAAGCTTCAATCCTCACGGTCATGGAGAACCCGGATGTCTCGCCCCACGGCGAACCACTCAAGCCTTCCGTGGTCGCACAGGTGAACCGCTAACGCCGCTCTAGGGTCGAGCCGTCGGCGGTTCGACCCTTATCTTTACGAGAGCTCGTTCATGCGCAGATTCCTCGCCTTAAGCCTTTCCCTGCTGTTGCTCAGCCTGAGCGCCTGCGCCCTGTTCCCCAATCGTGATCCGCTGAACATCAACGTGGTCGGCATTGAACCGCTGCAAAACCAGGACCTGGAAGTGCGCTTTGCAGTGAAACTGCGTCTGCAAAACCCCAACGAAACGCCGATTAATTACAACGGCGTGGCCCTGAGCCTGGAGGTCAACGGCCAACCCCTCGCCACCGGCGTGAGCGATCAAACGGGATCGATCCCGCGTTACTCGGAAGCGATCATCAGCGTACCCGTGAGTATTTCGGCGTTCTCCGTGCTGCGCCAGACCCTTGGCCTGAGCCAGACACAATCCCTCAACAACCTGCCTTATGTATTACGCGGCAAACTGTCTGGCGGCGTGTCAGGCACCATCCGTTTTGTCGACAAAGGCACACTCAACCTGCCGGGCTCGACAGCCGGCATCTGGTAAATCAGCCGCAGAGCACAGTGCTGATTGCTGACAAACAGGGAAGTGGATTCACCATGGAAAGATCCCCCACGCTGTACACCGAACGCTTGATCCTGCGGCCACTGGAACTGGCCGATGCCGAAGCGATTCAACAGCACTTTCCGCACTGGGAAGTGGTGCGCTATCTGAATGCCCTGGTCCCGTGGCCTTATCCAGCGGATGGCGCGCTGACTTACCTGCGCGACATCGCCCTGCCGGCGATTGCCCGTGGCGAAGAATGGCATTGGTCGATTCGCTTGAAATCAGCGCCCGAGCAGTTGATCGGCAACGTCAGCCTGATGAACGAGCCGGACAACAACCGTGGCTTCTGGCTCAGTCCGCAATGGCAAGGCCTAGGGCTGATGGCCGAAGCCAGCGCCTCAGTCACTCGATACTGGTTCGAGACCCTCGACCGTTCACTGATGCGGGTGCCCAAGGCCGCGCCCAACCTGGCTTCGCGGCGGCTGTCGGAGCGCACCGGGATGCGCTTGATTCACAGCGACGAAGGCGATTTTGTCGGTGGGCGTTTTCCCAGGGAGCTCTGGGAAATCACCCGCGAAGAGTGGCGGCGTCTCAGATAAACCGCACACCGGGTTTGGCCCGTTCATCCACGGTCAGCTCGAACACGTCCGGGCGCGCATAGTGCCCGACCACGTCGTAGTCGTAGCGCGCACGCACCAGTTCATCGGTGTCGATCTCGGCCGTGAGCAGCCCCGCACCGCCCAACAACGGCCCGGCCAGCACGTCGCCCATCGGGCCGATGATCAGACTGCCGCCGGCAATCAATGGGCGCTCGGCCGGCCAGTTGGCAATTTCCAACCCCAAGGTTTGTGGCGATGGCTGGACCTGGCAGGCGCTGACCACGAAACAGCGGCCTTCATGAGCGATGTGGCGCATGCTGACTTGCCACATTTCGCGCTCGTCGACCGTTGGCGCGCACCAGACTTCCACACCTTTGGCGTACATCGCCGTGCGCAGCAGCGGCATCATGTTTTCCCAGCACACGGCGGCGCCAATGCGCCCGACCTGGCTGTCGATCACCGGCAGCGTCGAGCCGTCGCCCTTGCCCCAGATCAATCGTTCGGTGCCGGTGGGCATCAGTTTACGGTGCTTGGCGACCAACCCGGCTTGCGGTTCAAAGAACAACGCGGTGCAGTACAAGGTGCTGCCTGAACGCTCGATCACCCCCAGCACCAGATTCGCACCGGTACGCGCGGACAATCCCGCCAAGGCTTCGGTTTCGGCGCCCGGCACATCGATGGCATTGGCGAAATAGCGCGCAAACGCCTCACGACCTTCCGGCAGTCGGTAACCCAACTGCGTGCCGAAGTCTTCGCCCTTGGGGTATCCGCCGAGCAGCGCCTCGGGCATGACCACCAGCTCGGCGCCGGACTCGATGATCGCCTGTTCATAAGAAAGAATCTGTTCCAGGGTCTCGCCCTTGCCACCTGGCAACGAACCGATTTGCAGCGCAGCAACAATGGATTTTGGCATCGCGGTAACTCCTGAGCAGTGAGGTATTGCTCATTCTCCGGCCACCGTCGATCATGAATAAAGCCCCGTTCACTGCTGAAAGATATGAGCCAAATGAATATCGCCGACATCGACCTCAACTTGCTCAAAGTCTTCGAAGCGCTGCACGACGAGTCCAGCGCCAGCCGCGCCGCGTTGCGTTTAGGGGTTACGCAGTCCGCCGTGAGTGCAGCATTGCGCCGACTGCGCGACGTCTACGCCGATCAACTGTTCGTACGTACTGGTCGCGGCCTGGCGCCGACATTGCGCGCCAATCAATTGAAACCGGTCATCAGCGATGCGCTGAACAAATGCCGACAAAGCCTGGCAATGGTCGATCCGGCCGCCAGCCAGTACGAAGGTCGTTCAGTGATTGTGGGTTTATCGGATGATTTCGAGATTGCCTACGGTCGGCGATTGATCGAGGAAATCGCCCAGCGCGCGCCAAAGCTGCGGCTGATCTTTCGCCAGACCCACAGCCAGATCGTGGCTCAGGCCTTGATGGAGCGCAGCGTTGACCTGGCGATCACCGCCGGCGGTTTTGCCGAACGCTTGCTCAGCCGTCAGGTGCTGGGTGAAGGCGGCTATCAGTGCCTGGTCGACCCCGACAGCCTGGCCGACGGACAACAGGCAATAGGCCTCGACGAGTTTGTCGCTCGCGAGCACATTCTGGTGTCGTCCGGAGGGTTTATCGGCATTACCGATGAGGGGTTGGCGGGGCTGGGGCTGAGTCGGAGGGTGTGCGCATCAACCACGCATTTTGCCGCGTTGCCGTTCTTGCTCAAGGGTAGTCGGGCTGTGGCAACCATCCCGGCCCACGCGGCGCAGAGCATCGCCGCACTCAGCGGGCTGACAGTGCTGCCCTGCCCGCTGGTACTGCCGCGCTATCCAATTGAACTGGGCTGGCGGACCAACAGCCAGCTGGATCCGCTGTTGCTGAAGGTCCGCGAAGCAATCGTCGCCAGCTTCCTACAAACACCGCCCGTGTAGGAGCTGTCGCAGGTTCCTACTTGGCAGCCATCAAGCGATTGACTTCGCTGCGGACCATGTTCGCGTATTCCGGCGGTGACATGGCGTCCAGTTCGGAGCGCACCCACTCCGCCCATTTGCCTTTGCGCTTGGAGCGCTCGCCAAACAAGCGTGCCGCTTCACCTTTGGATTTACCCAGGTTGCTCTGCCAGAGGTCGAACAGACGGGACTTTTCATCTTCAAGCGCAGCGCGCTCGGCAAGGGGCTTGTCGGCCAGATTGAAGCTCATGGGAGTTACCTGCTGCATAAAATAGGCAACATCTTACACTGTAGGTGGAAATCTCCGGGGGCGGATTTTCCATTGACGTTGAGTTTCAGGGCAAAAAGCCTGCAACTTTTCCGTCGCGCCTACACTCCATTGATCACTGTCCCAAAACCAGCAAGGAGTCACCTGATGGCCCGAAAAACCCCGGTGCAAGCAAACGATGAGCAAATCAAGGATCAAGTCTTCAGCGAGCTTCAAGCGTTGATCGAAGAATCGGAGAAACTGCTCAAAAGCAGTGCCTCGCTGGTCGGAGAGGACGCTGAAAACCTGCGCGAACAAGTCGCGCTGAAACTGCGGCAGGCACGCGATTCCGTCTCCAGCGTGCGTGAGCGGACCCGGCCGGTGGTCGAGGCGACCGAAACCTACATCGGCGGTCACCCTTGGCAAACCGTTGCGATCTCGGCCGGGTTCGGTCTGGTGGTGGGATTGCTGCTGGGCCGTCGCTGAACAAACATGCCCTAAAAGATCGCAGCCTGCGGTGCACGCAGCCCCTGTAGGAGCTGCCGCAGGCTGCGATCTTGGCGATCCCCCATGCGTCGATGGGCTCGCCTTTCTACGTCAATTACCCGCCAGTTCGTGCAATTGCGCCAGGGTCTGCGCATCGAGCGCGATGCCCCCGGCCAACGACTTGGCCCGCTCGCGATGACGTCGGTCACCCGGCAAACGCCGCAGTCCCACAGCATGCATCTGTCTGACCAGTTCCTGACTGCGTTCGGCGAAGTTCTGCCCGGCGGCTTTGCTCGGGTCGATCACAATCAGTAACTGGCCGGTCCACGGGGTTTTCGCCCCGGGATGATTCGACCAGTCGAACTCGAACGAAAAGTTGCCTCCGGTTAAAGCCGCCGCCAGCAGTTCGACCATCATCGACAAGGCCGAACCTTTGTGCCCGCCAAATGGCAGCAAAGCGCCGCCCTCCAGGATGGCTTTCGGGTCCTGCGTTGGCTGGCCCAGGCTGTCGACACCCATGCCGGGTGGCAGACGCTCGCCCTTGCGCGCAGCGATCTGCACGTCGCCATGGGCGATGGCGCTGGTGGCCAGGTCGAACACGATCGGGTCTGCACCCGCACGGGGTGCCGCGAACGCAATCGGGTTGGTGCCAAACAGCGGGCGATCAGCACCGTGCGGCACCACGCAGGTCATGCTGTTGACCACGCTCAGCGCCACCAGACCTTCATAGGCAAAGGGTTCGACGTCTGGCCAAAGTGCAGCGAAATGATGGGAATTGCGGATCGCCATGACCGCGATGCCGGCGCTGCGGGCTTTCGCCACCAACAGTTCGCGGCCTGCGGCCAACGCCGGTTGGGCGAAGCCGTTGCCGGCATCCACCCGGACGAAACCCGAGGCCACATCCTCGACCACTGGAACGGCCTTGCCATTGACCCAACCGCTGTTCAGCGTCGAGACATAGCCAGGCATCCGGAACACTCCATGGCTGTGGGCACCATCGCGTTCGGCGCCCGCACAGTTTTGCGCCAGCACCCGGGCAACTTCGGGGCTTGTGCCATGCCTTAGAAATATCGATTCCAGTAAGCCAACCAACTCTTCGTACGACAAGTGTTGCGAGACTGCATTGACGGCATGATCGTGTGGCACAGACATCTGAAGCTCCAGGTTTTTTATTGGAGGGGGCAACAGCGTACGGGGACCTTACGGGCTGATTAAACACCGTTTTGCGAGCCCTCTGTCAACCTTCGTCGTTCAATGCTGCCAAGACCTGCCACAGACCTGATCATCAACGATGCAGGCGCCGCGCATGCACTAACTATCTACCACCGTTTGACACTGCCACGACTCTAGCCTTGCGCTTTCTTCCTGCGACGTAGAACCGTCGCTTCAGCTGAGGCAAAAAACAATGACTGACGATTCGTTACCGCTTTTTTTTCCTGAAGCATTACGCGACACCAGAATATTGAGCCCACGCATCAGGGCCATGGGTTTCACACTCGCGGACCTGTCCTGGCTGCGTACCGTTGAACTGGCGACCCACGCGCTTCGTTCGGCGCAAACATCGCCAATGACCGTCGAGAACATCATGCTGAAGGCCGCTGGGTCAGACGCCGAGCCCCTTGCGGGCAGCTTCGTGATGCATCCGGTGCCCAACGGCTCACAGGCCATCCTCTACACACCCTATGGCGGGCTGCAAAAGTTCGATGACCGGCAAGCATTGTTGAAGGCGCTGGACGACAAACTGAAAAATGCTACAGAGCGCAAGGACCTGTTGCGCTTTCTTCCCATCTCCCGACGCACTGCGCTAAGTACCAACAACGCATTCACATTGACAGGCCAAGTCATTGACGGCCTGGTATTCGAAGATCAGACCCGTATTCTGAAACAGTGCCATCGTAAAAATGTCGAGCTCATGCTCCAGGAGCTGAGTGCAATACCGACACTGACGGCCATGCTCAATCAATTGCTCAACAACGCGCTGCGCAAATCCTTTCCCAGGCTCGATCAAAGCGCCACCCATGTCAGCTTTTTCGTTGAAAGCCGGGCCGCGGGAACGACGAACACCGCCATCGCTCGACACCAGGTGGACTCCATGCCCCTGAGTGATGCGCTACTGCGTTTTTACCTGCATCAGACATGGCCTTCGGGGCAGGTTCGCGAGTTCACCAATCCTCTACAACCCTCCTCCCCCGTTAACCCGGTACATCAGTATCAGTGGGAGCAGGCGACAAAAGAGCTCGCAGCGAGTTTGATGCCCATGCTGGCAAGTCTGCTGCAGGTCTATTGGGCAACAGACGTGCATACAGGTGTTTCTCGCCGGGACTTCTTTGCTCAAGCCATGAGCGACAAGGCCCGAACGGATCTGTTGTTGAAGCGCCAGAGCGCAATCATCAGCCCTGAGCAAAGCCTGGCATTAACCGCACTCCTCGACCGCGAAAGTGCTATACGCAACAACGCTGCCAGCGACCTGAAACCGGAAAAAATCCGCATCTGGGAACACCGCGAGCATTTCGTCGAACTTGCTGGCGCCATGATGCTGAACAGCGACTCCACGGCTTATCTGTATACCCAGTCCAATGGCTTGCAGGTCCTGAAAGATTACGCAGACCTGAAAGCGATCATCCAAACCATGGTCAGGTCGGCCGGACACGACGACGAACTATACAGCTTGCTGACACGGCAACAGCGTGATGTGTTTCTGGGCTTCGACAAGCCCGAGGTTTCGGGAGTACCGATGTTCGGTCCGGTCTTTCACGACATGGTCGACGACATCATCGCCAAGCAACAACACAGCATCACGGATGCACTGGACACCTGCCGACACAGCGATGGTGCCATCGATGTCCAGGCCTTGTTCGACCGGGCGCTGGATGTGCGTGGCGTGCTCGACAATCAGTTGCTGGCGACAGCAACCACGGAGCGCTGGAGCACGCGCCCGCTGATTTCCGGCGACAATCGCCCTTCGGTCGTATTGGCTGACAAGGCCGCCCTGTCGCTAAAAACAATACGCAGCGTTCAATCCTCCCTTGAGGTGAAAACAGCCGCTCAACCTTCGGGAAGTGTTGAACAACAAGGCACTTTTCTGGAGACCATCAAGACCGATCTCGCCCATGCAATGTCGGTGGGAATCCGCGGTGAGGCCGCACTTCGTGTGAGCACCAAGACGCTCCATGCGGACGAAAAGGCCATCATCGATACCGTGCTCAACCCCGACAAACCGACCCGAAAGCAAAGGCAAGCGCTGCACGGGTTTCGGCCAGATGCCTGGTCGTTGACGCTTGAGTGCTCGAACGAGCCGGATCTGATGCCGCTGGCCAACTGCTTTTTGCTGACCGAGCGTGGCGGGCTTGACCCGTCACACTCCGGTCGGGCGATCCTGTGGACGCCCGGGCGCGGGCTCGAAACCTTCAGCTCCGTCACCAGTGTCAAGGTCGAGCTGGGCAGGCGCCTCCTGGATGACGAGCAACGAATGTTGCTCCTGGAAAATATCCCTCGTACGCAATATCGCCCACACCGAACCTACACGCTTGGGCCGTTTCGATTGATTGAAAGAAATATGCTTCAGGAGTGTCAACAGTCGGCCATCAAACAGTATCTGGACGCCCGAAGGCATACCCATTCACTTGAGTTGCCGAGCTCGGTGGTACGGGCTGATTTCGAGCAACACAAACAGACTCCCACCCAACTCAACCTTCAGCGTGCGATGCAGATTGCCGAGGGGATCGTTACGCAACAATCACTCCCCGTCTGGCTCGGGGCGGCGCCCGAGAATGAAGTGCTGCGACACTTGGAAATACTGGAGCAATTACGCCACAGCATAGAGAGCGGCAAAGACTACCTGCATGATGTCAAGCCGCTGACGGACTATGCCCGCGAACAACTGAAAGCGCTAATGACCAGGCAGTTTCCGGGAGCCAGTCTCGATCCGGATCAACTGTGGGTGACGCCCAATCTGGCGCTGGCCGGTCCTGCGCGAACATTGACCGATTTTGCGCTGAACCATACCAATACATTGCAAAACACCGGGTTCAGCATTGCCTCGAAAATCGCCCAGACGCTCCCGACGGCCCTTGATGCCAGCGCAGTCAAAAGGCTTTTGTTGCAGCTGGACATCAAGGCGACCTATCGTCAATTTCTTTCGGATACATTGGCGATCGACGCGCCAGGTGTCGCGACCCGACTGCTTCGATTCATCAAGCAGCTGCCCTGGCAACTGCTGTTGCATGCCCACACGCTGAAGCTTCAGGGAAAACTTTCCGAACGCGGCTTCGGCTTGGTTCAGCAAGTTCTGGACATGCCGGATGCCCTGGCACGCGCAGCAGTAACGGGCGCCAACGCAATCGTTCGTCCCTTGGAGCTGATCGCGACCGAAGGCGCTGCGGCCGTCAAGACACTAGGGCTCTACCTGATAGGGGAGCCCGCTGCCGGACCACAAATTCTGTACGCGCCATACGACAAGCATCTGGGGATCACCGAGTATGAAAACGAAGCCAGCGTCCTGAGCGCAATCAACCTTCCGGGGGCTTTGCAGGATCTGCTGATCAGACGCCTGCCGGATCCGCATCAGGCGACCTACAAAAATTTGCTGGCCGGCAGCGGCACGTCTGACATCCGACTCGCGTCCAGTCCTATCGAAGGAAATCTGTTGCATCAACTGTTTATCGACAACAAAACGCTGCTGTCACACATGCTCGACAGTCAATCGCAACCTGCCGGGCAGTCCGACTGGGAGGCGCTCAAGGCATTGTTTAGCAAAGGCCTCCGGTACGGCATAGAGTTTCTGCCAGGCAAACTGGCGCTCCCGCGCCTTCTATGGGAAAGCTATACGTCATTCAAACAGTCGGCCGAGGCCCTACAGGACCATCATTGGAAGACTGCGCTCAAGACCTTTATCAATGGGGTGTCACAAATGGCGACACTGGGCAAGTTGCTGCATCAACCTGGCGCTTCGACCGCTGAGCCGGTTGTGCACAACGGACCCGTCGTCGAAAAGCCTTTCGTTGCCACCGACATTGCCAAGGTCGATCTCACCTCTCCTTCTCGCACTCTGCTGCAATCCTTTGAAGCCAGCGCCATCGAGTTGAAAAAAACGGGTACCAAGGCTGTCGACGGCACTTACCGTGACTCGAAAACCAGACGCAAGTACGCCCCGGTCGACGGCAAGGTGTATCAAATCGAAAAGTTTGGTGTGGCAACTCGCATCGTCGATGATCAACGCCAGGGCCCGTATCTGCAGAACAGGGGAACGCAGTGGGTGCTGGATCCCGACCTGCATACCGTTCATTTCGGTAAAGCCATGTCACGACTGCACAACAAGTACCAGTCTGGCCATGATGCGCGAAAGCAGATAAGCATTGAGGCCCAGGGCATGGAGGCCATCAGACAGCTCTACCCGGAAAGGGCCCGGATGATTGTCCAGTCGCTGGATCTGGCACGGTTCTACGCATTTAACAGCCTGCATAATCTGGCTCAATTGAAAGTGGCCACATCCGGAACACGACTGGATGGTTTTCTCAAAGCGTTCTTTGATGTGCCGACGATCGATAGAGCCATTCTGGATAAAATCAAGGCAACCATCGTTCCGCTGTGCAAAGCACTGGTAGATCCGACACTGGACAGGCTCGACAGCAAGCGTTTTGTCGTCGGTTCAAACCGTTATCCCGAGGACGGCTTGATTGCCTTTGTACTCGACGATGACCAGCAACAGAAAGTGCACTTTACAGAGAAGTTCTTCGATCAAAATCTACACCACTACAACCATGTGCTGACAGAGCCCTTTGATGTCGATGCCCATGCGCAGGCGGCAACGCTTATCCATGAGTTCTCGCACCTGTTTTCAAATACGCTGGATATCGCGTACCTGGAAGCGAGAAGACCCTTCAGCGACCTGATCTCGACGATCACCACTCAAGCCAGCCAGTTGAAACAGGATCAAGAGCAATTTCAGCGCGAAGCATTGTCGATGCACACCCCCGTCGATGAATTGTTCGCCTACTGGAACAGCGCGCAGAAAACCTGGCAGGACCTCGATGACATTCCTGCCGCCAAACATCTGAGTGGCCAGATCAAGACCATCACCGGCACCAGCAATCTGAGCGAAGCCCGCCGAGTGTTTCGCGACCGGGCCTCAGCGGATCGGCGGATCGACACCATCCTTCGCAATGCCGATTCTGTCGCACGTCTGGTCTGTGAAATGGGACGTCAACTCGACCCGGTGCCTTTGGCCGAAAATTGATGCCCGTGAATCAAACGTGAAGGGTAATGCTCGCGGACACGGCCACCGGCATGCTTCGCGTTGGCGGCATTTACAACATCAGCGAGCTGAAAACACTGAAGGCCGCAACCCTGATGAGGGTCGCGGCCTTCATTTGGCCTGACTGCACGTTAATGTGCCTTGCTAGTAACGAGCCAACATGAAAAAAGTTTAATGGTGCAGACCCCGACAAAACAGCACATCTCACCTTGCACTGACGTGGTTCCGACAAATTTTCTACATCCCAGCCCTCATGATTTACGCAGCTCATTCGTCATTAATCAATGAGAGCACCCATCACTTTTTTACTGATCAGGCTCTGAAAAGGAGTTTTTGCATGTACAACTCGCAATTGCCAACGGATGGCACCCCTGCGGCAAGCGGTTCGCTGAACCTGGACGCTCGCGCGCTCACCAAAAACGCTGAACGCCACAACAACGAGCGCATCAGGCAGTTGCTCAAAAGCTTTGGCCTGCGAACCAGCCTGATTCGCCTGAAAGTGATCGACGCGCTACTGACCGCCGCCGAAAACGATCGTCCGCAGGGAGTACGCGGGGTGCACAGCCACTTGCTGGACCTGGGTATTCCCCTGTCCTTTCTCAGCGTTCGCGAAGTGTTGAAGCGACTGTGCAGCGAAGGCCTGATTGTCTTGAACGAAGACAAGAGCTACAGCCTGCACCCGCAAGCCGCAGCCGTGCTCTACGGCAACCGATAATGCCCCGCGTCGCTTAAGGTTTTACCTTGCGACGCATCACCCCATTGATCACCACGACGATCACCGCAACGCCAATAGCGATGTACTGGAACAGCTTCTCGCTGATCATTCCGGCGTTCTGCATGTACGACAGACCAAACATGATCCCCAGCACGACAAGGGAGATCAGAATCGAATATTTCAAACGTTGCGACTGGGTCATTGCGGGTTCCTGAACCTGAAGATATGTATCCGGTTTGTATCGTGATGCATGCCAAGCCCATACGCTTCTTCGGGGATGAGCAGCTGCAAGCGGGGTCTCATGTTACAGCCCATGAAGCATTTTGGCTGCATGCGGTTCAAACGATGAGGATTGAGAAATGTTCCGTCGAATCACACTGCTGATTCCCCTGCTGATTATCCTGACCATGAGCGGTTGTGTATGTTTCCCATGCGGAGGTGGCTGGCATGGCGACCACCGCTATCACCATGATGGCTACTACCGCCGTTGACCTGAATCAAGCGGGGCGCTCTCCTCATTATGTGCTCCCCTGTTCTCGATAGTTGACAACTATTGAGAACACCACGACATAAGCCCGCCACCCCGCGGGCTTTTTCGTACAAGTGCACTGCACTTTGGTCTGTAAGGTAATATCAAAAACAGGCATCGGCATAATGACTCAATATACCCACCAGAAATAACGCGACAACTATTACCGCCCTCAAAACAATAATTTGACTTGGCTTATTACTTTTCCAGACTACTCTCACTCATGCCGCGGTACTTTTATATAAATCAGCACTACACCCTGGAATTTTATGCTCAAGCCCATTATAAAAATCGGATCCTTTCGAGCGCTAGGCTTTTGCCTGGCGATTACAGCTTTTGAGTTACTGACCTACTTGGCCAGCGACATGATAATGCCTGCCATGTTGACAGTAACCGATGACTTGAACGCCAGTACTCGGCATATTCCATCGGCCTTCAATCTTTACTTGCTGGGGGGTGTTCTTCTGCAATGGCTGATTGGCCCGCTCGCGGATTGTTTTGGACGCAGGACAGTACTCTTGATCGGCTGTGCAGTCTTTGCCATGACCTGCATCATGACACTCTGGGTGCAAAGTATTTTTGCATTCAACCTGCTGCGCCTGCTTCAGGGCATGGGCTTGGGGTTTGTCATCGCCGTCAGTTACCCCGCGCTGCAGGAGGTGTTCTGTGAAGCCGACGCAGTCCGGATCATGGCCTTGCTGGGTAATGTTGCCCTGCTCTCCCCGCTCCTTGGCCCCCTGCTCGGGAGCCTGATACTGAAATGGATTTCCTGGCGTGAGCTGTTTCTCATGTTCGGCGTCCTTGGCATCGTGGTGTGGTTGGCGCTCTATTGGGTGATGCCGGAAACCATAGGCGTACTACGTCAGGACGGTAACCGGCTAAACCCCACGCCATTCAAGCTGCGTGCGATAGCTCATCGATACATCGCCCTTCTCGGGAACCTTAGATTTATTTGCGCCAGTACTGCGCTCGGGCTGATGAGTTTGCCGCTGATCGCCTGGATCGGCCTGTCCCCATTGCTGTTGATTCAGGGGCAAGGGTTATCCGTTCTTGAGTACGGCCTGTGGCAGATCCCGGTCTTCGCCGCCGTCATCATCGGCAATCTGATACTGAACCTGATTATTTCCAGGACCCATCTGGAAGGCTTGATTCAATGGGCGCTCTGGCCATTCTGCGCGGGCCTTGTGGCGCTCATCATTGCCAGCCGGTTTGCCCTTTCGATCCCGGTTCTCGTCGGTGGCCTGATGCTTTACAGCATTGGTCTTGGGATGAGCAATGCCGCGCTGTACCGCGCGGCGCTGTTTACCAGTGACGACAGCAAAGGATTGGTCTCGGCCATGTTGGGGATGATCTCCATCGCACTCATGGCCGGCGCAGGCTCGCTGATCGCAACGCTGGGTGCTGGCGAAGATCCGCGTTACTTCGCCCTGACAGTCGGTATCGCCGGGCTTCTGGCACTGGTGCCATTACGTTGGGTACTGCTGCCGGCCACGCCTGCGCCCGTGCACTCTCTATAACTCAATCAAAAAAGGATTTTTGATGATTCATCTACCCCACACCGATGCCTTATGTGCATTGCCACGGCCGTATTGTCTGGACGCTGTCCCGCCAGGGTTGTTTGACAACTCGATGCGTGAAACCAGCCTCTTTCACTGCCATCACACACCCGGTTATGAGCATTGGCTGGAGGCTAACGGCCTGCGTGCCAGCGCGCTGGATGACCTGGACGACTGGTCGCGCCTCCCTCCCCTGTACGCCAACTACTTCAAGCAACGCCTGCTGCTGAGCCCCACCGGGCAGGACGCCCTGGAGCTGACATCCTCGGGCACCAGCGGCCAGAAAAGCCGCATGCGCTATGACGTGCGAAGCATCACCGCGGCGCAGAACATGGTGACTCGGATCTTCGAACATTACGACTGGATCAGCCACACCCCGTGCAACTATCTGTTGCTGAGTTATGAGCCTGTAGGCGCCATCAGCCTGGGAACGTCCTATACCGACCAGTTCCTGTGCCAATACGCGCCGGTCAACCGGGTGGTCTATGCGCTACGGGCCACAGGCCGCGGCGGCCACGAGTTCGATGTGTTCGGCGTGATCGAAGCCCTGCGCCAGTTTGCAATTGAAGGTTTACCGGTGCGCATCTTTGGCTTCCCTGCGTTTCTTTGGCAGGCCTTGCAACGCATGCAATCCCTTGAAGCACCCGACCTTGAGCTGCATCCCGATTCGCTGGTATTCCTTGGCGGTGGCTGGAAAACCCGGGCGAGCGAGGAAGTCCCCAGACAGCAACTTTATTCCCGGATTGCGCAGCAATTGAGGATAGATACCCGTCGTTGTCGAGACGGGTACGGCGCTGTCGAGCATGCCGTGCCGTATATCGAATGCGCCAACCATCACTTTCATGCACCGGTTTACTCAAAGGTGTTTGTCCGCAACCCAAGCGACTTCGCCGTCCAGCCCTACGGCAAGCGGGGTCTGTTGCACTTCGTATCGCCTTATATTTCATCGAGCCCGGCACACGCCGTGGTCATGAGTGACCTGGCGACGCTGCACCCCGGTGCCGCCTGTGGCTGTGGCCTGGCTACCGACTGGTTTGAGTTGCATGGCCGCGCCGGAACCAGCGCCAGTCGCAGTTGTGCGATGGCCGCAGCCGAACTGATCGGGGGAGCTTGATATGTACCTGATCAATGGCCAACTGCACGACTCACTCACACCTGAGGCGGCCCTCGACACGCTGCTGCCAGGATTGGCGCAACAACTGGGGCAACCACCGACCAGCGAAAGGGTTCTTGAATGCGCGGACCGTTTCACACAGAAACTGCTGACCCATCAACACAGCCTTGAACTCGATGAGGGGCAACGCCTGGAACTGATCGCGTTCTGCCAACGGAGCGCCTTGAGTGCAAAACTGGAGCGTGAATTGGGCGTGCAGCCGCGGTCATTACGGCGTATTGCCTACGATCAACCGCAGTACGAAAACTGGTCCCCGTTAGGACTCGTGGTGCATATCACGCCTGCCAACGCGCCATTGCTGGGGTTCTGCGCAGTGCTGGAAAGCCTGCTGGTGGGCAACATCAACTGGCTGCGCCCAAGCTCCAGTGACAACAGCCTGAGTGCACAATTACTGGCGGCGTTCCTCGAATGCGACGCCAGCGGATTACTGGCCAACTGCATCGCTGTGCTGCCTGTCGATACCGATTGCCTTGATCTTCTATGCGCTCACGCCGATGGCGTCAGCGCATGGGGTGGCGACGCAGCACTCAATGCCATTCGCCGGCTGATTCCCAGCGGTTGTCGCTGGATCGACTGGGGCCACAAGATCAGTTTTGCCTACCTGTCGCCTGAAGCCGTGTCCCCCGCAGTGCTGGATGCCCTGGTCGATGAAGTGTGTCGGCTCGACCAACAAGCGTGCTCCAGCCCGCAGTGGCTGCTGGTTGACAGTGATGATCCGCAAACCCTGCACGCTGTCGGCGGACAACTCGCTGATGCGTTCGAACGCCGCGCCAGCCGCTGGCCAGCGTTGCCCCCCACACCTCAGGAAGCCTGCGAGATCACCACCCGGATTGCCTTGGCGCGACTCGATCAAAGTTTTGCCGATGAGACAGGACGCGTCTGGTCCGGTGATGGATGGCGCATCATGTGGGAGCACCATCGCCGATTGGCACCTTCTCCGTTGTTTCGAACGCTGTTGTTACGGCCGATGCCAAACGCGTTGATTGCCGAGTCCCTGCTGCCGTGGCGCACGCATCTGCAAAGTTGTGCACTGATCTGCACACCCCGGCAAACGCCAAGCCTGGTCAGGCAACTGCTGAGCGCGGGCGTCAATCGAATCGCCCCTCCCGAGCTGATTCATGACGGCTATGCAGGAGAACCCCATGACGGTGTTTTTGCCCTGTCACGCTTGACCCGCAGGACCTCGGTAACCTTGCCGACGCAGTTATCGAGCAACCGCGCGACACTGGACCAGCCTCCTGGCGCCCCAGCGCAACTGAACGCGTGCGCAGTGATGAACAAGGCGGATTTCATCGCGCAATCCGGGTCGTCCGACGCTCAACTGTTTTTCCGCTCAGGTGGTACCAGCGGCGCTCCCGCCTTGGCTGGCTACAGCTATCGGGACTTTAACCGGCAGATGCGCGCGGCGGCTGACGGCATGTTCGCCAACGGACTGACGCCGGGGCAGGATCGAGTGATGAATCTGTTCTACGGTGGCAGCCTCTATGGCGGGCTGTTCAGTTTTTCCAGGATCCTTGAACAGATGGGGGTCACGCACTTCCCCATGGGCGGCCCCCACGACGACGACTTCAGTGAAATAGCCCAACTGATTGTGGACCAGCGCATCAACACGCTGATTGGCATGCCCAGCACGTTGCAGCGTCTGTTTTTCAGCGAGCAGGATCGCCTCAAGGCCTACGGTGGGGTCAATAAAGTCTTCATGGGCGGCGAACATTCTGGCAATGCCAGCCGACGGTTGATGGAGCGTTGTGGGGTCTCGACGATTCGTTCCGCCCTCTACGGTTCTGTCGACGCCGGCCCTCTCGGTCATGCGTGCCCGGCGAGCGCAGATGGCGTTTTTCACCTGATGAGCGACATTCAGTGGCTGGAAATCGTCAACCTTGAACACGACGCTGCTGTTGAACCCGGCGAAGTCGGTCGTTTGCTCTTTACCTCGCGGGCACGCGAAGGTCAGACGATCAACCGTTACGAGGTCGGGGACACTGGACGTTGGCTGCCAGGAACCTGCCCTTGTGGCCTGGACACGCCTCGATTTGAACTGCAAGGGAGGCACGGTCGACTGTTGCGGATCGCTTCGGACTTTGTCTCGATCAGCGATCTGGAAGAAAAAGCCGCCACTCAACTGCAGCTTGTCCTTGATCACGACTCGAACGGAACCGAACGTTTGGTGGTACGCGCGGAACACGATCCGCAGGTTCTGCGCCAACGCGTGCTGGACATCCCCGTTATTTCAACAGCCGTAAATAACCGCCTGCTGGAACTTGATGTTCAAAGGTGTTCTCCCGACCGGTTCGAACGCAACAGGCACAGCGGAAAAGTACCCCTGATTATTGACTTGAGAACTGAATTTTCAGCGAACAAGCATCACAACTGAACGCCTACTTTCAAACTATCAAGAGCCTGAATTCATGAACACTAACTATTCATTCGAAGAGTTGCTGCTGCACTCACGAAAACATTCTCACTATTACAAAACACACTTCAATCATCTGCCAGAACATCATTGTACTGTCGAAGATCTACCACTCATCGTCGCTTCAGACTATTGGAATGGCAGCCACAATTTAAACACCTGGCCGGTACTGACCGGTAAAACCGAAAACGCCCTGATTTACAAAACCGGTGGTTCAACCGGCCAGGAAAAACTGGTGGCGTACACCCGTGATGAATGGCAGAACATGGTGACTCACTTCGGGAACGCCCTCTCGGGACAACTGTGCGACGGCGACCGGGTTGCCAATCTGTTTTTTGCCGGCGACCTTTATGCCAGTTTTCTGTTTATCCATGAATCATTGGCCCATGTGTCGCCTTCCATCTGCGAGTTCCCGTTTGCCGGCGAAGTCGACTCCGCAACGCTTGCAGCGGCCATTGCCGAACACCAGATCAATGTCCTCGCTGGCGTACCCGCACAACTTCTGCGATTCGCCGCCGGTCTGGCCGAGCGACACTGCGTCCTGCCACAGATAACCGCCGTGCTCTACGGTGGCGAAAGTCTGTTTGCCGCACAATTGCCGATGCTGGCTCAGGTCTTTCCCAATGCACGCGTCGCGTCCATTGGCTATGCCTGTGTCGACGCAGGACTCGTGGGCGCCAGCACCCGGGATTGTGAGGTGGGTGAACACCGGGTGTTTGATCAACAGACGGTGGTGGAAATTGTCGATGAACACACCCACGAGGTCATCGAGGAATGTCATCGCCCAGGCCAATTGATCATCACCAACTTGACCCGAAAGTTAATGCCACTGCTGCGTTATCCAGTCGGTGATCGCGCGTGTTGGCGCGAGCCGAGCGGTACCCGGCAACGCAAATTCGCCTTGCTGGGACGTAGCGAACAGAGCATTCGTATTCGCATCGGTGTCATCTCGTTGTTCCAGGAGGAGATCGCCGAAATCCTTCAACGCCTGGCCGATTGCTGGCAATGGCAGTTGGTGATCGAAAGTGTCGGGGTCAAGGATCGAATGACCCTGAGGTGGGTGCCCGCGCACGACTCGAGGTCAATAAACGCTTCAACCCCGGCCATTCACACAGCACTGCTGGGTCAGTACCCGGACATCAGCCAAATGATCGGCAGTGGTCAGCTTGAATGTGTCGTCAGCCCCTGCACGGCCGGCGCATTGCTGCTGCATCCACGCTCGGGAAAGCAGCGCCGGATCGTTGACCTGCGCGTGTATAGCGCCCCTCAGCGGGAGCCTGCTCCATGAGTACAATAAGGTTTCGACGTTTCAGGCAAGCGGACTCTAGCGCTGTCAGTGCATTGTTTCGCCAGGTGTATGGGGAAAATTATGTACAGCCTGATGTCTATTTGCCGTCGATGATTGGCCAACACAACGCCGACAACCGATGGCACTCAATGCTGGCGTTGATCGATGAACGCATTGTTGGCCACGCGGCATTGTGCAGGGATGCACATAGCCTGGATCACGCAGAATTCGCCTTGTGCCTTGTACAGCCGCAAGCCCGGGGCAAAAACATCGCCACCCGGCTGGGTCGCGAACTGTTGCGACGTGCGAGCCGACTCGGCCTCAAGAGCGTCTCGATCAAGCAGGTCACCCATCATCTCTACACTCAGCAAATGGCGCAAAAACTCGGTTTCAAAAACATCGGGCTGCTTCCCGACTATGTTCCCTCGCCCTTTGGTGAGTCCCATGAGGAAAGTGTTGTCATTGGCTATCAAATGGTCAAAGGGCATGCACGTCCGTTACCGCAACTGGAATGGCCTGCGACCTGTGCAACCTTCATGAGGCAACTGTCTGCTTCATTCGGCACCCGAAACGACTCGCCACCACAACACTCTTTTCCAATGCAGATCAGCCAGCACCATGAGCGAGTGGAAGTCGTGCTTTATCAGTTGGACAAGAGCGTGCAGTTGCAGCTCCAGCAGCTACCCGCGCACTGGATGATCTCGATCAAGCTTGATCTGTCGCAGCATTCTCCACAGAACATGCGTCGACTCTGCGCCATCGATTTCGTATTTACCGGGTTGATGCCTGCGCCCGCGGCATCTGGCTGGTATGCATTGTTTCATCGTGGTGCAAAACCGCGGCCTGTGAGTTTCTACTGTCCGCACATGCAGCAACTGCACGACACCTTACTCCACCGGCAGCCAGAGTCGCCTCACCGTCAGTTACCTGAATCGGTGCGCACCAACCCGTTACCCGGCTGAGCGCAGAGTTGCACCAGCCAGTCGACAAACACCCGCACCCGCAGAGACAACTGGCGGTGCGGAGGATAGAGCGCCGTCAGGGGTAACCCTGGCGGCGGCAGATGCTCTAACACCTCGCACAACGTTCCCTCGCGCAACTGCCGTGCAACGTGATAGTACGGCGTCTGGACCAGACCATAACCCGCTTCACAAGAGGCCAGATAACCATCTGCGCTGTTGACCGCCACCTGTTTGGGCAGGTTCACCGGGTGCACGTGTCCGTCTATGTCAAATTCCAGGCCGAAACGCCTGCCAGTGGTGCTGGAGAAATACTCGACCATCTGATGCCCCACCAGGTCTTCCAGGCAGTGCGGCGTGCCCTGGCGTCGCAAGTAGTCGGGGCTGGCGCAGGTGACCTGATCGAGCATCGCCAGCGGTCGCGCTACCAGCGAATCATCCAGAGACAAGCCACCGCGCAGCACACAATCGACGCCCTCGCGAATCAGGTCGACCGGGCGATCGTTCAAGCCGATTTCCAACTCGATCAGCGGGTAACGCCGGGTAAATTCCGGCAAGGCCGGGATCACCAGCAAACGCCCGATGCCGGCAGGCATGTCGATACGCAAAAGCCCGCGTGGATTTTGCCGAGAGGTGGAAAACGCTGCCTCTGTCTCGTCCAGATCAGCCAGCAATCGCACGCAACGTTGGTAATACGCCGAGCCATCGGCCGTTGGACTGACGTGCCGTGTGGTGCGCTGCAAGAGTTGCACGCCCAAATGCACCTCAAGCTGCTTGATCAGGATGGTTACCGAAGCCCGGGGCATTTGCAGGCTGTCCGCGGCCTTGGCAAATCCTTCCAGCTCGACAATGCGAGTGAATACTCGCATGGCATTAAAACGGTCCATTGCTCTTGGTTACCCGCGGATTATTTAGAAATTACAAACAGTGATAGCACTTTTAGCCGGTTTATCTTGTTTTTGTCGAGCGCAACAATGGGTCCACATCAAAAAAGGAGCGACACCATGCACACTCGTCAATTGGGCAAAAACGGCCCTCAGGTTTCTGCGATCGGTCTGGGCTGCATGGGCATGACCGACTTCTACACCACGGGCGGCGATACCCGCGAGGCATTGGCGACATTGCATCGCGCCATGGAGCTGGGCGTCAATTTGCTCGACACCGCCGACATGTATGGCCCGCACACCAACGAAGAACTGATTGGCAAAGCGATTGCGGGCAAGCGCGACCAGGTATTCCTGGCCAGCAAATTCGGCATCGTGCGTGATCCGGCCAACCCCACTGCACGTGGAGTCGACGGCCGACCGCAGTACATCCGTGCCGCCATCGACGGCACGCTGAAACGTCTGGGCGTGGACACTCTGGACTTGTATTACCAGCATCGCGTCGATCCTGAGGTAGCCATCGAAGAGACCGTGGGCGCCATGGCCGAACTGGTCCAGGCCGGTAAAGTGCGCTACCTCGGCTTGAGCGAAGCCTCGGCGATAACCCTTGAACGAGCGCATAAGGTTCACCCGATCAGCGCGCTGCAAAGCGAATATTCGCTGTGGAGCCGCGATCAGGAGCACAACGATTGCCTGGCCACCTGTCAGCGCCTGGGGATTGCCTTTGTGCCGTACAGCCCGCTCGGTCGAGGCTTTCTGACTGGAGCCCTGAAAAGTCCCGACGATTTTGCAGCGGACGATTACCGGCGCTTCAGCCCGCGCTTTCAGGGCGAAAACTTCAAGCGGAATTTGCAGTTGGTCCAACAGGTGCAAGCGCTGGCGGCAGAAAAAGGTGTGACCGCAGGGCAACTGGCGTTGGCCTGGGTACTCGCGCAAGGCGATTACCTGATCCCTATTCCGGGTACCAAGCAACGCAAGTATCTGGAGGAGAATGTCGCCGCACTGGACGTTGCATTAAGTCTGGAAGACTTGTCGGCGCTGGAGGCGATTTTTCCGGATGACGCGGTGCTCGGGGCGCGTTACCCGCAAGCCGTCATGCAGATGCTCGATCGATAACATTGAGCGTCGCAGGCCCGTTCATGCCGTGTATGACGGGCCTGTTGCACTTGAAGATCAGGCTTTGCCGCTGACACCCTTGGTGTTCGGAACGGCGGGGCCATTGCCCATGCCATAAGTCTTCAGGTTCTGCAGTACGTAAATCGCCTTCTTGTACTCGGGAATCAGGTGGTTGGCGTACTTGTTGCCTTTGAGGTTGTTGCTCTGGATGTTATCCAGCTGCGTGGCGAAGTACTCCAGCGCATTGAATTTTTCATCCAGATTTTTCGGCACCCCAAAGCGATCGAACTTGTCGCCGGCGTTGAGCAGCGTCAGGGCCGTCACATCGCTGATCAAACCGCGATCGCGCAAAAAGGCGCTGATGTTTCCGAGCTGTTTGACCGTGACGGTCTCGGGGTCGAATCCCTTGAAATTCTTGTAGAGCTTCTGCTCGTTCATTTTCGCGGTGTTCAGCGCCAATGGATCGTTGCCCACCAGTGCGAGCATCTGCTTGACCTTGACGTTCTGCGGTACGGGTTTACTGCCACTCGTCCCGCCCTCGCGAATCAGTAATCCGGCCTTGCTGGTCCAGCCTCCGACATAACCGATGGTCATGAGAGTGCTCCTGTGCGCGGCGTGAGCCAGACCGGGAGCTGCCCCGAAGCGCGGAGACGTCCTTGTAAGGTGACCATAAAAAGTCCTTGTTCAACTGACGAATTGGTACGCGAGTATCAATGTGCCAGCGTCCCTCGGACTACAAATATTTCAGCTTTTTACAATTCTTGTACATTTCGGATACAAATAACCAAACCCTTGAATTAATTGACTTGAAACAATTGTTTAACAATCAGACCGTCAATGAATCAAGCTTGAAAACCACGAAAGAAACCACGTCGCCAGCCCAAGATGAAACCGCACATGGCCCATGTCGATGATCAACCGGTCGTCCGTAAAAACCATTTTTTGGGACTATGGTGCTAAAGACAGCCTGCCGCGGGCCGATAGCTGCTAAACGCCGCAATAAATCAACAAGAGCGCTCAGCACAAGGACCGGTTCAATGCCCGCATTCCGTACTATTCAAGCCCGTTACATGTTGTTTCTGGTGCTGTTCATCCTGTTGTTATTCGCCTTGACGGTAGTGGGCATCAGCCAGTTGGTCGCGCCGAAACTTCGGCACACGGAAGAACAGGTCGCACTGAACCGCATCGCCGAAGTGGCCGAACAGATCCAAGGCGAGTTGAACAAGGTTCAAGCGCAACAACGCAGCATCACCCAAACCATTCCCCTGCTCGACAGCGCAACCATCGACACTGTGTTGCCGGGCCTGGTGGACCAGTACGGTGAACTGAAGGTGTTTGGTGGCGGGATCTGGCCGTTGCCTGGCCAGCGCGAAGCGGGACGCAATAAATTCAGTACCTTCTGGCACCGGGATGCGTCGGGCAAACTGGCCGTCAACACCTTCTGGAACAGCGACGCAGCGCCCAACTATTACGATCAGCCCTGGTACAAGGGTGGCATGCAGACACCCCGCGGCCAATGCGCCTGGGCCGCGGCCTATAAAGACGATGCCAGCGCCGAACCGCGCACCAACTGCGCCATGGCGATAGCGCGCAATGGCGTGCCGTACGGAGTCGCGACCATTGACGTCACCCTGGGCTTCTTCAATGACCTGGTGGCGCGCAAGGAAAAAGACCTGGGCGCCGAAATGCTGATCGTCGAGGCCGACGGCAAGATCATCAGCAACAGCTCGCGCATCAGTGCTCCGATTGTCCTGAAAAACATCAGTGAACTGGCTGGCAATTCACCGTTTGCGGCGCAGATCAAAACCGCACTGGAGCGCCGTGATGCTTCGCTGCAACGCGTCGAGTTCGACAATCAAGGCGTGGCGAACACTTTCTTCATGCGTCCGATCGAAGGCACACCGTGGTTCCTTGCCACCGCCCTGCCGACCAAACTGATTACCGCTCAACGCGACGATGTCTTGAGCACCTTGAGCCTGTTGCAGATCCCGATGGTTTTGCTGCTGGTGCTGCTGCAAATCTATGCAATCCGCCAACTGATCCAGCGCATGAAAGCCTTGAAAGCCAACATCGACGCGCTGTCCACCGGCGACGCCGACCTGACCCGGCGCATCACCATTCGCGCCGAGGATGAACTGGGCGCGATCGGCCATTCGGTCAACACCTTTATCGCTTACCTGCAAAACATGATCGGCGAAGTCACCCAGGCCACGGGCGCCATGGCCTCAAGCCTGGAAAACCTGCAACAGACCTCGGCGCATACCAACCAGATACTGCAGCGTCACGCCTCGGAGACCGACCAGACCGTCACCGCCATCACCGAGATGAGTTCGACCGCCGACAGCGTTGCCGAGAACGCCGCACAAACCGCCGCGTTTACCCAGCGCGCCAACGAACACGCCGACCGCTCGCGGGTGGTGGTGGGCGAAGCCTCAAGCAGCGTGAGCGCATTGATCGGCGAAGTGGCCAGCGCCACCCACAAAGTCGAAAGCATGCAGCAGGACGCCCAACGCATCACCGAAATCCTCGGCGTGATCGGCGCCATTGCCGGGCAAACCAACCTGCTGGCACTCAACGCCGCGATTGAAGCCGCGCGAGCCGGTGAACAAGGTCGAGGCTTTGCCGTGGTCGCCGATGAAGTCCGCGCCCTCGCCGCCCGCACCCAGGCCAGCACCTCGGAGATCAACGAGATGCTCAGTCGTCTGACACAAGGCGTCAGTTCTTCGGTGGCGGCGATGGAAAACACTCAGGCCAGCTGTCAGTCCGCCGCCGATGCGACGGCGCGAGTCAACGCAGGTCTGGACGAAATGGCCGGCTCGGTCAGCCACATCAACAGCCTCAGCACCCAGATCGCCACGGCCGCCGAGCAGCAAAGCGCGGTGACCGAGGAGATCAACCGCAGCATGGTGCAAATCCGCCATATGGTCGAAGAGCTGGTGCAAAGCGGTCACGCCACCGACCTCAACACGCGCCAGTTGCTGGATGCCAATAGCCGGGTCAGTTCGATCATGGGGCGCTTCAAGGTCAAGTGAACCAGTGAATGCCGCCCGTGCGTTCCGCGTGGGCATAACCTTCAAGGGATATCCGTGAATAACTTTGAAACATAAGCACTCTTTTTCATCGGGGAAAATGGTCAAAATGCGCTGCGTGAAATGATCAACGAGAGATAACCGATGAAAACCACACTGCGTCTGGCCGCCCTTGGCGCCCTGTTCATCAGCTCCCTGGCCCAGGCCGCCGAGCTGATTCCGATCGATGTCCACCGCGATGCCAATTGCGGTTGCTGCAAAAAGTGGATCGCGCACCTGGAAGCCAATGGCTTCAAGGTCAACGATCACGTCGAAACCAACATGAGCGAAGTCAAGCAACGCCTCGGCGTCCCGCCGCGACTGGCGTCGTGCCACACCGCGGTGATCAACGGCAAGTTCGTCGAAGGCCATGTCCCCGCCGAACAGGTACTGGCCTTGAGTCAATCCGACCTGCTCGGCGCGGCCGCGCCGGGTATGCCCATGGGCTCGCCAGGCATGGAAATGGACGGCATGGCCGATGCTTATCAGGTCATAGGGTTGACTAAAAATGGCACCGATAAAGTGATCGCCGACTACCCGGCCCGGTAATGCTCGCTGGCTATCTCGGGCTATTCTTCGCGGCATTCGGTGCCGCAACATTGTTACCGTTGCAGTCCGAGGCCGTGCTGGTGGGGTTGCTGCTCAACGGCGAGCATGGGGTGTGGTTGCTGCTTGCCGTCGCCACGCTCGGCAACGTGCTGGGTTCGTTGCTGAACTGGTGGCTAGGACGCAGCGTCGAGCGCTTCAGGGAGCGTCGCTGGTTTCCGGTCAGCCCTGTTCATCTGGAAAAAGCCCGCACTCACTATCAACGTTATGGCCATTGGTCACTGCTGCTGAGCTGGGTGCCGATCATTGGCGACCCACTGACCCTGGTGGCCGGCGTGATGCGAGAACCCGTGGGGCGTTTTTTGCTGATCGTGACCTTCGCCAAAGGCGCGCGTTATGGTGTGCTGGCGCTGGCGACACTGGGCTGGATGCCTTGAACCTTGGGTGCGCCTCCTTGTTAATGTCGCCATAATCGCGACGTTACAGCCTCGGCCAACGGTTAAATCCACGCCCCCCTTTGAAGAGACAATGCTCATGACTGTGCAGATTGCGGTGATCGATGACTGGCAGGGTGTGGCCGGCAATGTGGTCGATTGGTCGGTGCTGGACGGCATCGGCGAGGTCAGCTTTTTGCATGACTACCCTGCCGACCACGCCACACTGAGCGACCGCCTGCGATCCTTCGAGGTGATATGCGTGATGCGCGAGCGCACGCTGTTCGACGAAGCACTCCTGCGTAGCCTGCCCAAACTCAAATTGCTGGTCACCGGCGGCATGCGCAATGCCGCCATCGACCTCAAGGCCGCCGCGGCGTTGGGGATTCAGGTTTGCGGGACCGACAGCTACAAACAGGCGGCGCCCGAATTGACCTGGACGCTGATCATGGCCCTGACCCGCAATCTGCTCGCAGAAGCCAACGCCCTGCGGGCCGGTCACTGGCAACAAGGCCTGGGTGGCGACCTGTACGGCAAGACCCTGGGTATTCTGGGCCTGGGCAGCATCGGCAAACGGATCGCCGAGTACGGTCAGGTGTTCGGGATGCGCGTTTTCGCCTGGAGCGAAAACCTCACTGCCGAGCGCGCAGCCGAAGCCGGGGTTACTTATGTCAGCAAGCGCGAGCTGTTCGAGCAAGCCGATGTGCTGTCGATCCATCTGGTGCTCAGCGAGCGCAGCCGGGGCCTGGTCGATGAACAGGCACTCGGCTGGATGAAACCGTCTGCATTACTGATCAATACCGCGCGTGGACCGATTGTCGATGAAGCCGCATTGATTCGGGCCCTTGAACAGAACCGCCTGAAGGGTGCAGCGCTGGATGTCTTCGAGCGCGAGCCATTAGCCGCCGACCATCCGTTTCGGACGTTGCCCAACGTACTGGCCACACCGCATGTCGGCTATGTCAGTGAGCAAAACTACCGGTTGTTCTTTTCACAGATGATTGAAGATATTCAAGCCTGGACAACCGGCCACTCGATCCGAATGTTGAATTAGGCCATACCGAAAATTCCGTGACCGCTGTCCCGACACACAATCCGTAGCAGCTGGCTGCTACGGGGTTGGCAGTGTCTTCTTCTACAAGTTGTTCGCACCAATACAGTGCGGACAACTCTTTGCCACGCTCCACTCTCTGGCAACCGCCTCCCCCCTTTTGTGCCTTGGCGGCGACAGAACCTGCACTTCGTCGGTGCGGGCGCAGCTCATTGAGCGCGGAAATCGTGACGTCAGACCGATTGTCGAACAATTTCAAAACGTCACACACCCCGCTCTAAGTTCTGACCTAGACTCCATTTTGTGACTGGAAACCGGCCGGTCATTTCGTGGGGAAAAAATCGAAACTTTCTGCCGACGCAACGGGTCAGGTTAAAGGTGGGGCCGCAGCGACTGGTGCAATCCTTGCAACGACCACTACAGCCTTTCAGATTCAGCGCATTGACCAGCGTTTGCTGCTCCTTGCGTAGCGCTTTTGCGCCCGGCCACAGGAACTGGCCACCTGCATCATGGGGTGAGATGCCTGAAACAGATCAATAAAACGGGAGAAACACATGAACGGTGCCGCTTTAGAAATCCAGGGAGAGCGTTCTCACCAGCAAATCGGCGAGCCGACCTCGATGTCGGTTCTTGCCCCGGGTGCGAAAACGGTACTGCCCGCTCCACGTCAGAATCCAAACAAGAAGAAAGTGTTATTCGTGACCTCGGAAATCGCCGATCTGGTGAAAACCGGTGGCCTGGGTGACGTTTCTGCCGCATTGCCCCGCGCCATGGCCCATTTGCACGATGTCCGGGTGTTGATTCCCGGTTATCGGCAAGTGATGCACAGCGAAAACCCGATCCATATCATCGGCGAACTGGGCGGACACGCCGCATTGCCACCCTGCAAGATCGGCCGCATGGACATGCCGGACGGGCTGGTCATCTACGTCCTGATCTGCCCCGAACTGTACGAACGCGAGGGCTCGCCCTACGGCGCCAACAATGGCCGCGACTGGCCGGACAACCATATTCGTTTTGCCCGTCTGGGCCTGGCTGCCGCCGACATCGCCGCCAACCTGGCACACATCCACTGGCGCCCGGATCTGGTGCACGCCCACGACTGGCCCGCAGGCCTGGCCCCGGCCTACATGCACTGGCGTGGTCAGCGCACACCAACCCTGTTCACCATTCATAACCTGGCTTATCAAGGCGTGGTCAGCCTCGCCTCTTGCCCCGAGCTGGGTATTCCCGAACATGCCCTGCAACAGGAAGGCATGGAGTTCTACGGCAAACTGTCGTTCCTCAAGGCTGGCATGGCCTATTCGAGCCATATCACCACCGTCAGCGCGACCTACGCCCAGGAAATCACCACCCCGGCCTTCGGCTGCGGTCTCGACGGTTTCCTTGCCAGCAAGACCCAACAAGGCCTGCTCAGCGGCATCCCGAATGGCATCGACGAAAGTTGGGATGCGGCGACCGACCCCCACCTGTTTTGCCCGTTCAGCATCGGCGACTGGGACGGCAAAGCGGTGAATGCCGCCCACGTGCGCAAACTGTTCGGCCTGAAGGACTCCAAGGGCCCACTGTTCGCCGTGGTTTCACGACTGGTCTACCAAAAAGGCCTGGACCTGACCGAAGCCGTGTCCGAGTTCATCGTCTCTTCGGGTGGGCAAATCGCGATCATCGGCCGTGGCGAGCCTGAAGAAGAACAAGCCATGCGCGCCCTCGCCCTGCGTTTTCCGGGGCAGATCGGTGTACGCATCGGTTTTAATGAAACCGATGCGCGACGGATGTTCGCCGGCAGTGATTTCCTGTTGATGCCTTCACGCTATGAACCGTGCGGCTTGAGCCAGATGTATGCGCAGCGTTTCGGCTCGTTGCCGGTCGCGCGCAATACCGGCGGGCTGGCCGACACCATCGACAATGGCGTCACCGGTTTTCTCTTCGACGAGTCAACGGTTGCCAGCTACGAGGAAGCCTTGAGCCGGGCGTTCAAGGTGTTCGCCCACCCGCCCCTGTTGAACGCCATGCGTTGCCGGGCCATGGCCGCGCCGTTCAATTGGTGCAAAGCGGTCGAACCCTATGCTGAACTCTATGAACAACTGGTCGCCAAGGCGTTGGGTCAGTCGGTCAAGCAGTGAGAGGGATTCTTGAATGCCGTTACGGACTCCGGAAACCTGGCCCCACGGCGCCGTCATGCTGGATGCCGAACACACCCGGTTCGCCCTGTGGGCGCCCGATGCGTTTTATGTGAGTGTCGAGCTTGAAGACGGGCAATCACTGCCGATGTTGCCCCAGGCGAACGGCTGGTTCGTGATTGAGACCCGTTGCCCGGCCGGCACTCGCTATCGCTACAACATCGAGGGCGAACGCGACGTGCCGGACCCCGCGTCCCGGGCGCAAGCCGGCGGTCTTGCGTCACCCAGTGTGGTGGTTGACCCGCATGCTTACCGTTGGCAGCACTGTTTCTGGCAAGGCCGGCCCTGGCATGAAGCGGTGATCTACGAACTGCATGTGGGTGTGCTGGGTGGTTTTGCCGAAGTCGAAAAGCACCTGCCACGGCTGGCAGAACTGGGCGTTACCGCGATCGAACTGATGCCCCTGGCGCAGTTTCCCGGCGAGCGTAACTGGGGCTACGACGGCGTGCTGCCTTACGCGCCCCAGTCGTCATATGGCACACCTGATGCGCTCAAGCACCTGATCGATAGCGCCCATGGTCTGGGTCTGGCGGTGATCATCGACGTGGTTTACAACCATTTCGGCCCTGACGGCAATTACCTGCATCATTATGCCAAGGGCTTTTTCCGCGAAGACCTGCACACGCCTTGGGGCGCAGCCATTGACTTCCGCCGACGCGAGGTGCGCGACTTCTTTATCGACAACGCGCTGATGTGGCTCCTTGAGTACCGCTTTGACGGTTTGCGTCTGGATGCGGTACACGCCATCGAAGATCCGGATTTCCTTCAGGAACTGGCGGCGACGGTGCGCGAGCACATCGACCCGCCCCGTCATGTCTGGCTCACCCTGGAAAACGAGCACAACCAGGCCAGCCTGCTGGAGCAGGGCTTCGACGCGCAGTGGAACGACGATGGGCACAACGCGCTGCACGTACTGCTGACCGGAGAAACCGAGGCTTATTACGCCGACTTTGCCGAGGGCCCCAGCGAAAAACTGGCCCGCTGCCTGAGCCAGGGCTTCGCCTATCAGGGCCATACCAATCGCCATGGCCGTGCCCGAGGCGAACCCAGTGGGCATTTGCCGCCCAGTGCCTTCGTGCTGTTTCTGCAAAACCATGACCAGATCGGCAACCGTGCCTTTGGCGAGCGTCTCCACCAGTTGACTGCACCTCAGGCGTTACGCGCGGCGACGGTCCTTCTGTTGTTGTCACCGATGATCCCGTTGCTGTTCATGGGCGACGAATACGCCGCTGACGAGCCGTTTCTGTTTTTCACCAGCCACCATGGAGTCTTGGCCAGGCAGGTGCGAGAAGGTCGACGCAATGAGTTCGCGGCGTTCAGCGCCTTTGCCGATCCGCACACCCGCGAACAGATTCCCGACCCGAATGCGTTGCACACGTTCACCGCTTCGCGGCCGACACTGACATCATCTGAACCGTTGACACAGCAAGCAACCCTGACGCTGTATCGACAGTTGCTGCTGATCCGTCATCGAGAAATCATCCCGCGCCTGCCCGGTGCTCACGCGCTGGGCGCCACGGTGCTGGCAACGGGTGCGATAAGTGCACGTTGGCACATGGGCGATGGCAGCCTGCTGTGCATCGACCTGAACCTCACCACGGAGCCCGTGTCCCATTCATCACAAGCCCATTCCCGGTTGCTGTTCGAGTACCCGCAGCGGTCCTTCGAAGCCCTGCAACAAGGCACCCTCGCCCCCTACTGCGCGCTGGTCAGTCTGACGGCAACGACACCCTTGCTACCCACCACTGGAGAGCGTCCATGAGCGATGCGCAACTGGAAATCCTCGCCAGCCGAGCCGGCCTGGCAGTCGACTGGATCGACGCCAACGGCCGCCCCCAAAAAGTCGCTCCGGCGGCATTGCGAGCGATCCTCAGCGGGCTCGGCCACCCGGCTGGCAGCGCTCAGGAAATCGACGCCAGCCTGCAGGAACTGCAACAGAACCAACAAAACAAACGCTTGCCGCCAATGATGACCGTCGACGTCGGCGCCGGCCTCGACCTCGCGCTTCACTTTGCCCCTGAAACGCCCTGCGAGATTCACCTGGAAGACGGCGCGATCCTCCACCTTAAACTCGATGACGAAGCGGTTCTGCCGGGGCTGATCCCGATCGGCTATCAGGAAGTTCACATCGCCGACCAATGCTTCACACTCGCCGTCGCCCCCTTGCAGTGCCATAGCGTGGCCGCTGCCGTTGACAACCCGATACCCCGGGCCTGGGGCCTGAGTGTGCAATTGTATTCACTACGACGCCCCGGCGACGGCGGCTTCGGCGATCTGCAGGCACTGGAAAACCTCGCCCGCGTTGCCGGTGAGCGCGGCGCCGATGCGTTAGCCATCAGCCCGCTGCACGCGATGTTCAGTAACGACACACAACGCTACAGCCCTTACTCGCCCTCCAGCCGTTTGTTTCTCAATAGCCTGTACGCCTCACCCGGGGAAGTTCTCGGCGAACGCGCCCTGCGCCTGGCCATCGATGCCACTGAATTGGCCGACGAACTCAAGCACCTGGAAGAGCAACCGCTGATCGACTGGCCCGCGGCTGCCAAGGCCAAACAGCAATTGTTGCAAGCGCTGTATGAAGGATTCTCCCAGGGTGATCATCCCTTGCACGCGGACTTCAGCAGCTTTCGTCACGACGGTGGCGAGGCCCTGGAAAACCACTGCCGTTTCGAGGCGCTCCAGGAAGCCTGTGCCGCCCTTGGCGAAAGCCTCGACTGGCGCCAGTGGCCTGAGCACTGGCGCGACCCGCGCAGTGTCGAACTGACGGTATTTGCCGAGAAAAATGCAGATCGCATCGGCTTCTACGCCTTTTGCCAATGGTTGATCGCCCGCAGTTTGCAACGCGCACAAACCGTTGCGCGTAGCAGTGGCATGGGCATCGGCTTGATCGCCGACCTGGCTGTCGGTGCGGATGGCGGTGGCAGCCAGGCCTGGAGTCGTCAGGACGAATTGCTGGCGGCCCTCACCGTCGGCGCGCCCCCGGACATTCTCAACCGCACGGGGCAAGGTTGGGGGATTTCTGCGTTTTCCCCCGAAGGGCTGATACGCAATGGGTTTCGCGCGTTTATCGAAATGCTGCGGGCCAATTTTGCCCATACCGGTGGTCTGCGCATCGACCATGTCATGGGTTTGCAGCGGTTATGGGTGATTCCCCTCGGTGCGCCGCCGAGTGACGGCGCGTATCTGTATTACCCAGTGGACGATCTGCTGCGTTTGGTGACGCTGGAGTCCCATCGACATCAGGCGATCGTGCTTGGCGAAGACCTTGGCACCGTGCCCGATGGCCTGCGCGACAAACTCATCGCCCGCTCGATCCTGGGTATGCGCGTACTGCTGTTCGAGCAGGACCACGGGGCACACTTCAAACCGATTCTCGATTGGCCGGACAACGCGCTGGCTACCACCAGCACCCATGACCTGCCGACGCTCAACGGTTGGTGGCATGGTCGCGACATCGAATGGGGTGTCCGCTTGGGGCTGGTCGACAGCCACGGTGAACAGCAATGGCGTGAACACCGTCAGCGCGAGCGTGAAGGTTTGCGTCGGGCCTTGAGTCAGGACCCGCAAAACTTCCGCGAGGAGACCCACGAGACCGACCAGGTGCTCGACGCCAGCGTGCGCTTCCTGGGTCACACCCGCGCCCCTTTGGTGTTGCTGCCGCTGGAAGATGCGCTGGGCATTGATGAACAGGCCAACCTCCCCAGCACCACCGACAGTCATCCGAACTGGCGTCGGCGCTTTGCCGATGAAAGCGACGTGCTGCTGGACGATACGGATGCCGCACGACGGCTGGAACTGCTCGCTTGCGCACGCCTTCAGGCAGCCGAGCGTGATCAATGAGTGAGGTGCCAACCGTCCCGGTACGGGCGACGTTGCGCGTGCAGTTTCATCAGGGATTCACCCTGGATGACGCCGTACCGCTGGTGCCGTATTTCTGCGGTTTGGGCATCAGCCACCTCTATGCCTCGCCGCTGTTGAGTGCGCGGGCCGGGTCGATGCACGGCTATGACGTGGTCGACCCGAGCCGGGTCAATCCCGAGCTGGGCGGCGAGGCAGCCCTGCGGCGACTGGTCAGTGCGCTGCGCGCCCAGAACATGGGGCTGATCCTGGACATCGTGTCCAACCACATGGCCGTCGGCGGCGCCGACAATCCCTGGTGGCTGGACTTGCTGGAATGGGGGCGGCTGAGTCCTTATGGTGCGTTTTTCGACATTCAATGGCATTCGCCAGACCCGTTACTCGAAGGCCAGCTATTGCTGCCGTTTCTGGGTAGCGATTACGGCAGCGCCTTGCAGGACGGCACGCTGACGCTGCGCTTCGATCCGGGACGGGGCAGCTTCCATGTCGAACACTATGAGCACCACTTTCCGATCTGCCCCACCGACTACGCTGAACTGCTCAAGCCTGACGATTCGCTCGACGTCGAACGGGTACTGCAACTCAAGGCATTGGCCGATCAATTCACCACCCTGCATTACCAGACCGATGCCCACTCCCTTGCGCACCCCTTGCAGCAAGCGCTGATCACACTGGCGACTGATCCGGCGATCTTGCGCTGCATCGAGTACAACCTCAGCCGCCATGACTCCCGCCAACCTGAAGGTTTCAGCCGTCTGCACGAGCTGCTCGAACGCCAAAGCTATCGCCTGGCCAGTTGGCGCACGGCGGCCGATGACATCAACTGGCGGCGCTTCTTCGACGTCAATGAGCTGGCCGGGCTGCGGGTCGAACGCCCGGCCGTGTTCGAAGCTACCCATGCAAAAATTTTCGAGCTGATTGCCGAGGGACTGGTGGACGGATTGCGTATCGACCACATCGACGGACTTGCCGACCCGCGGGGTTACTGTCGCAAACTCAGGCGTCGGGTGAACGCCCTGTCACCGTTGCGGCACGTACCGATCTATGTCGAAAAAATCCTCGGCGACGGTGAAACGCTGCGTCGCGACTGGCAGGTCGATGGCACCACGGGCTATGAGTTCATGAATCAGCTGTCGTTGCTGCAACACGACCCGCAAGGCGAGCAAGTCCTTGGCGAACTGTGGAGCCGACATACCGAACGGCCCGCAGCGTTCATCGAGGAAGCCCAACTGGCACGCCAGCAAATGCTCAACGGTTCGCTGGCCGGCGACTTCGAAAGTGTCGCGCAGGCCTTGCTGCAAGTAGCCCGCGATGACCTGATGAGCCGAGACCTGACCCTTGGTGCGATTCGTCGGGCATTGCAGGAACTGATCGTGCATTTCCCGGTGTACCGAACGTACATCGGCCCGTGCGGACGCTCGGCGCAAGACCAGGTGTTTTTTCAGCAGGCCATGAGCGGCGCGCGCCAGACCTTGAGCGAAGCCGACTGGCCGGTGCTCGACTATCTGGCGCTGTGGCTGGGTGGGCAGCCCTGGCGCGAGCGCCCGGTGGGCCGTCAACGCAAGATCCTCAAGCACGCCTGCGTGCGCTTTCAGCAACTGACCTCGCCGACCGCCGCCAAAGCCGTGGAAGACACCGCCCTCTATCGCTCAGGCGTGTTGTTGTCACGGAACGATGTCGGCTTCAACACCGAGCAGTTCAGCGCCCCACTCGCCGACTTCCACACGGCGTGCAGCCAACGCTTCGGCGAATTCCCGGACTCGCTGCTGACCAGCGCCACCCATGACCACAAACGCGGTGAAGACAGCCGCGCACGTCTGGCATTACTCAGCGAACGCAGTACCTGGTATGCCGAAACAGTCGAAGGCTGGCGGACACGGAGTGCTGCCCTGCGCCGCGATCCGTCGATGCCCTCACCCGCCGATGAACTGCTGCTCTACCAGACCTTGCTCGCCAGTTGGCCACTGGAGCTGCATTGCGAAGACGCGCAGTCGATGACGGCCTACACCGAGCGACTGTGGCAGTGGCAGCAAAAAGCCCTGCGCGAAGCCAAACTCCAGAGCAGCTGGAGCGCACCGAACGAGCCTTATGAGCAGGCCACGCGGGCCTTCCTCGAGCGCCTTCTGCTCAGCCCCGAAGGCCTGCCTTTACGCGGTGCTATCGCCGATGCTGCGCAAGCGATTGCCTGCGGCGGTGCGCTCAATGGATTGGCGCAAACCTTGCTGCGTATGACGGTGCCGGGGGTTGCGGATCTGTATCAGGGCAATGAGTTCTGGGATTTCAGCCTGGTGGATCCGGACAATCGGCGAGCGGTTGATTTCAGCGTCCGCCAGCAGGCATTGCACACCCCGGTGGACACTCGACAGTTACTGCACAACTGGCGTGACGGGCACATCAAACAGGCGTTGATCGCCCACACGCTGGCGTTACGCGCGCGATACCCGCAACTGTTTCGGCGGGGCCGTTATCAAGCGTTGCAGGTGGTGGGCAGTCAGGCCGGGCGGGTGTTGGCTTTCGCCCGCGAACTCGACGGCCAACGGGCGATTGTGCTGGTGCCGGTGCGGGTTGCGTCGCTGCTGGAAAGCAGTGCCACACCGCAGGTGCCTGCCCTGCTCTGGGGCGACACCCGAGTCAAACTGCCGTTCTCCACCGCCGAAGAAAAACTGAAGGGACTTTTTACAACAGGTGCAGTCACACACCACAAGGAGTTGCTGATTAGCGCCGCGCTGGGAGACTTCCCGGTCAATCTGTTTATCCAGACTTGAGTTCAACTCAGGAGCATTGCGATGAGTACCGATGACAAACGCGTTCGTGAATTTGCCTATCAGATCTGGGAGTCCGAGGGGAAACCCGAAGGCCAGGAAGCGCGCCACTGGGAGATGGCCTGCAAGCTGGCAGAGGCCGAAGCCCTGGCCCCGACCAAGCCTGCCCGGACCGCCAAAACCAATAGCGGCAAAACCAACAGCAGTAAAACAGCAGCCAGCAAACCCACGGCGACCAAGCCCAAAACCAAAGCCACTACACCCGCCAAGGTCGCAACGCCACCGGGTGAAAAGCCTGTGACCGCGAAAAAGCCTCGAGCGCCACACAAGCCGGCCAGTTGAGGGGGCCCGATCCTGATTGACCGCGTGGCGAGCAGATTCGCCACTTCGGGGATGGCGCGGCCTTGAGAGGCCAGCAATGCCGGCGCCATCACCCAAGCCCAATTGCAGGAGCAATGATGACCACGCCAAAAAAGACCGCGCCAGAACCTCACGTCGAGGCCTCGCGAATCCGTGAAGGCTTGCCCTTCCCGCTCGGTGCGACCTGGGATGGTCTGGGGGTCAACTTCGCGATATTTTCGGCTAACGCCACCAAGGTCGAACTGTGTTTGTTCGACGATGCCGGCGAAGTCGAGCTCGAACGTATCGAACTGCCGGAATACACCGACGAAATCTTTCACGGCTACTTGCCGGACGCTCATCCGGGGCTGATCTACGGCTACCGGGTTTATGGGCCTTACGACCCGCAAAACGGTCACCGCTTCAACCATCACAAATTGCTGATCGACCCCTACGCCAAACAGTTGGTGGGGCAATTGAAGTGGTCCGAAGCCTTGTTCGGCTACACCATCGGCCACCCCGACGCCGACCTCAGTTTCGATGAGCGCGACAGTGCACCCTTCGTGCCCAAGTGCAAGGTCATCGACCCGGCGCACACCTGGGGCCATGACCATCGGGTCAATGTGCCGTGGGATCGAACGATCATTTATGAGGCTCACGTACGCGGCATCAGCATGCGTCACCCGTCCGTCCCGCAAGCGCTGCGCGGGACCTTCGCCGGGTTGATGGTCGATGACCTGCTGGAACATATCCGCAAACTTGGCGTGTCGTCGGTGGAGCTAATGCCGATACACGCCTTCGTTAATGACCAGCACCTGTTGCACAAGGGCATGACCAATTACTGGGGCTACAACAGCATCGCCTTCTTCGCCCCCGATCCGCGTTACCTGGCCAGTGGCAAGATCGCCGAGTTCAAGGAAATGGTCGCGCACCTGCACGAAGCCAATCTTGAAGTGATTCTGGACGTGGTCTACAACCACACCGCCGAGGGCAACGAACAAGGCCCGACCCTGTCGATGCGCGGCATCGACAATGTCTCCTACTATCGACTGAAACCCGATGACAAACGCTTCTACATCAATGACTCCGGTACCGGCAACACGCTGGACCTGAGCCATCCCTGTGTGCTGCAAATGGTCACCGATTCGCTGCGTTACTGGGCCTCGGAAATGCACGTCGACGGTTTCCGCTTCGACCTGGCGACCATCCTCGGGCGATATCACGATGGTTTTGACGAGCGTCACAGCTTCCTCGTTGCCTGCCGCCAGGACCCGATTCTGCGTCAGGTAAAATTGATCGCCGAGCCTTGGGACATTGGCCCTGGTGGCTATCAGGTCGGCCATTTTCCGCCAGGCTGGGTCGAGTGGAACGACCGCTTCCGCGACACCGTGCGCGCCTTCTGGAAAGGCGATGACGGCCAGCTCGCCGACTTCGCCGCACGCATGACGGCATCGGGTGAGATGTTCAATCAACGCGGCCGCCGTCCCTACGCCTCCATGAACTTCGTCACCGCCCATGACGGCTTCACCTTGAATGACCTGGTCTCCTACAACGAAAAGCACAACGAAGCCAACGACGAAGAAAATCAGGACGGTAGTAATCACAACCTGTCCTGGAATCACGGCGTTGAGGGCCCCACTGACGATCCCGAGATCAATGCGCTGCGCCAGCGGCAGTTGCGTAATTTCTTCGCCACCCTGCTGTTGGCCCAAGGCACACCGATGGTGGTGGCCGGTGACGAATTTGCCCGAACCCAATACGGCAACAACAATGCCTACTGTCAGGACAGCGAAATTGGCTGGGTCAACTGGGACTTGAGCGAAGACGGCAAGGCCTTGCTCAAATTTGTCAAACGCCTGATCAAGCTGCGCCTGGCCTATCCGATTCTGCGGCGCGGACGTTTTCTGGTGGGCAATTACAACGAGGATATTGGCGTCAAGGACGTCACCTGGCTGGCGCCCGACGGCAGCGAAATGTCCACCGAACAATGGCAGGATAGCCACGGGCGATGCCTGGGGATGTTGCTCGATGGACGCGCCCAGGAAACCGGAATCCGTCGCAAAGGCGCCGACGCTACCTTGCTGCTGGTGGTTAATGCTCATCACGACATTGTCAATTTTCAACTGCCAGAAGTGCCTGACGGCGGATTCTGGACCTGCATGATTGACACCAACCAACCCTCGATTCAGGGCCAGGAGCGGTTCGACTTCAATCATCAATATTCGGTAACCGGACGCTCGTTGCTGTTGTTCGAGTTGCAGCATGAGGAGCAAGACTGATACGCAATTGCGCCCCTCATCGGCAGCGTTTGAGCCAGCTACGTCACAAAAACGCCCGTTAGGGAGGTGACGGGGGCGACGAATGGTGATGTATGAGCAATACTCTGCTCGCAGCAATCCAGGGTTTGGAGCGCTGTGCCCTGCGATCATCCAGCCGCAAGGGGTCTGCGCCGGCGTGTTCAGCCAGCTGCAATACGTGTGACGGCACACCAGAACAAGGACGTATCGCCATGAAATCCACTACCCTCGTCGATAGTAGTTTGCCTGTGCAGATCTGGAACACTGCCCGGCAACTGGACAATATTCCAGTCATCAGCACATCTACCCTTATTCCCGCAGGTGCTCGCGCGGTGATAATCGCACCGCATCCGGGTGATGAAGTCGTGACCTGCGGTGGCCTGCTGCAGTTGTTGACCACCCTCGGCCACCCTCTGCAATTGATCTCGATCACCGACGGCAGCGCCAGTCATCCAGGCTCGAACCTGTGGTCGGAAAAGCGCCTGAGTGTGTTCCGCCCCCAGGAGAGCGTCGAAGCCCTGCGTCGCCTCGGTTTGCCCATGCATAGCCTGAAATGGATTCGCGGCGGTTTTACCGACAACGGACTGGCCGAGCGTGAACTCCATTTGACGCAATTCATCGCACGCTACCTGCGACCGGGTGATGTGGTGTTCAGCACCTGGAGCGAGGACGGCATCATCGACCATGACACCGTAGGTCGGGCCAGCGCAAAAGCCGCCCTTATGGTGGGCGCGAGTTTCAATGAAGTGCCGGTCTGGGCCTGGCACTGGCCGGCCCGCGATCAGGGGCTGATTCCCTGGCACCGCGCCCGCAAGGTTCGCCTCGATACCTGGACCGTCGCGCGCAAATGCCACGCCACCCATGCGTACGCCAGCCAGCTGAACGGTGAACCGGAGATCGGCATCGCGCCGAAGCTACCCAGGGCTATCCTGGCGCGGATGCGTCAGCCCTATGAAATCGTTTTTGTATAAATGCGAGCTGCATTGCGTGCTCGATGTGCCGGGGCACACCGAAGTACACGCGATCTGTGTCCACCTGTGCCTGTTGGAAAACCATCGCCAATTGCAGTTTGCCCTGCTCTGTCAATTGATCGAGTCGCTGCCGGATGACGCCCCCGGGATCATGGCTGGCGGTTGAAGTGTATGTTTAATGTTTCTCCTTGGGCTTGCAGGTGAATTCCTCGGTTTCTTCTTGTTACTACAAACGATCCTGATTGCCGAATGAACCACATCTTTAAGCGCGCCCCTTCTGTCAAAGAGCAGATTTATCTGAAAGAAATTTCCGAAATATCCAAACAAAAACATAAACACTTGAAATTCCAACCTCCAAAAAATATACATAGACCTATTCAACACCAAATCCAAAGTCACACGCAGCCTTTTCTAGGCCCGAGGCATTATGAAAAACGCGATATCGCCTACAAGAAATGAAAATTTTTCCGAATGGTATCAGCAAGTCATCAGCCAGGCTGAACTTGCTGAAAACTCTCCCATTAGAGGTTGCATGGTCATCCGCCCTTGGGGCTATGGAATATGGGAACAGATTCAGCGAGAACTTGATCAAAAATTCAAAGAAACAGGGCATGCGAACGCATATTTTCCACTTTTAATCCCGCTATCCTTCCTTCAAAAAGAAGCAGAGCATGTAGATGGTTTTGCCAAAGAGTGTGCAGTTGTAACCCATCATCGACTCGAACAATCAGCTAATGGAAAATTGATCCCTGCCGGTGAACTGGAAGAGCCACTCATCATAAGACCCACCAGTGAAACAGTTATCGGTGCCTCGTTCTCAAGGTGGGTGCAAAGCTACCGAGACTTACCCTTACTTATCAATCAGTGGGCCAATGTGCTCCGCTGGGAAATGCGCCCAAGGATCTTCCTCAGAACGTCGGAATTCCTGTGGCAGGAAGGTCATACCGTTCATGCGTCCAAAGCAGAGGCTCTGGACGAGACATTGAAGATGCTCGATATCTATGAGCGTTTCACCGTCGACTATCTGGCCATACCGGTTATCAAGGGTGAAAAGTGTTCATGGGAGCGATTCCCTGGCGCTGTAAACACCTACACCATTGAAGCGATGATGCAGGATGGCAAGGCTTTGCAGGCCGGAACCTCGCATTTCCTGGGTCAAAACTTCGCCCAGGCCTCGGACATTCGTTTCGTCAATAAGGACGGGATCAAGGAGCTTGCCTGGACAACCTCATGGGGCGTTTCCACACGATTGATTGGTGCCATGATCATGGCCCACGGAGATGACGACGGACTGGTAATACCGCCGTTGGTAGCACCAACACAGATCATCATCGTTCCGATAGTCCGCAACGAACAGGATGCCGAGGCTATCTATGCTTACTGTAATGATCTGAAAAAGAAAATCTCTCGCAAAAAAATAAAAGGCCAGTACCTCAGAGTCAGTATCGATAAACGCGAGATGAACGGCGGCGAGAAGAAGTGGTATCACATAAAACGCGGCGTGCCCGTTCGGGTTGAAGTGGGAATAAAGGAGCTCGAACAAAATGTGGTCTCTTATTCTTGCAGAGACAACATCAAAAGCATTTTGAAAGTTGACTCGGACGCTTTTGTCAAAGAAATCCAGCGAACTCTACTCACTATTCAGAGATCAATGCTAGACAGTGCAAAATCAAAACTTTCCGCACACACCAAAACAGTGACCAGCCTCAAAGACTTCAAGAACGCCTTCCAGCGAAAAGATAAATTGAATGCGTTCATTCTGGCGCCTTTCATTGAGGATGAAAAAGTTGAAAAGGCCATTGGAGAGTTCGGCGTAACAGTCCGCTGCATCCCTTTGGTTCAACCCAAGAATACAGCGACCTGTTTATTCACTGGAAAGCCAACCAATACGTGGGCTCTTTACGCGAAATCGTATTAATCCTTGATCATGACCAGCCCCTCCTGAAAGGGGCTGTTTTTTTTAGACAATTCTTATTGAGCCAGCTTGCCGCCTTCGACATAGAAGATCAGCCCCCCCACAAGAAGCAAAACCATCAAATACAAAAGAAAATAGAGCGGATTCAAGCCCGCAAGGATGAAACCGCATACCACTGGCGTCGAGGCCGCTCCAAGGTAGGTCAGGTTTTGCGAGCTGTAATACGCCCCTTTCATCCCGGCCGGCGCAATACGGGTGATGTAAAAAAATTCCAGGGGTTGAATGATAATTTCCCCCACAGTAAAAATAGCAGTGAAGAAGATCCAGGCGTAGAGGGTCTGGGAAAAAGCGAAGCCGATCAGCCCGACTACGAATGCCAGAATGCACCCGGCGATCCAGATTCTGAATCGTTCAGCGGCAACCCGTCGACCGATCAGATACTGCAGCAGTATCGAAGTCAGGGCATTCGTGACAAATACAACGTTGATGATCTCGTACATCTGGGCCGTGGAGTGGGTCGTGATCAGATACTGGCCCACATAAATATGAAACTGCCCGAACACACCTGCCAACAGAACACTGGCAATGGTGAATTTCAACAGGTTGCGATCCTTGGCCATGATTGCCAGAGAACCGAACACGCCTTCGCCTTCGACGTTTTCCTGTTCGACCACACGTGGCAGTGCGAAGGGACTGGCAGCCACTAGGACAAAAAACAACGCCGATACACTGCAAAACAATAACGGCGAAACGCCTTGCCGATTAAGCCAAAGCCCGACCAAGGGCCCTAATGCATAGGCTGTGTTAGTGAAAGTGTACTTGAGCGATAGCACCGACGAGGTTTCCTGCGGGGGAAACAACCGAGCAATGCACATGCGTACCGCAGTTTCCAGCGTTAGATATGCAAAGTTGAGTAACAGACAGAGTACAAAAACCAGGGTCAGCGAGTTGAACACAAACAGACTCATGTACATCGCCGACTGAATGATCGATGACGTGAGCATCAGTGCCTTGATGCTCAGTTTGTCGAGTACCGCACCGAACAACAGGCTGGCCAAGGAACTCAAGAGAATAAAGCCGCCGACAAAAAGCCCGATCTCATCGACTGAAAGTGAAAACCTTTCCTTTAGAAAAATCAAAAAATAAGATAGGAAGGCGGCCCTTGCCAGCGTCGGAAAGAAAGACAGTGGTACAACGATTGCCGAACCACTGAACAGCGAACCTTTTCGGATGGCCTTAAACACGGCCATAGACAACACGCGTTCTGTAATTGAGCGTGACTTCGCCGTTTTGCTGGTGTTCCTGATGTAAGGTGTTTAAGGCGTTACTGGCCGCCACATACTCGGGTGTCCCAGGCTGTGACGCATACGAACAGGACATGGTCCTTTCCAGCAGTCCCGATGCGCTCAACCGCTGACAGTTGTGGAAAGTCCGCTCCTGAAAGGGCCCGCTGAAAAACTGCCGAATCTTGTCTTCCAACGCATCGTCGATTTGCAATGTCTCCGAGTATCGGTCGAAGGCACCGCTCAACAGACGCTCGTAGGCGACATGAAACCCATCGCAATCCGGGCTTCGAATATTCCAGACAAGAAACACTGGATTATCGGTAGCCAGCACCCGCTTGAATTCGAGCCTGGTATTGTTCGGCTCGAACCAATGAAAGGATTGCCCGCATATCAACGCAGCCACACTACGGTCCCGGACGTTCAAGTGTTCTGCCGAGCCCTGATGATAGATCGCACTCTGTTGCACCTCGTGCCGCTTGGCCCTGTCCAGCATCTGTGCATCGGGCTCAACCCCGATCACAGGCATGCCCGTTGTCGCCAATTGCCGGGTCAGTATCCCGGTTCCGGACCCCACATCAAGAACGGGTAATGCCAGCGACATATCAAGCTGACTCTTGATGAAATCGACGGCCTCTTGCGGATAGGAAGGTCTCGCACTGTCATAGATTTCGGATTTATTCACATAGGCTGTGGCTAAGGAGTTTGCCAATTTGGTGGTCCTCGGAATTAGTGTTCAAGCCGGCTGTAGTCATCCAGCAAGCGCGAAAATAAGGCAATGAAATCCCTGGCATAAGCAAAGGCAGGCCTGGGTTCTTCAATGCGATGCAGGTCGTCGACAATGATCGAAAAAACAATTTTCACTTCGCCTCCCCACACCAGATAACCCACGTTGTTGTAGTTGCGATAACCGATGCCATGTTTGTCGCCAACCTGCTCTACATCGGTCAACCAACTCCTGATGGCGGTCGTGTCCTGCTGCCCGCGCATTACGTGCAGACCAAACTCACACAACGCCTTGCCGATGAAATACCCGTCGTGGGGCAACCGGTTTTTCGTGCCGTTGACGAGTACCGACAAGGCCGTCACCAGATCCAATGCAGTGGTGGTATTGACTGCGCTTAATGCATGATCAACGGTCAATGCCTGACTCGGCACAGCAGACAAATGCCAGGTTCCGGATAGTCCCAAGACACTCGACAAGGCGTTAAGGCGATCAAGACCGACCATTTCCACAAGATAGAAAGTGGCGACGTTATCACTCAGCGCCATCATTAACTTAAGCAACTCTGCAACCGTGAAAGCTCGCGGACTATCCAGTAACCAAAGACAACCGCAGGTTTGATGACCCGCCCTCTCCTTATCCACAAGGATGCTGTCACTCAGGGCAAACTCCCCACGCTCAATCAGCAAGAGCACCGTGACCAAGATGTACAGCTTTCGGGTACTTGAGGAGGGACTGCGAGCACGGCCATTGAAATCATGATGGGTACCGCAAACGACGTCACGTATATACCAGCGGTATGAACAGGCCTGCTCGCGTTGTGCCCATTCGATCATTCGTTGCCCGATGACCTGAAGGGACGAATAACCACCGTCATTCATTACGCGCAGCACTTCGTAGTCAGTCCACATTCAATGCAAACTCCTTCAGCTTCTCACCCACCAGACTCACGACCAATGCTGTTTGGGATCGGATAAAAAAATGATCCCCTTCGATGACCGATACTTGGCATTGCTGGGTGGTATGACGCATCCACCCCGGATAATCTTCGAACAGGTTGGTCACCTTGTCCCGGCTACCCAGCAACAGGTTGATAGGTGCGTCAATTAACGTGCCGCGGCTTGTTGACAGATCGATGGCTAAGAGAAAGTCGGCCCTGATCATTGGCAGAGCCGCCTCCATCAAACCTGGATTGGACATAAGTTCCGGCGGAGTGCCACCCAGGTCTTCGAGTACACGAAGCAGTGTTTCATCGCTCAGATCCTGCTCCCGGATACTCATTGCCCGGGCAAATCGTTCTGGTGCCAAGCATCCGCTGACAAACAACCTTGCGGCCTTCAGTCCGAGGACTTGCTCAAGTGCCCACTGAAATTCAAAGGCAATCCGCGCCCCTAGGCTATGACCGAAAAGCGCAAATGGCGGCACACACAACTTTGCGTAGTGGCTCAGCAGGTAGTCGATCAAGGAGTCGCGCGTCACCAGTGCCGGTATATCCAGCGCCCGTCCTCTCCCAGGAATGTCGATCGGAATAACCTTGATATATGGAAGCAGACGACGCCAGCGCGAGTAGAACCCTGCACTACCGCCAGCGTACGAGAAGCACAGTAGAGACAGTGGCTCATTGGCCATGAGTTGTCCTCGCCATTTCCAGCAATTGCCCCAGGTGGACGACCATGCGACGCCCCCAGCCTTCAACCTCAGCGGTCGAAAAACGCTGGGTGTGGAACCAGAAGTTGAAGCGCAAATCATCAGCGTTGATTTCCACCACCAAATGCAACCCCGGTACCCGTCGCATGTCTTCGATATTTGCGCCAGCTAGCAAATCACCCGACACCGGTCCGAGGATCTCCACGCCTTCGATCTGCACCTTGCCGGGGGAGTCGGCGGTTTGGCGATAGTTGAGGAAGTTGATCCCAAGGTCCGAGAAGTAGGAGTCTTGTGCCATCCCTGAAAAAGCCGACACTTCACCTATCAACATTGACGGATGCATCAGTGGATAGCCTTGAATGGCCTCCAATGTGCGTGCGACCATCGAGATTCCGCTCAACCAGTCGTGATGCACCGTGATTGGCACGGGCAACGGCGAAGTGAAGGGACCGATGACGTTGTTGAATTCGCTCAAACCCCTGCCGCTATTGATCGCGCTGATAATCAACTGATCGCAACCGATGACTTCGGCCATGGTCGTGGCGTAGACATACAAAATCGCATTGAAGACGCTGAACCCTTGCCGCTTTGCCAACTCAACCAGGGTACGGTTAGCACCCGGAACTTCGACGCTGTGTCGGGACGACGAACAGGCGGTCGTCAATGCGAAGCCCGGATGCGCGGGTAACACCGTGGTGCTTTCGAATGCGTTGTAAAGTCCCTTGAAGAAGCCCGCATCGGTTGGCCACTGTTGGTTTAGATATTGCTGCTGACGTCGCGCATAATCGACATAGCCAAACTCGTTCTCGATCGGAGTCAATGGTTCATTGGCGGCAAGGTCATGCAAACAATCGCCCAATCGATCGAACAGCAAGGTCAGGGATTTACCATCGAACTCCAGGTGCTGAACGCCCAGCAGCGCAATAAAGAAAGGTTCGCCGACATCGATAAAATGGATAGCCCAAGTGACGTTATCCTCTGGCTTGGACAGATCCCGCGCCATTACCCGAACACGATCCCCGATCTGCTTCGCCTTGTCCAAAGGTGTTAGCAACGACAGGTCCGTACATAACGCCCCAAAATCAGCGAGCACCTGCCCTGTTGTTCTGACCGTTGGCCGCCCATTGGGGAAAAAGGTCCTCAACAACCGATGCTCGTCCACAACCTGGGCCAACGCTTTTCGACAGTGCTCTGCATTCAGCGGACAGTGGATCAGATATGGAATGATGCGCAGGCCGTAATCCTTGCCGATAAGCGAAATCCACCTCGTCTGTTGCAACGAAACGGCTGTTTCCTGCGCACACGTATCAGCATCGTTGTTGACGTCGCGATTCATATCACGCCACGCCGACGTGTTGACGTGGGACGCGAGGGTGGCATGGAGTTCACTCAATGCCCGCATCGAATAAAAGCTCTTGAGAGTGCAATGCAAGCCCAACTGGGCGATGAGTGCATTCTTGAGCTGCACGAGTGCCAGGGAGTCGAAACCTAGCGCCCTGAAATCGACATCCTTGATCAAGTCATAGCGGCCACGGGTCGACACCTCCAGACCGACAAGGTCATCGACTGTCGTTGCGAGCCAGGTCTCGAGGATGCCGGCAACCTGGGTTTCGTCGGCACAACCGAGTATGCGTGCCGAAACGCTGACCGCCTGCGCTCTGTCGTTGCCCGTATCATGAGTCGTCAGCCGTTCAAGAAAACGTGCCGTGACCGGAGTTCTGTTGCGCAGGACGTTTGCCGTAATGTTCATGAAAGCAGCGGAACGAGAAGGCCCGGCCAAAAGCTGGCGGATAAACAGCAGACCCTGCTCGCTGCTGTGACTGTTCAAACCACTGGATTTGAGCACCTGCATTCGCTGACCGTCGGCGCGCAGCTTTCCAGCATCGCCCCATATACCCCAATTGACCGTCAGTACGCTCCCGGCGTTGGCGAACAAATGCGAATGGGCAGCATCAAGAAACGCGCTGGCAGCGCCATAGGCCGACTGCCCGCCGTTGCCTAAAATCGATGTGGCCGAAGAGAAGTTGAAAACGAAGTCGACCGCCGCTCCATGGTTGCACAACAGTTGGTAAAGGGTCAGGACGCTACTGCATTTGGACTGAAACGAGCGCGTCAGATCCTCTTCCTGAACTTCGTCAAACAGCTTGTCATTGAGATCGACAGCCAGATTGAAAATTGCGACCCTCTGAATCCGCAAGGTCTCGAGCCACTTCGCACATTCGCGGCGATCTTTGCCGGTGGCCAGATTGAGCCCGAGATACCGGATCGTCGGGTGACGTTCCATAAGCTCGCTCAACGCCTCGCCAGGATGTTCCGTCCGCCCGACAACATAGATGGATCGGGCCTTGTCGGCGCAGAGGCTTTCGATCAATCGCCTACCTATTCCTCCACCGCCTCCGATCAGGAAGTAGCTCTGATCGCTAGAGTAGGTAAAACAAGAAACGTCATTGAACACTGTCTTTTCCAACCGGGGCACAAAGGCTTCGGTCTGCCTTACAGTGATGACGAACTCATCGGTCAACGGCAACAATTGGAGGTAGCTGGCCTCCTCTATTCCCGTGAGCGGCTGCTCTCTGATGAAGTTCAGGGCCATGACCTTTAAGCCTGGCTCCTCGATCAACAACGAACGGATCATGCCAACGACACTGTTCGCCACAGGGTTAAGCATCATGTCCTTATCACCGCTGGCTGCAGTGGAAAACAAGATGCAAATCTGCGGTCGCAGCTCAAAAAATCCGATCACCGAGCGCAACAGATTCAAGACCAGCGAACAGGTACTGACCGCTGTTGCCACGTCATTCCCCGATTCCAGTGTGGCCGGCGATGCCAGGGAGTGCCGCAGGTCGAGATAAACCCTATCGATACCGTCGCGGTATTCCCCCCATAGCTGATCGTAATCTTGTGGTGCTGGTTTGTACTGGGCCCCACCAGACGGCGCATGAACGCAAGCCAGCCGATTCAACGCGAAGCAGTGAAACTGATCGAAGACCTTTTCCAGAAAACCGGTCTCCGCGTCGTTGTACACCTCGTTTCTAGCAAGAAACAGAACCTTTTGGCAGGCAGTCGGTTGGCTGTTCATCTGGTCAACCGTCAACGCATGCCAGACCGTCTGATAAGTATTGTCGGCAATGGATTGAACCGGCTCAGCCGTTTCGATCCAGCAGCGAGCGCGCTGGAAAGGATAGATTGGTAATCCCTCCAGCACAGGTGCCCGCCAACCTGTGGTTGCGAAGTGAATGTCGGCACCAGCCCGGAACAGCTCACCCAGCACAGTCAAAAACTGCCGATGATCCCTATGACCGCCCCTGGCCATAGGAAGCGCGGTCAACATATCCTCTGCGCCGTTGATCAGCAGGCCCGACAGCGTGGCTTTTGGCCCGATCTCGACAAGGTGGGTACAACCCAAGTCATGTGCGTAGACAACGCTAGCCCTGAAATCTACCGTTTCACGCAGATGACGACGCCAGTACTGTGAGGTTGCTACTTCATGAGTAGCCAGTTTCCCCGTCACACTCGAGATGAATGGGTGTGTGGGTGCGCTCAGCTCGACGCTGTCCAGATAGACCTCAAACCGGTCCAGCAACGGGTCGAGCAAATAGGAATGCCCGGGTCGCGAAATCTTCAACCGTGTCGCATTCAGCCCTGTGTCACCCGCGGCTTCAATGAGCTTTTCAATTGCCTCCACGGTTCCGGAAATCACAGTGTTGTTCGCTGCATTCAAGGCGGCAATCGAAAGACTCGCCCCCGCAACCTCAATCAACTTCAACGCGCGCTCTTGATCGCACCCCAGGACCGCCATAGCACCGATATCACCCAGCGAATCCAGAAGCCTGCTACGTTCCACCAGCATTCTGAAACCTTGCTCAGGAGTAAACACTCCCGCGATGCAGGCAGCTGCGTACTCTCCAAGGCTGTGTCCAAAAAAAGCCATTGGGGTGACGTTGTAACTAAGAAGCAGACGCGCCATCGCAACCTGTAAGGCGAACGTCATGGGCTGCGAACAGGCAATATCTTGCTCAATCCGCTCATTGATCTGCGGATCGAACAAGAGCATCGCGGCAGTGGCTCCGAAGACGTCCAGGCAGACTGAGTCGAAAGCGTCCAGCTCAGCTTTGAATACAGCTTCATATTTGTAGAGTTCCAGCCCCATTGCTCGATGTTCGCCTCCTTGCCCGGAGAACATCAGGCCAACCTGAGGTGCGCCCTTGGTATGCGTTTCGACGTTGACAGACAAGCCGGCCAGACTGTCGATCGCTTCCTTGCGGCTGCTCGCGACGATAAACGTACGCTGTACAAACAACGATCTGGATCGCAGGAGATTATCGACAAATGCCGGGAAACATTCGTCAGACTGCGTGTCGAGGAACTGCCGGTAGCTGCCGCACAAGTGCTGCAAGCCGTCGCACTCCCTCGCCGTCATAGGGATCAAGCAAAGCGCATCATTGGTAGACGATGAATGTGCAGGCTCCCGTGCTGGTGCAGACTCTACGATCAAGTGCGAATTGTTGCCGCCCAAGCCAAAACTGCTGACACCCACGATGACGTGAGGTGTCTGTATGGCAACACATTGCCGGTTGATGGCGAAGGGTGTTTCTTCGATGTACAACTCAGGATTGTACTGTTCGAAGTTGAGGGTTGGGGGAATCACTTTATGTCTGGCAATCAATACTGCCTTGATAAGACCGGCCATCCCGGCCGCCCAGCCCAGGTGCCCAATGTTGCCTTTGACACTCCCCAAGTAACACGTTTGCTCGCGGTCACGACTGTTAAAGGCATTGGCCAGGGCTTTGATTTCGATGGGATCACCAATAGGCGTCGCGGTGCCATGAGCCTCGATGTAGCTCACGTGCTCGGGGCCGATACCCGCAATATCGAGTGCTTCGCGAATGACCCGCGACTGACCTGCCACAGAAGGCGCCGACATCCCTGCTCGATGAGCACCATCGTTGTTGGTGGCGACCGAGCGAATCACAGCATGAATTTGATCACCATCAGCCAGAGCGTCGGCAAGCCTCTTGAGCCCTATGACAGCTGCACCCGAGCCGAACACCGTTCCACTGGCCCTAGCATCGAACGGGCGACAATGCCCATCGGAACTAAAAGGCATACCTGGCTCGAAAAAGTACGGTATCGATTGCGGAACCGAGACCGCAGCTGCACCGACCAACGCGGCATCGCACTCCCCTAGTAACAACGCCTGAATAGCGGCCTGAATGCCGAACATCGACGTCGCACAGGCTGCCTGAACGTTAACGGCAGGGCCGCAGCAGTTGAGTTTGTATGCAATACGGCTGGCCAGGAACTCTTTGTCCGTGGCCATAAATTGCGCTAGCGTCTCGGATGACTGATACAAACCGCTGGCACCGTCGCGAGCATGAAGGCCGCGTACATTATTGATGAAATAGGAACTAGGCCCGGCGCCGCAGAAAACGCCAATAGACTCGGTATGAGCGTGCAGCGATGCGTCCTCAAGTACTTCCCACGCGCACTCAAGCAATACTCTGTGCTGCGGATCCAGCAATTGGGCCTCCTTGAAGCTGAATCCGAAAAAGTTGTAATCGAAGTCTTCAATACCGGGAAGTTCGGCGCGAGCACAAATTCGTCCATCGGCTTCGGTCTCGACATGAATGCTTTCAACACCGGACAAGAGGTTTTGCCAGTACTGGTGGACCGATGTGGCCCCTGGAAAACGACAGGACATGCCAATAATCGCAATGCCGCATTCAACCGGCGATACTTGATGCTCCTCGTGATCGTGCATGTCAGCCTCTCTTTCTTCCCTGAAAACCATGAATGACCGCCGCTCTCAGCTTCCAACTGCTGGCGGGCGCAATGGTCGGGGCAATCTCTCCCGTCGCGCTTAATGAGCGTTGGTAAAAGCTGCACAGAAGCCTCGGAGTGGGGTACTCGAACAGATCGGTCTGGCGGAAGTCATAGGCCAGCAGGTAACGCAACTCGGCCACCAGAGTAACCAGAGTGATGGAGTTCGCGCCGGCTTCGATAAAGTTGTCGTTGGCACCGATCCGATCCAGACCGAAGCAGGACGCCGCCAGCACACACAGGGTCGTTTCGAGTTCGCCCTGCGGCGCAAGGTAGCTCGACGACACTTCGGACCTTAGCCCACCGACCAGGGGCAACTTGTCGACATCGGCCTTACCATTGAGCGTCAATGGTATGGCCACTATTTTTTTGTAGAACGAGGGCAGCATGTAATCGGGTAGTCTTGCCACCAAGTGTCCATGTAGGCTCAAGCTGATGTCTTGATCGCTGTCCTGCGCAGTAAAGTACATGATCAGCGAAGTGGTCAGACCTGACTGCCGGGCAACGACGAGGCAATCGTCAATCAGCCCGGAGGCGATGGCTGTCGCCTCGATCTCTTTCAACTCAACCCGGTAACCCCGAACCTTGTACTGCCGATCACAGCGCCCCTTGTACTCGAATAACCCTTGTTCGTTCAGGACACAGATGTCGCCGGAGTTGTACATCCGCTCATGTGTTTGGGGATGCGTAACAAATCTTTCAGCCGTTTGCATCTGCATGCCGTAGTACCCCAGCGCCAGTGACCGGCCTGCGATATAGAGCTGTCCAACTGTGCCCGGCTCTACAGGCTGTAGCTGGTCGTCCAGCAAATAGGCTTTACTGGCAAGGGTGACTTGGCCGATGGGCGGAAGATCCGGCCAGCCTTGTGGCTCGCTATTGAGTCGATGCTCCATCACTACATGGGTTTCGGCCGGACCGTAGTGATTGATAAGGCGACACTGGGGATGCGTCTTGAACCACTGCCTGACGGCGTCAGTGATCTTCAACTGCTCTCCGGCACAGATCACTTCCCTGAGATCTGCCAATGCCTGCGCTTCGTGCAGATTAAACGTGACGAAAGGGATCAGCATGGAGGTCGGCAAGAACAGACGGGTGACCGCCCTTGAGGCCAACTGCCGAGTCAGTTCGTGCAGATCCTTCTTTTGCAGGTCCGTGATGACCAGCAGACGATCACCCCGACACAAGGCGCTATAGATTTCCTGAAATGAGACGTCAAACCCTTGGGCGGCATAAAGCAGGGTGGTGCCAGACGGGCCCGGCGCCTCCACCATCCAGTCAATAAGGGTACTCAGCGATCGATAAGGCACCATTACTGGTTTGGGCTGCCCGGTGGTCCCTGAGGTAAAAACCATGTAGGCAGGGACTTCATCCAGCGCCTCAGGAGTGATCTCGAGGCCAGAGGCATGTACCGACATCGCCACAGGCTCGTCCATACGCAACAGGTGGGTATGTTCGTCCAGCATCCTGGTCAGTTCGATACTGTGCTGTTGGTTCACCAGGCATAAAGACAAGTCGATTGATGTGATCATTTGCCTCAATCGCTCTACCGGGTAACTGCTGTCCAGTGGTACGGCCGTTCGCCCCAACAAGTGAACAGCCAGTATTGAGACGATATAATCGACACTTTTCTCCATCAACACACCGATCATTACACCCGAGCTTTGCGCTCCGACAACTTCAGCCAAACGTAGAGCCCGACTATGTAACTCACCGTATGAGACCTCCGAAAAAGTATCGAGAACTCCCGATGCTTCCGGAGAAGCACGAACGACGCCGACAAATCTTTGAATAAATAACATTCAGTCATCCCTCCCGTTGACTACCGACTCGAATCACAAAGTTACCCAGAGGCTCCCGATTCTCAAACATGATCTGATGAGCCAACGGCAAAGCTTCGAAGTCGAAAACTCTTGTCAGACAAGGATTTATTACACCCTGACAAACTAGTTTATTGAACGCACTGCATTGGGCTGAATTGGCAAAGTGAGATCCTTGGAATCTTTTTTGCCGCATCCACTGATAACGAATATCAAACGTTCCCTTATACCCACTGGTGCCAGCACAAATAACAACCATGCCACCGGGAGCGCACACAAAGGAGGACGTCGGAAAGGTATCTTCGCCAGGATGTTCAATGACAATACTGGGACTTTTCTTCTCCCCTACCAGGCACCAGATTTCCTTCTGAAAACGCCTGGCTTCATTTAACCATCGGGCATATTCGACCGGATTCTCGATATCATCCAGCACGCCCCAATGCCCATAATCCTGGCGATTGATAGTGCCCTTGGCACCAATCTGCCGGCAGTAAGCGGCTTTTTCGTCGCTGCTGACGACAGCGATCGGAATCCCTCCAACGGCGTTGACGAGTTGAATGGCCATCGACCCCATTCCGCCGCTACCACCCCAGATAAGGACCACCTCACCTGGTTTGACCGTATGGGGGGCAAAGCCGTGGAGCATGCGATAGGCCGTCGCGCCGCAGAGCATATAGGAAGCCGCCTGCTCCCAACTCAAGTGAGCGGGTTTGGGTAGGATCGCCTGCCGCTTGACCCGGGTGAATTCGGCAAACGCGCCAAAGTTGATTTCGTACCCCCAGATTCTTGCCGATTTGTCCATGATCTCATCGGCAACGGAATCTGAGTCCCACCAACCACAGTGCAAAACAACTTCATCCCCAATACTTATATCGTCGACATCAGCGCCAACAGCCACCACGATGCCTGAGGCATCAGACCCGGCGATATGAAAATCATGTTTCTCACCACGGGATCTTTGAAGATCAATGACGTCGACTGGATATCCTCGTGCAGCCCAAACTCCATTGTGATTGACACCTGCAGCCATGACCCTGATTAAGCACTCATCAGACTGGAAATAAGGCACAGGTACAGACTCAAGAGCAAAAGCGCTTAAAGGTTCGCCATACCTTTCAGGTCTAATAGTTTGAGCCAACATCATCTCAGGAACATTGAGATCTGTAGGATCAGGGATCATAACCACCCTATTCATATTCTGATCATCCTTGGGATTTTTTATTATTTGATTAGAAATCCTTTCTACCAGCCGTACCAAACCCAACAAACAGCAGATCAATTATTCGAAAAACACCGCAAAGTAGACCAGTAGATAAATCGACGCCAGATCGCCGACAAACCAAAACTAGTACAGATAAAAAATTATCGCAAAGAAAACCCCAAAATTTCGGAACTTACGTACAATCAGCGAACTACTAATCCTAATTCAACTCCAGAAATTTCTCGAAATTGCGTAACTTTCTTCCTACAACCATATCAACATATGAACATCAATTTATTAGTTGCTTGCAAGGCTCTATATTCACCGAAACAAAACGAGCGGTAAGATTTTTTCTTGTTATGGAACATAAGGCGGACCGTAAGCCGTTCGGAGGATGACACCTCCAAGAAAAACTTCTCACGGCACCACTCACGCCTTGGACCAAAGCCTTTGGGACGCGAAAAAAACCTCAAATTTGACGTCAAAATATGATTATCCAGACAAACAACAACTTAGATAATTACCAATAATCAGCCAGTTGCAGCGCCTAAATTAGTCATACCGCTCATCGTTCAATTTCTTGACGCAACGCCAACGGTCTTCTTAGCTAAACGTTACTACCCCCGGAAATACCTCCTGGGGCACGCCTCGAAAACCCGTTAAAGCGGGCCGCCGGGTCTTGCCTCAATGAAATCGGTCGCCCCTCATTCGGGGTAGGAGAGACGCCAAACAGAGTCATGGCATGCGATTGCAAGGTAGACCTCCATGAACACCTCCCTCATCCAACACGAGATCAAAATCACCCTGTACACCGTCTCCACTTCGTTGTTGCTGTGCACATCCATGGAGGTTCAGGCGTCCCCTACCGAGAACGAGGCGATACCCTGGTATCAGCTAGATGTCCCGGCGCTCACCCTGCCGACGCCTGATACGAGTAACAGCATCCGCTTCATCCGCAATCCCGGTCTTGATAACCAGTTGCTGACAGTCGAGCAAGCCGCTCCTTCTGCCTGGGATCGAGTTTATGGCCAGCCTGCCAGGAGCGCAGAGCGCGACGTCCTCAGTTCACCGTTTTCCGGCGTGAGCGGTTCGGAACTCAAGGGCCCGGCGTTGATTACCCTGCAAAGCAGCGGCGGCAGCACTCAGCGTGTTGGCCTGATGGGCGGTATAAACCAGTTTCAGGGCAATGGCAATGGCCTTGTCAGCTCTGCCATTGTCGACCCGAATAACACCCTCAACGTGCAAGGCCCCAATCTTGGCGCCTATTGGAGCCTGACCGGCGCAAACGGCTGGCACGTGGATTTGACCGCCAGCGGTGGTCGGGTCAATGGCTACAGCCTCAATGATCAGGGCCAGCGCCAAGCTGCCGAAGGCAGCGCAATGACCCTCTCGGTGCAAGGCGGGTTCCCCATCGGCATCAGCGAAAACTGGGTAATCGAACCCCAGGCCGAATTGATCAACCAGCGTATTAGCCTGGACACCCCGTATGCCGGTAGCGGCAATGCCTCATCCACCGACCTGACGTCCTGGAGCGGCAGGGTCGGTGCAAGCTTGAAAGGCAGTTATGACATCAAGGGCCTACCGATCGAACCCTATGTTCGTACCAACTTCTGGCATACGGTCAATACCTCCGACACTGTGACCCTCGGTCAGGTCGACAAGCTCAGCAGCAGCCGGAACGCGTCCTCGATTGAACTGGGACTGGGCCTGGTGGCCAGAGTCACGCCCTCTGTCAGCCTGTATGTCAGCGGCGATTACAACAGCGCGACCGTCAACAACGACTTGAACGGGTTGATCGGCAGCCTCGGGGTGCGGATGCTTTGGTGACTGTCAGGAAGATTTGCGAACCGTAGGCGCACGGTTTGCCAGCGATGGCAGCCGTAAAATCGCCATCGCCGGCAAACATGCGCCCACACGTCGCGCGCAAAACAGCGCTGATTCAGGCTCTGCACAGCAAAAAACCTGAATATCCCCCAAACCAACCCACAAAACCCAAAAAATCCCTGATCGCCGTTAGTCTCCACCCCCTGCGATGGATTAAAGTAGCGCCCCCAGCCCTGGCGTTATTCGAACGCCTTTGCTCACCCTCTCCAGGAACAGTCATCGATGGAACATCGTGAAGCGCTGCTTGCGCTGCGAACCTTTCTTTCAACGCAGATTCTCGGCCAGGAAAAACTCATCGAGCGGTTGCTCATCGCTCTGCTCGCTGACGGCCACATGCTGGTCGAAGGCGCCCCTGGCCTGGCCAAGACCAAGGCCATCAAAGAGCTTGCCGAAGGTATCGAAGCACAATTCCATCGCATCCAGTTCACGCCCGACCTGCTGCCTGCCGACATCACCGGCACCGAGATCTACCGTCCGGAAACCGGCAGCTTCGTGTTCCAGCAGGGACCGATCTTCCATAACCTGGTGCTGGCCGACGAAATCAACCGGGCACCGGCCAAGGTCCAGTCGGCCTTGCTCGAAGCCATGGGCGAGCGGCAGGTCAGCGTCGGGCGCAGCACGTATGAGCTGTCGCCGCTGTTTCTGGTCATGGCGACCCAAAACCCGATCGAACAGGAAGGCACCTACCCACTGCCTGAAGCCCAGCTCGACCGTTTCCTGATGCACGTCAAAATCGGATTCCCGGACGCGGCCGTCGAACGACGCATCCTGCAACAGGCCCGCGGTGAAGCGCTGCACGGCGAAACCAAACCCGAGCGCCGGATCAGCCAGCAAGCGATATTTGCCGCGCGCAAGGAAATCCTCGGTTTGTACATGGCTGACGCCGTGGAGGAATACCTGGTGCAGTTGGTCATGGCGACCCGCACGCCGGGCAAGTTCGACCCGGAAATGTCCGAGTGGATTGCCTATGGCGCCAGCCCGCGTGGCTCCATCGCCCTCGACCGTTGCGCCCGCGCTCACGCCTGGCTGGCCGGTCGTGACTTCGTCAGCCCCGAAGACATTCAAGCGGTGCTGTTCGACGTGTTGCGCCATCGCATCATTCTTTCCTTCGAAGCCGAAGCCGCTGGTATTGACCAGGACCGTGTGGTCCAGCGGATTCTCGACGTCGTTGCCGTCGCTTGACCCCGATGACCAAGCCGCTTGCGCCCGAACCGGGTATCCGTGTCAGTCTCTCCGAGCTGATCGAGATGCGCCATCGCGTGCGCGAAGTGCAATTGTTTTCCACCCCGAGTCAGCGCAGCCCGCTGATTGGCCTGCACCATTCCAAGTTGCGCGGGCGTGGCGTGGACTTCGATCAGGTGCGGGTCTATCAGGCTGGCGACGATGTGCGAACCATCGACTGGCGCGTCACCGCACGCACCCAGGAGCCGCACACCAAGCTGTTTCATGAGGAGCGCGAGCGGCCGATTTTCATCATGGTCGAGCAAAGTCGTCGGCTGTTTTTCGGCTCGGGGCTGATGTTCAAATCGGTGTTGGCCGCACAAGCCGCGAGCCTGATCGGTTGGGCTGCACTGGGACACAACGACCGTGTTGGCGGGCTGGTGTACGGTGACAACGAGCACTACGAAATCAAACCCCGGCGCAGCAAGCAAAGCCTGCTGCAATTGCTCAACCGCATGGTGCGCGTCAACCAGTCCCTCACGACCGAAAGCGAGCCGGATCGCGACAGTCTGGGCATGGCCTTGCGCCGCGCGCGCGAAGTGCTGCGCCCGGGGAGCCTGGTGATCGTGATCTGCGACGAGCGCGCCTTGTCCGAAGGCGCCGAACAGCAACTGAGCCTGCTGTCGCGGCACTGTGACTTGCTGTTGTTGCCAGTCTCCGACCCTCTGGACCACGCCCTGCCCGCTGCCGGTTTGCTGCGTTTTGCCGAGCGCGGGGCTCAACTTGAACTCGATACGCTGAACGTCGACCTGCGCCAAAGTTATCGCGCCCAGGCCGAAGCCCGCATCGCCCGCTGGGAATTGCTGGCGCAGAAACTGCGCGTACTGTTAATGCCGCTGAGCACTCAAAGCGAAATGGTCGAACAATTGCGTGAATACCTGAACCCGAAACGTCCGGGTAAAAGCCAATGAACAGCCTCGATCAACTGCAACCCCTGATGACTCCGCCGCCCATCGAGTTCTGGCCGCCGGCGCCGGGTTGGTGGCTGCTATTGGTGCTGCTGCCACTGATCGGCTTTGGCCTGTGGCAACTGCGCCGCTTTATTCCCGTCAAGCGCTCTATCGTGCGCGCCGAACAGCCGCTGGACCCGGTGCGACTGGCAGCACTGGCGGAACTGGCGCAAATGCCCAAACCCTATGACGGTGCGCCCGCCGGTGCCTGGTTGCAGCAACTCAACGGGCTGCTCAAGCGCCTGTGTCGCAACCATTACCCCTACAGCCAGAGCCACACCCTGAACGGTCGTAAATGGCTGGCGTTTCTCGACAACCGTTGCCCGGCTGCCGGCCTGACCCGCTGGATGATTCTGGTTGAAGGCGCTTACAAACCGGAATGCAAACTCGACGACAAGGCCATCGCCGGCCTGACACAAGCCGTCGACACCTGGATTCGCAAGCATGTTTGAGTTCGCCTGGCCCTGGATCTTCGCCCTGCTGCCACTGCCGTGGCTGATGCGGATTGTGCTGCCGGTCGCCGACAGCGGCGAACCGGCGCTCAAGGTCAGCTTTCTGTCCGACCTTGAAGGCCTGGCCCGGCGTCGCGCGCGTGCCAACCTGCCGACCTGGCGCCAGCAAGCACCGTTCATCCTGCTCTGGCTGCTGCTGTTGATCGCCGCCGCACGCCCGCAATGGCTCGGCGAGCCGCTGCCGATTGCCGCCAGTGGGCGCGATCTGCTGGTGGCCGTCGACGTTTCCGGCTCCATGGATTTCCCCGACATGGAGTGGCAAGACGAAGACGTCAGCCGCCTGACACTGGTCAAACACTTGCTCGGTGACTTCCTTGAAGAGCGCGATGGCGATCGCGTCGGCCTGATCCTGTTCGGCAGCCAGGCGTATCTGCAAGCACCGCTGACGTTCGACCGGCGCACCGTGCGCATCTGGCTTGACGAAGCGCGGATCGGCATTGCCGGCAAGAACACCGCCATTGGCGACGCCATCGGCCTGGCCTTGAAGCGCTTGCGCCAACGTCCGGCGCAGAGCCGCGTGCTGATTCTGGTCACCGACGGCGCCAACAATGGCGGTGAAATCGATCCGCTGACCGCGGCAAGACTGGCTGCCGAAGAAGGCGTGAAAATCTACCCGATCGGCATTGGTGCCGATCCGGAGCAAGCCGGCCCTCTGGCTTTTCTGGCGGGAAACCCGACCATGGACCTCGATGAACCCGCCTTGAAAGCCATCGCCGAAGCTACCGGCGGGCGCTACTTCCGTGCACGTGACGGCAAGGAATTGCTGGAGATCAAGAAGACCCTTGATCAACTGGAACCTGTGACTCAACAACCAACCCAGGCTCGCCCGGCGCAAGCGCTGTACAACTGGCCGCTGGCCGCCGCGTTGCTGATGAGCCTGTTGCTGGTGATTCGCGAACGCTGGCCAGACAACCCGATGCAACGTTTTTTCACCCGGTCGAATTTTCTGCAACAGCACCCTGACTGGCGCCAGCGGCTTAAACGCCTGCGCCTGCGGAGGCGCCGATGATCGCGCTTTGGCCGCATTGGTTCCGTCCCTGGTGGCTGCTGCTGTTGCCGCTATTGGGCTGGTTGCTGTGGCAACTCTGGCACCGGCAAAAACGCGCGGGTCGCTGGCAGATGATCCTGCCGCCGGCCTTCCACGCCACCCTGCTCAGCGGTGGCAACGGGCATGAAAGCAAGTTGCCGTGGGTCGCCCTGGGCCTGGCCTGGGTTCTGGCGGTATTGGCGCTATTGGGGCCCAGCTGGGAACGGGTCGAACAATCCGCGCAGAAACCTGCCGACCCCTTGGTGGTTCTGTTTGAATTGACCCCGGAAATGCTCGCCACCGACGTGCCGTCCACGCGCCTTGAACAGGCCCGGCGCAAGCTGCTCGATCTATTACAAGCCCGCAGCGACGCACAGACCGCCATCGTCGTCTATGCCGGTAGCGCGCACACGCTGGTGCCGCTCTCGGACGACCTGGCCACCAGCAGCAACCTGCTGGAAGCGCTGAAACCTTCGATCATGCCCGAGGCCGGTCATCGCGCCGATCTGGCCGTGACCAAGGCGCTGACATTACTCAACCGCGGCGCCCTCGGCCAGGGCCGGATTCTGCTGATTGGCTCATCCCTCAGCGAACAGGAGCGCCAGGGTATTCGTCAGGCTCTGCGCGGTCAGGCACCGCAATGGTTGATGCTCGGCATCGGCACCCCGCAAGGCGCACCGATCGCTGACGAACACGGCAGCTTCCTCAAGGATGCGCAAGGCGCGATCCTCGTGCCGCGTCTCGACGGGCCAAGCCTTAAAGCCTTTGCCAGCGAAATGGAGGGGAGTTACCGGCAAGCGCAGCTGGACGACAGCGACCTGCGCGGTCTCGGGCTGCTCGATAGCCCGCATAGCGTGCGTAACGATGGCCAGACCCTGCGCCTCGATACCTGGGCCGATCAGGGCTATTGGCTGTTACTGCCGCTGTTGCTGCTGACGGCCTGCGCCGGACGCCGAGGCTGGCTGTTTTGCCTGCCATTGCTGTTCATGCTGCCGCAACCGAGTTACGCCTTCGAGTTCAACGATCTTTGGCTGCGCCCGGACCAACAGGGCCTGCACTTGCTCAAGCAACACCAGCCCGCGGAGGCCGCGCAGCGTTTTCAGGATCGGCAATGGCAAGGCGTCGCGCTGTATGAGGCCGGTGAGTATGCTGCTGCCGCCGAGCGTTTCGCCGAAGGCAACGACGCCCGTGCGAACTACAATCGCGGCAACGCCCTGGCTAAAAGCGGTGAACTGGAAGCTGCCGTCGATGCCTATGAACAAGCCCTTGAGCTGCAACCTGATTTACGCCCGGCGCAGACCAACAAAGCGCTGGTAGAAGCGTTGATCAAACAGAAAGCCTCCACTTCATCCAATGAGCCCGATAAAACCGACGGCGAAGAGCACCTGCAAACCCAGCAACCCCCGCCACCGGGTGCGTCGACACAAACCTCGACCGGTGACGAGCAAAAGACCGACACGCAAACCGCGCAATCGCACGTCGACGCCAACAGCGAAAACCAGACCGACAGCCCGCCACAACCGGGCAATAATGAAGTGCCGGGCAGTGAGTTGGGCGATGAACAACGCAGCACACCGCCGATCCGCACCGCCGACGCCAACTTCGACGGCGAGCACCGCCAGGCCCTGGAGCAATGGCTGCGTAAAATCCCGGATGAGCCGGGCGAACTGCTTAAACGTAAATTCTGGTACGAACAGCAACAACATCAGGATCAGGGAAAAACTCGATGACCCGCTTCACCGTTCTATTGCTCAGCCTTTCGCTCTGGACCGTGGGTGCCCAGGCTGCGGGTCTGGTTGCCAGCATCGATCGCAGCCGCGTGAATTCCGGCGAGACGGTCGAACTGACCCTCGAATCCAGCGATGTCACGCAGTTCGGCAAACCTGACCTGAGCGCACTTGACCCACTGTTCGAGGTTCGCGGCACCCGCCAGGTCAACCAGCTCACAACCCTGGGCGACGACAGCCACGCCACCACCCGCTGGATCATCACCCTTCTGCCCCGCCACAACGGCACACTGGTCATCCCGTCCCTGGCGCTTGGTGAGTACAAAAGCCAGCCGATCAACTTGCAGGTGGTCGAAAGCGAGAAGCAGGACAGCGCCGACAAACTGGCGCCCGTGTTCATCGAGACCAGCCTCGATCAGGACACGGTGTACGTGCAGGCCCAGGCGATTCTGACCTTGCGCATCTATCACTCGGTGTCGCTGTATGACGACAGCAGCCTGACCCCGCTGCAAATCCCCGATGCGCGCGTCGAACAACTCGGCGAGTCGCGCACTTACGAAAAAGTCATCAATGACCTGCGCCACGGTGTGATCGAACGGCGCTACGCAATTTACCCACAACACAGTGGCGTGCTGACGATTCCCGCGCAGATGTTCAGCGCCACCCTGGTGGAGACACAACCCTCTCAGGAGTCGGCCCCGCAAGGGCCAAAAGCGGGCAAACTGATTCGCGTGAGCTCCACCGGGCTCAACCTGACCGTCAAGCCCAAACCGGCCGATTATCCCGCCGACGCTCCTTGGCTACCAGCACGCAGCCTGAGTCTCAGTGAAAGCTGGAACCCTACGCCTGATCACGTTCAAGTGGGCGACTCCATGACCCGCAGCCTGACCCTGAAAGCCGAAGGCCTGGCCAGCTCGCAACTGCCGCCCCTGCCCGCCACTGAAACCAGCGGATTGCGGCGTTATCCCGATCAGCCACAATTGAGCAATCAGCCCAGTGACCGGGGGTTGACCGGCATCCGCGAAGACCGCGAAGCACTGGTGCCCACTCGTATCGGGCAGATCGAATTGCCGCCCGTGGAAGTGGTCTGGTGGAACACCCTTCAAGATCATCTGGAGCGCAGCAGCCTGCCCGCTCGCACCCTGAACACCGTGAGCAACCCGAGCCTGATGGTCGACACTCCAGCGGGCAACGTGCCGGCTACGGTAGCGCTCGGCAGTGAAGCGCTCTGGTACTGGAAGCTCAGCACCTTGATCCTCGCCTGCACCACCTTGCTTGGCTTCGGCCTGTGGTGGCGTGCGCGTTGGCAGCCGGCGATTCTGCGCGCCGCGCAAACGGGCCCGAGCCCGCGCACGCTACTTGACGACCTCAAGCGTGCGTGCCAGGCCAACGACCCTCAAGCCACCCGTCAGGCGCTCGACGCCTGGGCCCGCCAACAGCCGGAAACCCTGGCCGACATGGCTGCACGCTTCGTACCGCTGTCCGACGCCCTGGACGGCTTGAATGGCGCGCTCTACAGCGAAACCGGGCATTACTGGCAAGGCGAAGAACTCTGGCGCGCGATCCGCGCCATCCCGATTGCCGAACGGGTCCATGACCCGGTGGGCGACAGTGGTTTGCCGCCGCTTTATCCGAAGTAACCGCTCGTCCCAAACCCAATCAACGGGTTCTTTTTTCATATTGAGTATTCGCGGAGTTTGCCTTGCGTCTGTTCCACACCTCCGACTGGCACCTTGGGCAAAACCTGCATGGCCAGGAGCGCGACTTTGAACACGGCTGTTTCCTCGACTGGCTGCTGCGTCAGCTGGCGCTCGAAAAGCCCGAGGTGCTGCTGATCGCTGGCGACATCTTCGACACGGTCAATCCACCGGTCAAAGCCCAGGAACGTCTCTACGACTTCATCGTCAGCGCGCACGAGCAACAGCCATCGCTGACCATCGTGATGATCGCCGGCAACCATGACTCCGGCTCGCGGATCGAATTGCCCGCGCCGTTGATGCGCCGGTTGCGCACTCATGCACTGGGTCGGGTGTTGTGGCTCGATGACGGGCAACTGGACGCCGAGCGCTTGTTGATTCCGCTGCCCGATGCCTCGGGTGAAATCGCTGGCTGGTGCCTGGCACTGCCGTTTCTGCGACCCGCCGAAGTTACCGGCGCGCATCTGGGCGACAACTATCTACGCGGCATTGGTCAGGTGCATGAATGGCTGATCGAAGCTGCCAATGCCAAGCGCCAACCCGGTCAGGCATTGATCGCCATCAGCCACGCGCACATGGCTGGTGGTTCGGTGTCCGAGGACTCCGAGCGCAGCCTGATCATTGGCAACGCCGAAGCCCTGCCCGCCAGCCTGTTCGGGCCGAGTATCAGCTATGTTGCCCTTGGCCATTTGCACAAGCCGCAGAAGGTCAACGGCGAGGAGCGCATTCGCTACAGCGGCTCACCGATTCCGTTGTCGTTTTCCGAAATCGGCTATCAGCATCAGATTCTCGACATCACGCTCGACGGCGAGACGCTGCTCAGCGTCGAACCCCGGTTGATCCCCCGGGCGGTCAACCTGCAACGCCTGGGCCCTGCTCCGCTCAGTGAAATCCTGACGCAGCTCGCGGATTTGCCGAACATCGACCTGTTGGCCGATCTCCAGCGCCAACCGTGGCTTGAAGTCCGCGTACGCCTCGATGAACCGCAACCGGACCTGCGCCAACAGGTCGAAACCGCCCTGCAAGGCAAAGCCGTGCGGCTGGTGCGAATCGCTGCCGAATACGCAGGCAATGGCGGTCGAGACGGCGCGGATGATACGGGTCAGCTGGTCGAACTGGACCAGCTCACGCCACAGGAATTATTCAGCCGTGCCTGGCTCGATAACTACGGCAGCGCCGTCGACGAACAGACACTCAAGGACTTTGCGGTGCTGCTGCAAGACGTTCAGCAGGAGAGCGAACAGCCATGAAAATCCTCGCGATCCGCCTGAAAAACCTCGCCTCGCTGGCGGGCCCCTTTGAAATCGACTTCACCGCCGAACCCTTGGCCAGTTCCGGTCTGTTTGCGATTACCGGGCCAACCGGTGCCGGCAAAAGCACCTTGCTCGATGCGTTGTGCCTGGCGCTGTTTGGCGCAGTGCCGCGCCTCAACAACACCGGACGAGACGCCAAAGTACCGGATGCAGACGGCGAGATCGCCACCGGCGACCCGCGCACCCTGCTGCGCCGTGGCACCGGTGACGGCTATGCCGAGGTCGACTTTGTCGGCATCGACGGCCGTCGCTACCGTGCACGCTGGGAGGCCAATCGCGCCCGTGAAAAAGCCAACGGCAAACTGCAAGCCAGCCGTCAAAGCCTGCGCGACCTCGACACCGATCAACTGCTGGCCAGCCAGAAAGGCGAATACAAAACTCAACTTGAAGCCGTGCTGGGCCTGAACTTCGAACAGTTCACCCGCGCGGTGATGCTCGCTCAAAGCGAGTTCAGCGCGTTTCTCAAGGCCGATGACAACGATCGTAGCGAACTGCTGGAAAAACTCACCGACACCGCGCTCTACACGCGCTTGGGCAAGCGTGCTTTCGACAAAAGCAAGGAAACCCGCGAAGCCCACAAGTTGCTGCAAGATCAGGCCACTGGCGTAACGCCCCTTGAACCCGAGGCCCGCGCTGAACTCGATCAGCGCTTCAACGAAGCCCAGCAACAACTCAAAAACCAGCAAGCACAGCTCAAGCAGCTCGAGCTGCAAAACACCTGGCTCAAAGAACTGCAGCAGTTGCAGGACCAGCAACAGGCCGCCGCCGAGCAGTTGCAACAGGCACAACAGTCGTGGGACGCCCAGGCTGGCGAACGGCTGAACCTGGCGCGCCTGGAACAACTGGCACCGCAGCGGCATCAGTTTGCCCGGCAAACCGAGCTGCGCGCGCAACTAAGCCCATTGGCCGCGCTGATTCAGCAACACGCTCAACAACAGAGCGAGTTGCAAACCCGTCAGGTTCAACTCGAACACAGCGTGGAATCCGCAAAAGCCGCGCTGATCCAGGCCCAAAGCCAGCACAGCAACAACGCCCCACTGCTGCGTCAGGCCTTCGAAGAACAGAGCAACCTGGCACGCCTGATCCAGACCATCAACGCCTCAGCCGAACTCAAGCACAACGCCGAACTGGCCAGCACTGAAGGCCAACAAGCCATCGCGCAAATGCTCGAACAGCAACAACGGGCTGCCGAACGCCTGGCGACGATTGCGACGCAACTGGAACAGAGCCTCCAACTGGCTCCCGTCAGTGACGCCTGGAACGCTTACCGCGAACGATTACAGCAACTGATGCTGGTCGGCAATCGCCTGAAAAAGGGTCAGGCCGAACTGCTCCAAATGGAACAACGGGCGGCGGACACCGCCGCCCAGCTCAGCGCGCAACGGCAAAGCCTGGAGCTGCTCTACAGCGAAGCCGGCGCTGAACCTGCGGCTGTTGCCGAACAGATTCAGATCCTCGGCAGCCTGCTGCAAGACAACCGCAAGCAGCAACGCGCCATCGAAGAGCTCGCGCGATTGTGGGCCCGTCAGCAGGAACTGGACAAGCGCACGCAGGAACTGCAACAGCGCCTGCAGACCGTCCAGACAGAACGCGAACGCCTGACCCGCGAAGGCGTCCAGGCCAAGGCCGAACTGACTGTCGCCGAGCAGACCCTGAAAGTCACCCGGGAACTGCTGGAGCGTCAGCGCCTGGCGCGCAGTGCCAGCGTCGAAGAGTTGCGCGGGCAGTTACAGGACGATCAACCGTGCCCGGTCTGCGGCAGCGTCGAGCATCCTTATCATCAGCCAGAAGCATTGTTGCAAAGCCTCGGCCGGCACGATGAAAGCGAACAGGCCAATGCACAAAAAGCCGTTGACCTGCTCAAGGAAAAACTCGCGGACCTGCGTGCCGAAGTCGGCGGGCTGATTGCCCAGCAAAAAGAACTGCTGCAACAACAGGAACAGCTGGCAGCCCAGCAGCAGAGCCTGACACCGAACGTTGAAGCGCATCCACTGGCCGCCCAGTTGCTGATCCAGGAAACCGGCAAACGTGACGCCTGGCTGAATCAGCAAAGTGCTCAGCTGAATCAGAGCATTGCCCAGGACGAACAGCGACAAAGCGCCCTGCTCACCTTGCAGCAAGACGCCGCACGTCTTCAGCAACAGCTGCAAGCCGCCGACCAGGCCAGCCAGCAGGCTGCCCAGCAACTGGCGATCCAGCAGCGCGAGTTGAGCAATGACAGCCAGCGCCTTGAAGAAGAACTGGCAGCGTTCAGCGCCCTGCTTCCGGCGGCGACCCTTGACGGTTTGCGCAACGAGCCCGCTGCGACCTTCATGCAACTCGATCAGCAGGTCGCCCAGCGGCTGGAACAGCTGGAATTGCAACGCGAAGAACTCAGCGAACAACAACAGCGTCAGCAAACCCTCGAGAAAGAACAGGACCGGCAGCTGACACGCGTGCAGCAATTGGAAGCCGCACAGCTGCAATTCAGCGCACTCGCCGAGCAGCAACACGCCGCCCAACAAAAACTCGCCGAACTGCTGGGTGAGCAGCCGAGCGCCGAACAGTGGCAACAGCAACTGGATCAGGCCGTCGAACAGGCTCGACAGGCCGAAGCGGTGGCCAATCAGCACTTGCAGGAAGTCCGCAGCCAGCAGATTCAACTGGCCGCCGAGCTCAGGGCGGAACAACAACGCCAGCACGCGCTGGAAGCCGAAAGTCATGAGCTGAGCGGCAGGATTGCCGAATGGCGCGCCCATCATCCAGAACTCGACGATGGCGGTCTGGAGCAGTTACTGGCGCTCAGCGACGAGCACGTCAGCCAGCTGCGTCAACAGCTTCAGCTCGGCGAAAAAGCCATCGAGCAAGCCAAGGTTCTGCTGCATGAACGCGAACAGCGCCTGCACAGCCATCAGGCGCAGCACAACGGCAACCTCGATGCCGAACAACTGGCCACAGCCCTTGGCGAGCTGCAAAACCAGTTCGGGATCAGCGAACAGCTCTGCGCCGAACTGCGTGCGCAACAAGCCGAAGATCAACGCCGTCAGGACGCCAATCAGGCGCTGGCACAACGCATTAGCGATGCCTACAACGAGTGGCAGCGCTGGGCACGGCTGAATGCCTTGATCGGCTCGGCCACCGGAGACACTTTCCGCAAGATCGCCCAGGCCTACAACCTCGATTTGCTGGTGCATCACGCCAACGCCCAGTTGCGCCAACTGGTGCGCCGCTACCGGCTCAAGCGCGGCGGAAGCATGCTCGGCTTGCTGGTGATGGACACGGAGATGGGCGACGAACTGCGCTCGGTGCATTCGCTGTCGGGCGGCGAAACCTTCCTGGTGTCGCTGGCACTGGCGCTGGGCCTGGCCTCGATGGCGTCGAGCACGCTGAAAATCGAATCGCTGTTCATCGATGAAGGCTTCGGCAGCCTCGATCCCGAGTCACTGCAATTGGCGATGGACGCCCTCGATGGCCTGCAGGCGCAGGGTCGCAAGGTCGGCGTAATCTCCCACGTACAGGAAATGCACGAGCGAATCCCGGTGCAGATCCAGGTGCGTCGACAAGGCAATGGCCTGAGTACGCTGGAGGTCAAATGAGCACGCCGACGCTCTACTCTTTCCGCCGCTGCCCCTACGCCATGCGCGCACGCATGGCGTTGCGTTACAGTTCAGTGGCGGTGGACATTGTCGAGGTCAGCCTTAAAGCCAAGCCGCCGGAGATGCTTGCGCTGTCGAGCAAAGGCACCGTACCGGTGCTGAGCCTGGACGGTCGGGTGATCGAGGAAAGCCTGGAGATCATGCAATGGGCGCTGGAACAGAACGACCCGCAGGATTGGTTGCTCAAGGACGATCCTGCGGCGCAGCAACGTGGCGCGGCGCTGATCGAAGCAAACGATCAGACATTCAAGCTGCACCTCAATCGCTACAAATACGCTGAACGCTACCCGGAACATCCCATGGAGCATTACCGCGCGGAAGGCGAAGTGTTTTTGCGCGAACTGGATGAGTTGCTGCAACAGCGAGCTTATCTGGTGGCCGATCATGTGAGCCTGGCGGATATCGCCCTGGCGCCGTTCATACGCCAGTTCGCGCATGTCGACCGCGAGTGGTTTGCGCAGACGCCGTATCGGCAACTTCAGGCCTGGTTGCAGGGGATTCTTGAATCAGCGTTGTTCGGCGCCATCATGGCCAAACAACCAACCTGACTTCCTACGCCAACGCGCTGCACATTTGCAGCGCCGAGCAATCAACCTCAAACGGCCCCAGAACCACTGCTTTGGGTTTGGCCGGCGGATTACCCGCCAACAACCCCAGCGCCTTGGCGGTCTGGATGTTGTGGGCGATGTTGTGATTGCACTCGATGGCCCGTGCCAGCGAACCCGCCGAGCCTTGGCCGATGCCGAGCAGTGAAGATCCATTGGTCAGGAATGCCAGGAAGGCGACGACCATCAGTTTGCGCCCTTTCATACCCCCACGGCTCCCGCGACGTCGGAATGCTCAGCGCTGACGTGCTGCGCGTGCTCAAACTGGATGGCGGGATAAGCGACCTGAATCGGCGCTTGCATGACGCGCTGCGACTGGGCCGAAAGGCTGACCACCAAAACCATCGCCACGTATAAACCAATGGCTACATACGCGCCGTGTTTGGCAGAAGAAAGGATTGCGCTGGCCATGGGATTCTCCGTGGGCATGTTTCAGTGCCCACAGGATCAATCAATCAGCCTGCTATGAATAGCGACCTTTATGCATAGTAGCTATCAGTTTAATTGATCGAAAATCCGACAACTTTCAGCCCTGCAACACGCTCATCAAACGCTCGTGTGCGGCTTCAGGCTCGCCGTCAACCGGGCGGGCAGCCGAGAGAATCGGGGTGGAATAGAGAAACAGCAGCACCACTGCCAGACGCATCGCCATGTCATCGATCCTTGGGAAAGATTGAGTCAATAAATTAGCGTCAAATTTAAACACATGGCCATGTGACATTACACGAGATATTTGTGCTGATTGGGGTGCGGAGTCGCAAATGCTTTATGCAGGAGCGACATCACTCTGGTCTTTCCAGCGAAAGGATCGCTGATCGGATCAAGTGACTTCGCTCCTGCATAAAGTCGGCAGGGCTTTAATCTCAGTGTTGGATCTTGTGATCCAGCGCGGCGTAGAAGTTGGCGCTTTGTTGCAGGTATTTCTGGGTGTAGCTGTGGGTGCCGGATTTTTTCGAGCTGATCTCAGTGTTGGCACTGGCTGGCAGAGCAACGCTGGCTGAGATGGCGGATGCGGCGATCACGGAGAAGAGATTGAAGTTCATGGTGGTAACCCTCGTAGATTCAGTTGGCTTGCTTGCCTGTTCAGGCCGTGAAGCAAACTTACGCCCGAGGGTTGACGCTCTTGAAATCTTTTGTAGCAGTAGCGGATATCACTCAGATTAATAGAACCGTGCAGGCCCCGGCGCACAGGGCCTGCGGCCTATTGACGCAGGAAAAACTTGATATCGCTGGGTGAATCGAACGGCAGTTTTTGCACGGTTTTGCCCAGCAGACCGGTCTTCACATCACGCGCGATGATAACGATCTGGTTGCTCTTCTGGTTGGCGACCAGCACGAACTTGCCGCTCGGATCGAGACTGAACTCACGCGGGTGATCACCCTCCACCGAACGGCGCTGAAGCTCCTTAAGCTCGCCACTGACCGGATCAATGGCAAACACCAGCAACTCGTTAGTGGTGCCCCGGTTGCTGACGTAGAGGAACTTGCCATCCGACGAGGCATGCAGCGCAGCGGCGGCTTTCTGCGCCGGAGGTTTGCCGGCTGCCAGGTCGACCATTTGCCGCTGGGTCAGTTTGCCGGCCTGATAATCGAACACCGCGACTTGCGCGCTCATTTCCAGGGTCAGGTACGCGTGCTTGCCGTCGGCACTGAACAGCAAATGCCGCGGCCCGCTGCCGGGCGGCAACTGAACCGAAGCTGGTGTGGCTGCGGTCAGCGGTCGCTCTGGGTTGGCCTTGGGGTCATAGCGATAGACAAAGACCTTGTCGGCGCCCAGGTCATTGGCAAACACGTACTGACCGTCCGGCGAGGACACTGTCGAATGCACGTGCGCCGACATCTGCCGCTCGGGATTGACCCGGCTCGGCTGATGGCTGCTCAACTGCACAGGCGGCGTCAGCTTGCCATCGGCGCTCACTGGCAATACCGCCAGGCTGCCACCCGGGTCTTCGGCCACCGAATAGTTGCTGACAAACAGGTGCTTGCCGTCAGCGCTCAGACTGGAATGGGTCGGCTCATTGCCCAGACTCTGGACCTGACTGATCAGGCTCAGTTGGTGGGTTTTCGGCTCGACCGAAAAACTGCTGACGCGCCCTACCGGATCGGCTTGCCCTGGACCGTTTTCGTTAACCACAAACAGTCGACGCTGATCGCTGGACAAGGTCAACCACGACGGGTTGGCGCTCTTGACCACCTGCAACGGCGTCGCGTCAAGTTGACCGCTCTGGCTATCGAATTTGAGTCGGTAGATCCCCTGGCTCTGGCCTTGGGTGTAGGTGCCGATCAGCAACTGGAAGCTCTCGGCGGATGCGCTGGAAAGGCTCATTGCCCCGACACTGCCGGCCATCAGCAGCGGCCAGAGTTTACGCATCTTCATTGGTTTCGTCTTCGTCGTCGTTACCGCCGAACGCGTCCAGGCAGACCAGACGATGCTCACCGGAATCACCGATGATCAGCCAGCTCTGCAGGTCTTGATCGAAGGTCGCAGCCTTAACCTGAGCCGGGCTGAACTCCCAGTGCTTGGCCGCTCGGCCATCCATGCATTCGATGTGCAGATTGTCGTCTTCGTCGAGAGCGAATTCGAAGGCGTGAAAGCCGTCGATTTCGACCATGGTGCAGTGTTCGAGGGCGTTGAGAAGGGTTTCGGCAGTCATGGCAATCATGTCTTTCAGGGGAAAACAGCAATGATAGCGCATTGTTGCCGCAAACCCTGTGGGAGCGAGCAGGCTCGCACACAGGGGGCGGTGTGAAATTCGAGAAATAACAAAGCCGCAGCCCGAAGGTTGCGGCTTTGTTATTTTCGACCTCGATCAGTGAGCGAACAACGAGTTGCCCTTCTTTCCCGCGAGCTTCTCAGGCTTGATCAGGAAACGCGCCAACGCCGGCAACAGCCACAGCGCACCGAACATGTTCCAGAGCAGCATGAAGGTCAGCATCAGGCCCATGTCTGCCTGGAACTTGATCGCCGAGAAGATCCAGGTGCACACGCCAATGGCCAGGCACAGACCGGTGAACAGTACCGCTTTACCGGTGGACTTCAGGGTCTGGTAGTAAGCCTCTTGCAACGGCAGACCGGCACGCAGGAAGCTTTCGAGGCGACTGTAGATGTAGATGCCGTAATCCACGCCAATCCCCACCCCGAGCGCCACCACCGGCAAGGTCGCGACTTTCACGCCGATGCCCATGAACGCCATCAGCGCATTGCCCAGCACCGAGGTCAGTACCAGCGGCAACACGATGCACAAGGTCGCCGCCCAGGAACGGAAGGTAATCATGCACATGGTGGCCACACAGATGTACACCAGCACCAGGATGGTCAGCTCGGATTCCTTGATCACCTCGTTGGTGGCCGCTTCGATCCCGGCGTTCCCGGCAGCCAGGATGAACTCCAGGCCGTCCTTGTTATTTTCCTTGGCGAAGTCCTGCACCGCATGCACTGCACGGTCGAGGGTTTCGGCCTTGTGGTCGTTGAGGAACACCAGCACCGGCGCCAGCGAGCAGCTGTTGTTGTACAGGCCATCGGCACGGGCGATGGAGTTGTTCAGCACGTCCGGGTTACGCGACAGGGTTTCCCACTTCAGGTTGCCCTCGTTCATGCCCTTGATCATCTGCTTGGAGACGGTCACCAGGGAAATCGCCGACTGCACGCCCTCGGTGTTCTGCATCTTCCACATCAGTTCATCGATTGGCGCCATGGCTTCGTAACGCGAACAGCCTTCCGCCTTGGTCTTGACCATCACCACCAGCACATCGGAGCTGGTGGAGTAGTTTTTGATGATGAAGTTATTGTCCTGGTTGTAGCGCGAATCCGGGCGCAGCTCCGGCGCACCTTGGTCAAGGTCGCCGATTTTCAGGTTCTGGCTGTACCAGAGACCACCACCGAAGGCGATCAGCGCCAGGAGAATAGAAACCGGGGCGACTTTCGAGCTGGCAAAATTGGACAGCAAACGCCAGAACGAATGCTCGCGGATTGCGTCTTTCTTGCTGCGTTCAACAGCGCGTTTGCTGATGCCGACGTAGGAAATCGCTACCGGCAGCAGGATCAGGTTGGTGAACACGATCACCGCCACGCCGATGGACGCGCCGATGGCCAGTTCGCGGATCACCCCGATATCGATGATCAGCAAGGTAATGAAACCCACCGCATCCGCGAGGATCGCAATCATCCCCGGCAAAAACAGCTGTCGGAACGTGCGCCGGGCAGCGGTCAAGGCGTTGTCCGCATCGCTGGACTGCAAGGCAATCCCGTTGATCTTCTGCACGCCGTGGGAAATACCGATGGCGAAAATCAGGAACGGTACCAGCATCGAGTACGGGTCCAGACCAAAGCCGAAGGCGTGCATCAACCCGAGTTGCCAGACCACCGCCACCAGGGTGGTGCTCAACACCGCCACGGTACTGCGCAGGCAGTTGGTGAACCACAGGAGCAGGATCAGGGTGATGACGAACGCCACGCCGAAGAACATCACCACCATGATCAGGCCATCAATCAGGTCACCGACCTTCTTGGCAAAACCGACGATATGGATCTGTACGTTGGGGTTCTGTTTTTCGAACTTGTCGCGGATCTTGTTTTCAAGTTCGTGGGAGAACTTCTGGTAGTCCAGCGCCAGCAACTTGCCCTGGTCCTGCGGGTCCGGGTAGGACTCCAGCAGCGGGATATCGACGATGCTCGACTTGAAATCGTTGGCCACCAACCGACCGACCTGACCGGATTTGAGCACGTTGTTGCGCAGCAGATCGAGGCTGTCGACCGAGCCGTTGTAGCTCTGCGGGATCACTTCGCCTCCGGCAAAACCTTCCTCGGTCACTTCGGTCCAGCGCACGCTCGGACTCCACAGCGACTTGAGGCCGGAACGGTCGACACCGGAGATGTAGAACACCTCGTCGTTGATCTGGCGCAGGGTTTCCATGTACTCCTTGGAGAAGATGTCGCCATTGGTGGCTTCCACGGAAATACGCACGGTATTGCCGAGGTTGGCCAGGTCATTGCGATGCTCCATCATCTTTTCAATGAAAGGATGCTTGAGCGGGATCATTTTTTCGAAGCTGGTGGACGGCCTGATCAGCGTCGCCTGCCAGAACAGGAACATGCTGACCAGCAGGCAGATGACGATCACTGCCGGGCGGTTGTTGAAAATCAGGCGCTCGAGAAACGTCGCCTTGTCCTGATGATGACTGCTCATGGATGTCATAGCTCCGCCTTCTTATTATTTGCCCAGCTCGGCGCCGATTGGCGAAGTAGCGCGAACGCCGCCCTGTCCTACCAGAATCAAGTTGCCATTGCCCGCCGCCGTGACCGCCGAAACGGAAATGCGGTCGGGTCGGTTGAATACGCTGAAGGTCACACCGTCGTCACTGCTGCGCACCACACTGCCGCCATTGCCGACGATCACGATGCTGCCGTCGTCGAGCAAGGCCGCACCGGACAAACCGAACTCCAGCGCGCCGCGCGCAGCCTTGAGTTCGACCTGCTCCCAGGTGCTGCCAAAGTCAGTGGAGCGAAACAAATTGCCGCGCAGACCGTAGGCCAGCAACGTCGCCGGTTTGGCGGTGCCGATCACCCCGAATAGCGAACCCTGGTAGGGACCTTGAAGGCGTTCCCAGGTTTGCCCCCAGTCAGGGGAACGGAACATGCTGCCCTGCTCGCCCACGATGAACAGCCCGGAATCCTTTACCGCTGCAATCGCGTTGAGGTGGTACTGATCCGGGTTATCGAGGCGATCGCCGACGTCTGCCCAGTTCTTTCCACCGTCAGTGGTTTCCAGCAGAGCGCCGTAAGCACCCACGGCAAACCCGCTACTGAGGTCCTTGAACCAGACAGCCAGCAGTGGCGCTTCGCGCTTCAAATCTTCGAATTGTTTGATCCAGGTAACGCCACCGTCTTCACTGGCGAGGATTTGCGCGTCATGACCGACCGCCCAGCCATGCTTGTCATCGACGAAATAGACCGCGGTCAGCAGTTGCCGACTGGGCACTTTGGCCTGGGTCCAGGTCTGGCCCTGGTCATCGGAATACAGAATATGGCCACGATCGCCGACGGCCACCAGTCGCTTGCCTGCATGCGCAACATCAAGCATCAGACCCTTGGCGGACTTCGCGGACTCAATCGAATAGACCGTATCGGACGCCGGTGCGTCAGCGGCCAAAACGGGTGCCGACAGCACGGCAGAACCCAACAGCGAGAGCGCTGTAGCCAGCAACGCGAATCTGCGTAACGCCGGCGGGCGGCCAAAACCCACACCCATGACAGGCTCACTCATAGACCTTTCCCCCATTATTATTGTTAGGTCGTTCAACCTTTCAGGGCGCCGCAGGGGTACACGTAGCGATTGAGCGTTTTTGGAGCATAGTCCTGAAACGCGCAATCTAGAGCCCCTTCGGAAGCTGGCCTATCCTATCCAGCTTTCGAAAGGTCTGACAATCAACGCCACGTTATGTTTTGTTAACCCGCAGGTTATGGGCAGGCGCTGAATGAGGGAGTATTCGGTGGGGTGATGTACGAATGTGGCGAGGGAGCTTGCTCCCGCTGGAGGCCGAAGGACTCCCAATCTCAGCCTCCCTGCCATACAGGACGAGGTGACTGAGAATTGGGCCTGCTTCGCAGCCCAGCGGGAGCAAGCTCCCTCGCCACAGTTGCTACAGATGAAAGCCCGAGGTTCACGCCAGACTTTTGCTGACCACTTCAAACACATCACTGGACAGCTGGCCCGAGCCGCGAATGCGCTCCAGCTCCGCCTTCATCAACGCCTGACGGGCGCTGTCGTATTTACGCCAGCGCGTCAATGGCGCCAATTGACGGGAAGCGATCTGCGGATTGAAGCCATTCAGCTCGATCACCAGATCCGCAAGGAAGCGATACCCCGAACCATCGGCCGCATGGAAGTTGATCAGGTTCTGTCCGGCAAACGCACCGACCAGCGCCCGCACCTTGTTCGGGTTCTTGATGTTGAACGCCGGGTGCTTCATCAACTGCCGAACTCGCTGCAAGCCACCCGGCAACGTGCTGCCGGCCTGTACGCTGAACCATTGGTCCATGACCAGCGGATTGTCCTTGAAGTGCTCGGCAAAACTGGCCAGTGCCTTGGCCTTATCGGCCTCGTACGGCGAGTTCACCAGCACCGCCAATGCGGTCAGACGCTCGGTCATGTTGTCGCTAGTCTCGAACTGCTCCAGCGTCGATGCCATCACCAGAAATTCTGGCTTACTGCTCAGCATCAAGTACGACAGTGCGATGTTTTGCAGGCTACGACGGGCGAAATGCTCGGCTTCAGCGATGTAAGGGGTTTGCTTCGACAGATCACGATTGGTCTGATAACGCAGCCACAGTACGTCGAACAGGTTATCCGCCAGTTGCTTGCGGGCGAACTCACGGGCTGCGTGAATCGCATCGACGTCCGCCACTTCGCTGATTTCGGTCAGGTAAGCCTCGCTTGGCAGCGAGAGCATTTCGGCGACCATGGCCTGATCCAGGGATTCATCCGCCAGCACCGAGCGCAATGCACTGATCAGACGCTGATCCAGCACCAACGCCTGACCCGCTTGATGCTGAGCGATCAGTTCCTGCAACACCTGCACCGACAATTGCTGGCCGGCTTCCCAACGGTTGAAGCCGTCGCTGTCGTGCTGCATCAGGAACATCAGCTGATCGCGGTTGTACGGAAAGCTCAGTTTCACCGGTGCCGAGAAACCGCGCAGCAGCGATGGCAACGGCTGTTCAGCGATGTCGACGAAGGTGAAAGTCTGCTCAGCGTCAGTCACCGACAACACGCGGGAAGTCCCGTCAGCGGCCGCTTCACCGGCCAGACGCAATGCGATCGCCGCACCTTTGCTGTCCAGCAGACCCAATTCGAGCGGAATCACGAACGGCAGTTTTTCAACCTTGTCCGGGGTTGCCGGGCAGCTCTGACCGAAGGTCAGGCTGTAGGTTTTCGCCGCCGCGTCATAAGACTCGCTCACCGCCAGACGCGGTGTACCGGCCTGGCTGTACCAGCGTTTGAACTGGGTCAGGTCGACGCCGTTGGCATCTTCCATGGCCTTGATGAAATCGTCGCAGGTGACCGCCTGGCCATCGTGACGCTCGAAATACAGGTCGCTGCCTTTGCGGAAACCTTCGGCGCCGAGCAAGGTGCGGATCATGCGCACCACTTCCGAACCTTTCTCGTAGACGGTCAAGGTGTAGAAGTTGGAAATCTCGATGAACGCATCCGGGCGCACCGCATGGGCCATGGGACCTGCATCTTCGGCAAACTGGTGAGTGCGCAGGTAGGCCACGTCCTCGATGCGCTTGACGGTGCGCGAGTGCATGTCGGCGGAGAACTCGGCGTCACGGAACACCGTGAAACCTTCCTTGAGCGACAGCTGGAACCAGTCGCGGCAGGTCACGCGGTTGCCTGACCAGTTGTGGAAATATTCGTGGGCCACTACCGCTTCAACCCGCTGGTGCGCGGCGTCGGTCGCGGTTTCGGCGCGGGCCAGCACGCAGCTGGAGTTGAAGATATTGAGGCCCTTGTTCTCCATGGCGCCCATGTTGAAGTCGTTGACCGCAACGATCATGAAGATGTCCAGATCGTACTCGCGACCATAGACTTCTTCGTCCCAGCGCATGGACTTCTTCAGGCTGTTCATGGCGTGCTGGCACTTGTCGATGTTTTCCGGCTCGACGTAAATGCGCAACGCCACACTGCGCTGGGTCATGGTGGTGAAGGTGTCTTCGACGCACCACAAGTCACCGGCCACCAGCGCGAACAGGTAGGCCGGTTTCATGAACGGGTCTTCCCAGGTCGCCCAATGCCGACCGTCTTCACCGGGACCCGAGGCAATCGGGTTGCCGTTGGACAGCAGCACCGGATAGCTGTGCTGCTCGGCGACCACCGTGGTGGTGAACTTGCTCATCACATCCGGGCGGTCGAGGTAATAGGTGATCTTGCGAAAGCCCTCGGCCTCGCACTGGGTGCAGAACATCCCGCTGGACTTGTACAGGCCTTCCAGCGCGGTGTTGGTTTCCGGATGAATCCGCACGCTGGTGTCGACCGTGAAACTGGCGCTGGTCGGGTGCAGGGTCAGATGGTTTTCCGTCAGTTGATAGTCGCGGGCGCTCAGTTCGGCGTCGCCCAAGGCTACCGACAGCAGCTCGAGTTGCTGGCCATCCAGTACAAGCGGCGGCAGGCCCGGGCCACGGGCAGGATTGCGGCGCATCACCAGTTGCGCATGGACCAGGCTGTGGTCCTCGTACAACTCGAAGGTCAGGTGCGTCTCGTCGATCAGGTACTCGGGCGCCTGATAGTCTTTCAGGTAGATCATCTTCGGTTGTTCGGTGCGCATGCTGGAGTCCTTTTACTGATGCACGGCGAGCTGGTAAGCCGTGTATTTACGAATATTGATAACGCCGGTATCGAAGATCAGGTATTGCCCCTTGATCCCCAACAGCGTGCCTTCGGCAATCGGGTTCTTGTCCAGATTGAAGCTGACAATCTTGGCCGGGTACTGCTCGACCGGGTAACGGATTTCAATCGGCTCGACATCAAATACCGGTTGAATAGCTTGCAGGCCGAAGCGCTCCTGCAGTCCTTGCATGCCCTCGGCACAGCTTTCGAACAGTTGATCACGAATCTGTTTCAGGTCAACCGGTGCCGCATCGCCCTTGAGCAAGGCGCGCCAGTTGGTCTTGTCGGCCACCTGACTGCGGAACAGGTCTTCGACGAAGCCGGACTGCTGGCGGGTCGACACGCGCATGATCGGCAATGCCTGGCTGGCGCCCTGATCGAGCCAGCGGGTCGGCAGTTGAGTGGCGCGGGTAATCCCGACTTTGACGCCCGACGAATTGGCCAGATACACCACGTGGTCGGTCATGCAGAACTGCTCGCCCCAAGCCGGTTCACGGCAGGTCCCGGCATCGTAATGACAACGCTCCGGGCTCATGATGCAGACATCGCACTGCGCCAGTTTGGTCATGCACGGGTAGCAGTAACCCTGGCTGAAGCTGGTTTTGGTTTTGCGTCCGCAATGGATGCAGTGGATCGCACCCAGGTATTCCAGGCGAACCGTGCTGCCGATCATGGGATTGACCGGCACCTCGGTATCGCCCAGGCGAAAAGCGTATTGCACGGTCGACGCTTCGAGGCGCGCCGACATCTTGCTGATTGCACCGCGGCCAATCTCGATCAATGGATGGCATCCGACTTGAACAGGATATTCGGCACAGTGATCGACTTCGAACTGCACTCCTGCGGGCCCATGTAGCCGGTGCGTTGTTCCTCGGGCAGGTTCTGCACTTCCCAGGCGATCATCGCCTGCAACGACAGTTCGCGCTGCTCGGCAGTCAGCTTGCCGCCGTCGGACCACTTGCCGATCTCTACCGCCAGTTTCAGGCTCTGGTAGATCTCAGGCGTGATGTTTTTGATCATTTCGTTAAAAGAGGACATCAGGTCTCCGCGCTCGTTATTCACAGCACAATTTAGACGGCAGTTTATTGGACAGAGAGTCTACGGCGACTGTACAAGCCGCCCAACAAACCGGTGAAGCATCCGACGAGTAACCCGCCGACGTGCGCCGCATTGGCAATTTCGCCGAAGCCGATCATCGAGATCAGCCCCGACATACACAGCAGCAGCCACACCAGCATCATCACCAACACCCCGCGAGGCAGGCGATACGCCGGGTTCGGCGACAGCAACTGGTAGATCCAGCAATGCCCGAGCAGGCCGTAAAGCACCCCGGACAGGCCGCCGAACAAGGTCGCGCCGCCGTAATAATATTGGGCGTAGTTCGACACCAGGCTGAACAGCAACGTCAGCCCCAGCAGGTTGACACTGCCCTGACGCGACTCGATACGCCGCCCCAGCTCCCAGTACCACATGCCGTTCATGGCCAGGTGGAGAACGCCGAAGTGAATCAGCATTGGCGTCACCAGACGCCACCACTGCCCCGCTGCCAGACTGTCGGCCAACGGCGTGAAGTGGATGTACTCGCCCACCACGCGAAAATCGAGGAACGTCAGCCAGCGCATCGTGTCGAGGTTCTCGCCGAGCAATGTCACCGCGCCGACGATCATGCTCAACAGCAGAATCAGCGCCGTCACCGGGCTGTTGCGCAGTTGTTCGACGAACCCCGGACGCTGAATGTTCGCTTGTGCAGCCGGGATATCCAGTTGATGCTCGGGATCGCCCGCAGGGAACCGTTCGTACAGCGAGCGCACGTCTTCGCTGATCGCGTCCGGCACCCACAGCACCTGCTCACCGGCTTCTTCGCTGACCCGATGCGGCACGTGCATGCGTTGCAGCAATTTGACGAAACCACTGAGGTCCACCGCCAGCGGCAGACGTAAAACAGCAACGACACTCATCGCAATACCTCTGGCCGTTCAACATCGACCCAGACAAACTTGTGTGGATCGAGACGGGTTTCCTGATCCAGCCGATAGGCAACCAGCTTGCCGTACAACACCGCGCTGTAATCCAGGCAGGCCAGGTTCGGACGGATCGGCGCCGGTTTGCCGCTGCGCCAGTAGTGCCCGACAAACAACAGCGGTTCGTCGATGCCGTAGCGCAACAGGTTATCTTTTTCTACCGGCGACAGCGGCGTGCGAGCCACGGATTCGGGCAAGGCATCTGGCTGGAACACAATATCGCCATAGGTTTGCGGGTTGTCTTCCCAGAACTTGGTGCGGAAAAACGAACGCGTCAGACCGTCGCCGCTGGTCATGGTCAAGCCATGCGGCAGGCGCATGTCGGTGCCGCGCAGCAAGCGGTCGAAGGCCATGCAGGCAAAACTGCCGGAAACCGCCGCTGCCTGGACGAAGTGTTCATCGATGCAGCCATCGGAATACTGCGCACGCAGCACATCGATCAGGCCACCGTCCCAGCAGGCGTGGACGACCCGGAAGCGTCCGGCGTCGACGAACAGAGGCATCTCGTAGAACCAGGCAAGAAAGTCGTGCCAGTCCGCCGGGTGATCGGCAAATTGAGTCAGGGTTTCGTCGAGCAGGCGCGCATGCCGAGGCGTGTGCTCACGCACAAACTGTTTGCCACTGCCGGGCGGCGCTGGCGTGCTCCAGCCGAGCGCGTTGAATTCATGGTTGCCCATGATGCACAGCGCCTGACCGGCCTCGACCATGTCGTGAACGATGTGCAGCGCTTCGCGAATCCGCGGGCCGCGGTCGATGATGTCACCGAGAAACACGGCCATGCGTGACGGATGGCGCCAGACGCCGGCTTGCTTGTGATACCCGAGTCGGTCCAGCAAATGCTCAAGGGTATGAGCGCAACCGTGCACGTCACCGATCAGGTCGTAGCTACGCGCGGGATCGAGCATCAGTCGCCTCCACCGCCCAACCGGCTGCCCCAGCCCAGCTTGGTCCGGCAGACTTCGTAGTAGTTATGGTCCAGCGGATGAATCAGCCGCAGTTTCTGCGCCTTCTTGCTCACAGTGATGGTGTCACCGGGGGCGCAGGTGAAGTGGTTCTGCCCGTCACAGGAGACTTGCGGGTAAATCTGCATATCCTTCGACACGACGATTTTCAGCTCGCTATTGCCATCGACCACAATCGGCCTTCCTGACAAGGTATGGGGGTACATTGGCACAATCACAATGGCATCGAGCTTGGGATGCATGATCGGACCACCCGCCGAGAGCGCATAGGCCGTGGAACCGGTGGGTGTGGCGACGATCAGGCCGTCGGCTTTTTGGCTGCAAACGAACTGGCCGTCGATGTACAACTCGAACTCGATCATCCGCGTCGATTTGCCCGGGTGCAGCACCACGTCGTTCAGCGCATCGCCCTGGCCGATGGCCTCGGCGTGGCGGCGAACTTCGGCCTGCAACAGGAAGCGGTTTTCGACCAGATAGTGCCCGTCGAGCACTTCGGCGACCTTGACTTCCAGTTCATCCGGGCGGATGTCGGTCAGAAAGCCCAGGTTGCCACGGTTGATCCCCAGCACCGGAATGTTGTGCCGTGCCAATGCCCGAGCGGCGCCCAGCAGGCTGCCGTCACCGCCCACCACAATCACCATGTCACAGACTTCGCCGAGCATCTTGCGCGATGACGTTTGCAGGCCATGGCCAGGCAGGACTTCGGCGATGGTGTCCTCGAGAATCACGTGCAAGTGCCGGTCAAGCAGGAATCTTTTCAGTCGGCGAACGGTATCCAGCACCTGCGAACTGCCCAGGCGACCGATGATGCCGATATTACGAAATTGCTCCATGGGACTCCGAGGGTCTACGACGGCGAAAAACACGATTATGGGCGAAAGCGCGCCGCAGACAAAATCCTTTCAGCCGCGAACCAAAGCGCTATGCTCGCAAGATGACCTTATTTCCTGACTTGCTGGCTTTACCTCGTCAGTTGCGCCATCCCGAAGTGCGCGACCTGGCCTGGGTCATCCTCGCGCCACCGATGCTCTGCGAAACACCCTGGCCACAACGCCATCCACTGGCCGGCAGCGACTGGGTACAAGCCCCCGAACGACTGCAACACTGGCTGCTTCAGCTCGATCAGGACAGCCGCGAGCTGCAGCGCTGGCTGGCGCTCGGCCCGACTCGTCGCCTGGGCCTGTATTACGAACGCCTCTGGCAGTTTGCCGTGCAGCACGCGCCGGGCGTCGAGTTGATTGCCGCCAACCTGCCGATTCGCCGCGAGGGCCATACGCTGGGCGAGCTGGACATGCTGCTGCGTGACCGCGACGGCGTGCATCACCTGGAATTGGCGATCAAATTGTATCTGGGCCCCCAGAACGGCGAAGGCCACGACACTGCCCAGTGGCTCGGACCGGGCTGCCATGACCGACTGGACCGCAAGCTGGCGCACCTGACCCACCATCAACTGCCGATCTCCGCGCGCTCCGAAAGCCGTGATGCGCTGGCCGCGCTGGATATCCTGGGGTTCAGCGCACACCTGTGGCTGGGCGGTTATCTGCTGTACCCATGGCCCGGCAAAACCCGGTCACCCGACTGTGCGCATCCGCAACACCTCAAAGGACGCTGGCTGCATCAGCGAGACTGGGCTCACTTTATCGCCCAGAGCCCGCCCGGTCGCTGGCAACCCTTGCCACGGCACGCCTGGCTCGCGCCCGCCCATTATCTTGCCGAGCACACCTGGGAGCGCACACAACTGGAGACCTGGCTGAGCGGGCTCGACCCTCAGGCACCCGCGCAGTTGCTGGTACGCCTGACTGAAAACGTCGACGGTGACTGGGAAGAAGCCGAGCGGTTGTTTCTGGTGGCGGATCTGTGGCCGAACGTACCGGGCCAGGGTTGAGCCTTGTGGCGTCTGGACCGGCCCTATCGCGAGCAAGCTCGCTCCCACACGGGACCCTCTATCCTACGAAGAACTCTGTAGGAGCAAAGCTTGCTCGCGATGGCGATCTCAAGGACACCATCGCCGGCAAGCCGTGCTCCTACAGGAAGCTATTTAGATGGACAGGCGCAACGCCAACGCCGCCAGGGTCACCAGCAACACCGGCACCGTCAATACGATCCCGACCTTGAAATAATATCCCCAGCCAATCTGAATATTCTTGCGCGCCAGCACGTGCAACCAAAGCAAGGTCGCGAGGCTACCGATCGGGGTGATTTTCGGCCCCAGGTCGCTGCCGATCACGTTGGCGTAGATCATTGCCTCTTTCACCACCCCGGTGGCCTGGCTGGCATCGATCGACAACGCACCGATCAGCACCGTCGGCAGGTTGTTCATCATCGACGACAACAGCGCGGTCAGCAGCCCGGTGCCCATGGCCGCGCCCCACACGCCGTAGTCCGCGAACACGTCCAGCCAACCGGCCAGGTATGTGGTCAACCCGGCATTACGCAAGCCGTAAACCACCAGGTACATGCCCAAGGAGAAAATCACGATATGCCACGGTGCCTCTTTCATCACCTTGCGCGTGGAAATCTTGTGCCCTCGGGCGGCAATGGCCAACAGCAATGCCGCGCATACCGCAGAGATCGCGCTGATGGGAATCCCCAGCGGCTCCAGGGCAAAACAGCCAAGCAGCAAAATCACCAGCACACACCAACCGGCAATGAACGTTGGCTTGTCGCGAATCGCGGTCTTCGGGTCTTCCAGTTGTTCTAGGTCGTAATCGGCAGGAACGTCGCGTCGGAAGAACCACAGCAACACCGCCAGCGTCGCCGCGACGGCCACCAGGTTGACCGGCACCATGACCGCTGCATAACGGTTGAACCCAATGTGGAAGAAGTCCGCGGAGACGATGTTCACCAGGTTCGACACCACCAGCGGCAGGCTCGCGGTATCGGCGATAAACCCGGCGCCCATCACGAACGCCAGCGTCGCCGTCGGAGAAAATCGCAAGGCCAGCAGCATCGAAATGACGATGGGCGTGAGGATCAACGCTGCGCCATCATTGGCGAACAAGGCCGATACCAGCGCCCCGAGCAATACCATGTAAGCGAATAGCTTGCGCCCGTTACCGTGCCCCCAGCGAGCCACATGCAACGCCGCCCAGGCAAAGAAACCCGCTTCATCCAGCAGCAGGCTGATGATGATCAGTGCCACAAACGTCCCGGTGGCGTTCCAGATAATGTCCCATACCAGCGGAATGTCGCTGACCTGGACCACCCCGCAGAGCAGCGCCAACACAGCACCCAGCACCGCACTCCAGCCGACGCCAAGGCCTTTGGGTTGCCAGATCACCAGGGTAATGGTCTGGAGGAAAATCAACGACGCGATCAGCATTCGAAACAGCCTTGAGTAAGGGGTAAAAAGGTGTAGGGAGAATCAGCAGCAACGGACCGGACGGTCGCCCATCGCCTGTAGTCGCGCGACATCAGCGCCAAGCCATGCACCGTTGGCTGCCAGCGCGCCATGCAACAACGTCATGACCCACGGGGATAATTGCGGGTGCAGGCGATAAAACACCCATTGCCCCTGACGACGGTCCGCCAGCAAACCATGGCTGCGCAATTGCGCCAGGTGACGGGAGATTTTTGGCTGGCTCAGGTCCAGCGCCGCCGTCAGCTCGCACACGCACAGCTCACCCTCTTTGGCAATGAGCAAAGCGATACGACTGCGGGTGTCATCGGCCAACGCCTTGAACACATCGACGGGATTGCAGGAATCGGACATGGAAGTGAATGCGCCTGAACAAACGAAGCGCGAATATATGGAATTTCGAATATGCGGTAAAGCAAATAAACTGCATTGCACGCAACCCGTAGAGCCTCACAAACGGATCACATGCCCCTCGATCGGCGCGATCTGCCCGTGAAACAGCCGCGAAATCACCGTTTGCGCTGCTTCAAGCCCATCACTCTCCACCACCCTGAGCAATGGATTGGCCGGTGCCATCACTCGCCGATAAAACTTCTGCCCGCCCTCACCGATGTACTCGATAAGCCGCGGAGCTCCCCATTCAGCGTTGCGTTTGCGAATCTGGATCGGCGCGAAGAAAAACGCCGGCTGCGGCCCTGTTATAGCGCTCAGCTGCGCCTCATCCGTGCTCTGGGTAGAACCTACAGCGCAGCTGTAAACCAATTGCTCGGCGAAATGCTGATGCACCTGATCGCGTAAGTCCAGACGGCCAGAGAAATCCACGTACAAGGTCGGACGGTCAGCGGGCAACGACGCCAACTCGGCGTACTCAAGCGTGCGCTCGTAACACCCGAGTTGCTCAACAAACGCCTGGTTCCCGGTCGATGTCAGCGCCACTCGTTGCAGATTCGACTGGTCCTCCAGGCAAATAGCAGTGCCGAAAGCGGTTTTGCTCGATGCGCTGGAGAACACCACGCGAGTCGCACCGAAGAACTGATTGTCCTGTAGGAAGTCTGCCAACATCAATGACGTCAAAAACAGCGGGTTAAGCAGCATTTGCAGGTTTTCATTTGCAGGGCTGTAGTACCGATCCCAGCTACAACGGGTGTACTGGTTGTAAACCGAGCTCAGTGTTTGACGGTGCGGGGCGGCGTCATGAAAACCACGCTCGGTCACCCGCTCTGGACGCACCCAGAGATGGCTGGCCAGTGGAAAGTACCCGTAAAGGCGCTCCCCGACCACAATGCCATCGACTCCAGACGCAAGCACATCGGCAAACCCCCAGGCCGGGATGTGGCCCCACTCCACCTGCCCTGTCGGGAAAAACTCCCAGTAATGCATCGAATCGCCGTAGGCTGCGTAGGTGATGTTATTGGTGGTCAGAGCGCAGCGATCAATCTTCAGGATCACTTCACCAACCGCCGGAACCAGGCTGCGCTGCTCATGCTCGACACGACTCTGGTCGATGGCGTTTTTACGGGTGATCAGCCGTGTGACCGTGCCCAGGCTTTGCATTATTCAGACTCCTTGTCGTGTGGCCGTCCACTATCCAATGGTTCGATCATCAGTCGACTGGCCAGCGCTTCCTGCGCGCAAGCACTGGCCCCCCAATCGATCAATCCTTTTTAAATTGCTCGACCCACTCGGCGTAGGCGTTGATGAAACTCTGCAAAAACGGCCGGACCGACTCGGACACCTTGCCCGACTCGTCGAACGCCGTACCGGCGTTGCTCAGGTAGGCTTCCGGCTGCTGCATGCAAGGCACATTGAGAAACACCATGGATTGACGCAAGTGATGGTTAGCACCGAAACCACCAATAGCGCCGGGGGATGCGCTGATCACCGCCCCCGGTTTACCGCCCCAGACACTCTTGCCATAAGGTCGGGAACCGACATCGATGGCGTTCTTCAGGGGGGCAGGCACCGAGCGGTTATATTCCGGCGTCACGAACAGCACCGCGTCGGATGAGCTCACCTGTTGACGGAAAGTGCTGTAGGCTGCCGGCGGTGTTACGTCGATGTCTTCGTTGTAGAGCGGCAGGTCGCCAATCTCGACGATGTTCAGCCTGAGGTTTGCCGGAGCCAGTTCAGCCAGCGCCAGCGCGACTTTGCGGTTGATCGACTGTTTTCTCAAGCTGCCAACCAGGACAGCAATCGTATAGACCTTGCTCATTGGAAATTCCCGACTATCTGGCTAAAGGAGCCTGTAGTTATAGATGATTCGGCACCACTTAACGTGCTCCGTGTCGCGGAATAGCGGTTAAATACTATTTTTTTCCTGTAGGAAAACTTACCAAGCTTATCGACGGTCTACAGAACCGCAAATTGAGTGACTTATCTCCAGAGGTTCTAAGCAGATGGCAGCAGTACTCGTCGGACAATTCCATGCAAGAGACGCGGAAGGCCGTGTTTATTCAGTGCATGAGTTCCAGGAATCCACCCCGTCGCCGGACGGTATCGCCGGCCTTGCGCCTGTCACCACCTATAAGCTGGCGATTGGCGATCGCATCAACAAACTTGATGACAACGAATTTGTATTGGTTCAATCGGGCGTTACCATCATCCGAGAGCCTGAACCAAACGTCGCCTCATAAGCCTCCGTTATGAGCTGAAGTCATAGGCACGGACTTGAGTTAGGATTCAGACACTGACTCCCTCACCTGCTGAACATGGACTTCACGCATGCGTTTACGTCATATCGAAGTGATCCAGGCGCTCCTGCAGACCGGTCATCTGGGCACCGCTGCCGAGATGCTGCAATTGCCGGTGGCCGGGGTCGAGGGGATTTTGCGCGAAGCCGAGGATCAACTCGGCTTCATGCTGTTTGCCAGCGTACGCGGGCGATTGCAGGCTACCCGTGAGGCGCGGGAGTTGCAGGTCGAGATTGCCCACGTCTTTGACGCGCTCGAACCGCTGCAGCGGCTGGCCAACAGCCTGAAACAATACCTGGCGCCGCCGTTGCGGATCATTTGCACGCCCCCCTTGGCGCAGCAATTGTTGCCACAGGGCATTGCCACCCTGCGTCGACGTTTTCCAGATGCGCCCTGCTCGCTGCTCAGCCAACCCACGCGTGACATCGTCAGAAGCCTGTTGCTGCGTGAAAGCGATCTCGGCTTGAGCCTGCACGACCCCGACCACCCCGACATTCAGTGCCAGATCATTGCCCAAGGCAAACTCCAGCTCCTGGCGCCTCATGGCTGGCTGCAACCCAAGCAAAAATACATTTCCGTGCAGGACCTGGCCGGCCAGTCGATGGTCGGGCTGGAAGGTCACGACCCGCTCAGCGTGATGTTCGAGAGCAAACTGCAGGCCTTGCGCCCGGCACCGGTGGTGCAAACCCGGGTTCAGACCCATCAGATGATGCGCAGCATGGTCGAGGCCGGCGAAGGCCTGGCCGTTGTCGATCCGTTTACCGCGATCGGCGCCAAGGCCAGCGGACTGGACGTTTGCCCCGTCTCGCCGGCTGTTCCGATCAGTCTTTACGCCTTGACCCTGAACAATGCCGAGATAGCGCCTGCGGCCCAGGCGTTACTGGAGATCATCAAGGAACAAGCCGAGGCGATGCTGGCGAGCTGATCGGACTTTCCAACGGATTATCGAACAGCCGATACCAGAACAACGCCACCTCAGCGGTTTGCGGATCGATGCCGCGATAACGCAAGTGATCGATGCCACCCAGGACATAGCCGCAACGCTCATACAGTCGACAGGCACCCAGGTTGTTATTCTGGGTTTCCAGCATGATGCCCGGCAGTTTCTTCTTGCGACTCCAGAACTGCGCGACATCCAGCAACGCCTTGGCCACCCCGTGGCGACGCGCCGGGGCGTGCACTGCCAGCTCATCGATATGGGCAAAGCCGTTCCAGTTAGTGCTGATCACAATGTGCCCCACCGGGTGATCGTCGAGAAACGCCATGAAAATCGCACTGTCGACCGCGTTCCGGTAACTGGCGAACTCCTCCGGGTCGATGCCATAGCACTTGCGGTAGGGCGTAATGGTTTCCAGCGGCCACTGATCCACCGGCTTATTGAGCTCTGCGACCGCGTAGGCCCGGACCTCAAAACTGAAGTCACTGCCCCAGATATACGCAGCGAATCCCTGATCGGCGACACGTACCGCCAAACCCGGGTGCTTGGGATTGATGACCGGCTGCATACTCGGAAAAGTCCTCAAGTTTTTATGCAATCGACGGTGTAACACCGCCCACTGCCCTCGCCTTCATGCTGCAGGCCGTGTACATCGGCGACGAAGCCCGGGAAGCTGCTGTTGAACGTGCGGGCAAACGCCAGGTAATCGATGATCGAGCGCGTCGACTCGGTAAAACGTTCGCCGGGCATGATCAGTGGAATCCCCGGCGGATATGGCACCAGCATTACCGCAGCAATACGTCCCTGCAATTGATCAATGGACACCGCCTCGACCTCACCACGAACCAATTGATCATAGGCGTCGGCCGGCTTCATGACGATTTCCGGTAGTACGGTGTACATCCGTTTAAGGTGCTTGGCGGTGGCATTGCTGCGGTAGCAGGTGTGCAATTGATCACACAGGTCGCGCAGCCCCATGCCTTGATAACGCGCCACGTCTCGTTGCGCGACACACGGCAGACACGCCGCCAGGCTGACGTTGGCGTCGTAGCTGCGTTTGAATTCGAGCAACTCGGTGAGCAAGGTGCTCCACTTGCCCTTGGTAATGCCCATGGAAAACAGCACCAGGAATGAATACAGACCGGTTTTCTCCACCACCAACCCGCGTTCCCAGAGGAACTTGCTGACCACTGCTGCTGGAATCCCCCGCTCGCTCAGCGCGCCACCGGCTGTCAGGCCGGGCATCACCAGCGTCACTTTGATCGGGTCCAGCAGCACGTAATCTTCCGCGATGTCGCCAAAGCCGTGCCAGTCGACTTCGGGCTGCAACAGCCAGTCGGAGGTCGTGACCCTGTCGATCCCCTCCACCAGCGGCGGCTGCCAGATCGAGAACCACCAGTCGTCGGTGGCGATGTGCTGGCGCAAGTTGGCTAGCGCCCGGCGAAAACTCAGGGCTTCATCGAACATTTCCTGCAGCAGCGACCGGCCGGCCGGGCCTTCCATCATCGCCGACGCCACGTCCAGCGAGGCGATGATGCTGTATTGCGGCGAGGTGGAGATGTGCATCATGAACGCTTCATTGAAACGGTCGCGGTCCAGTTGCCGAGCGCCGCCATCCTGCACGTGAATCATCGACGCCTGACTGAAGGCCGCCAGCAGTTTGTGGGTGGAGTGGGTGGTGAACACCAGCGGGCTGTCGTCAGTGCGCGAAGTGCCCATGCCATAACGCCCGGCAAAGAATTCGTGAAACGCCGCATACGCGTACCAGGCTTCGTCGAAGTGCAAGACTTCGACGCTGTTGCCCAATGTCTGCTTGATCAGCTCGGCGTTGTAACAGAGGCCGTCGTACGTCGAGTTGGTCACCACCGCCAGCTTGACCTTTGGCTCTCGGCCCTTGGTCAACGGGCTCGCATCGATCTTGGCCTGGATCGATTCACGGCTGAATTCGCTCAGTGGAATCGGCCCGATGATCCCCAGTTCATTGCGCTCCGGACACAGGTACAACGGGATCGCCCCGGTCATGATGATCGAGTGCAACACCGATTTGTGGCAGTTGCGGTCCACCAGTACCAGGTCGTCACGCGCGACCATGGCTTGCCAGACAATCTTGTTGGCCGTCGAGGTGCCATTGATCACGAAAAACGTGTGATCGGCGCCAAAATTACCTGCTGCACGGGCCTCGGCTTCCGCCAGTGGCCCGGTGTGGTCCAGCAACGAGCCGAGTTCCGGCACCGAGACCGACAGGTCCGAACGCAGGGTATTTTCCCCAAAAAACTGGTGGAACGCCTGCCCTACCGGGCTTTTGTGATAAGCCACACCCCCGCCATGCCCTGGGGTGTGCCAGGAATAGTTGGAGTCGGCGGTGTGTTGCACCAGCGCCTTGAAAAACGGCGGCAGTAAACCATCGAGGTAGCTGCGCGCCGCCCGGGCGACCTGGCGCGCCAGAAACGGCACGGTGTCTTCGAACAAATAAAGGATGCCGCGCAACTGGTTCAGTTCGCTCATGGCATCGGCCGGGGCGTTTTCCAGGGTGACTTGCTCGCCCAGGGCGAAGATCGGCAAATTCGGCGCACGGGCGCGGGCCACACGAATCAATTCGGCCATGTTCTGTAAAAGGTGGATGTTTTCCCCGGCGCCTTCGGCGGCAATCAACATGCACGCGAGGCCGTGGTGAGTCGAAGCGACCAACCGCCCTTCGGTGTAATCCACCGCCGAAAGGACGCTGAAACCTTCCTGTGAAAGCTCCGTGGCGATGCCACGCACGCGATCACCGGCGACCGTATCAGCCTTGATGTCGCGGTGGACAATAAGGACCGGGAACTTCAAGTCTTTATACATGGGGCTCGGCGTCCTGAGGCAGCAGACCGTGGTCTGCCAATACACTCAGGGTAGAGGGTTGCGGCCCGTGTGGCGAGAGGATGCCCCAAAACAGGTCACGCCCCATTCGATACTGTGGCGACGGGACTTGCCCTGATGCCAGTCAGTTAAGGAAAAACTCGCCGAGTTCATACCTTGTGGCGAGGGAGCTTGCTCCCGCTGGGTCGCGAAGCGACCCTAAAATCAGGCACCGCGAGTATTCAGATGGAATGCGATTGCCGGATTACGACCGCTTCGCGGCCGAGCGGGAGCAAGCTCCCTCACCACAGGAGCCCGTCCTATTCATGCTCGGTGGTTATGCTTGTGCCTCGGCCTCGGCCAGTTGGGTCCAGAGCGCCGGGGCACCGGCAGACTTGGCGATCACTTCAAGGCGCGAGGCGTGCTCGGCCAGCTCCGCTTCACTGGCGCGGATAATCCGTGCCGGCGTGCGATCCGCTGGCAGACGACGGATCTCGCTCGCCTGATTGCCCGAGCCCTCACCCGAACCGTTGCCGTCAGACGCGTTACCGGCCAGCGACAGACTGGTCTGGCCGCCGGTCATGGTCAGGTAAACGTCAGCGAGAATCTCGGAGTCGAGCAAGGCGCCGTGCAGCTCACGGCCGGAGTTATCGACGCCATAGCGTTTGCACAAGGCATCGAGGCTGTTGCGCTGCCCCGGGTGACGCTCACGCGCCATCATCAGGGTATCGAGGATCGAGCAATGCTGGGTGATATCCGCCCGATCCTGCTGGCCCATCAGCGCGAATTCGTTGTTGATGAAGCCAACGTCGAACGCCGCGTTATGGATGATCAGCTGTGCGCCCTTGATGAATTCGAAGAACTCATCGGCCACTTCAGCGAAACGCGGCTTGCCCACCAGGAACTCGTTGGTGATGCCGTGGACGCCAATCGCGCCCTCGTCACTTTCCCGGTCTGGTTGCAAATAAACATGGAAGTGCCGGCCCGTCAGGCGTCGACCGATCAACTCGACGCAACCGATCTCGATAATCCGGTGGCCGTCGGTCACCGGCATGCCGGTGGTTTCGGTGTCGAGCACCACCATCCTCTGAGCCATCTTCTTTCAACCCCTCTTCGTGCCGTTTTGCATAAGGCGGCGATGTTAACACAGAGCTTGAAAGTGCCGCCGATACCCGGCAGTTGTCCCGTCGGGTATCGGCTCGAAACCTGCGCGGCTCAGCCCTGATCACCGCCGCCAACCGGCATTACCAGCCCGGTGATGTAGGCCGCGTCGTCGGAGGCCAGAAACAGGATCGCCCCGACCTGCTCGTCAATCGTGCCGTAGCGTTTCATCAGGCTGCTGTCGACGGTTTGATCGACAATCTGCTGATACCAGACCTTCTCCTGGGGGCTCTGCTCGCCACTGTTGCGCGGAATCCGCCGTGGTGGCGCTTCGGTGCCGCCCGGCGCGGTGGCATTGACCCGCACGCCCCGTTCGGCGGTTTCAAACGCCAGGCACGCGGTGAGCGCATTGACTCCGCCCTTGGCTGCGCCGTAAGGCACGCGATTGACCCCGCGCGTGGCAACGGATGACACGTTGACGATGGCGCCGCTGCCCTGCTCCAGCATGAACGGCAATGCGGCATGGCAGCACCACAGTGTCGGAAACAGCGAACGACGGACTTCCGCTTCGATCTGATGCTCTTCGTAATGCTCGAAAGGCTTGGCCCAGATGGTCCCGCCGACATTGTTGACCAATATATCCAGACGGCCGAAACGCTCGATGGCCGCCGTCATCACACGATGGCACTCGGCGTACTGTTCGAGGTCGGCGGTGAGGGTCAGCACTTCACTGGTTTGACCCAGCTGCTCTTGCAGCTCAAACACCAGTTCGGAACGGTCGACCAGAATCAGCCGCGCACCTTCGGCGGCCATACGCTCGGCGACGCGACGGCCAATCCCTTGGGCCGCGCCGGTAATCAGCGCGACTTTTTCATGAAATCTGTTCATCAAACCCTCCCGCGCTTACGCAGCACTCGCAGCGAATTTTTCGTAGTAGAAATTTTTCGGCGCGACGCCCTGCTCGCGGATGAACTGGCTCACGGCTTCGACCATCGGCGGCGGGCCGCAGAGGTAGACATCGACATCACCGTCGTTCAAGTGCTTGGGTTCGATGTGCTGGGTCACATAACCCTTGAGCGGGTGCGCGCTTTGCGGGTTGGCCACGCAGGCGCTGAAACTGAAGTTCGGGATCCGCGCGGCCAAGGCTTGCAGCCGGTCCAGTTCCACCAGGTCAAAGTCGTTGGTCACGCCGTAGATCAAGTGCAACGGATACTCACTGCCCTGCTCGGCAATTTTTTCCAGCATGGCGGTGAACGGCGCCAGCCCCGTGCCGCCGGCCAGCAACAGTAACGGACGCTGAATGTCGCGCAGGTAAAAACTGCCCAACGGCCCGGCCAGGCTCATGCTGTCACCGGCCTTGGCGATACCGGTGAGGAAGCTGCTCATCAACCCGCCGGGCACGTTGCGGATCAGGAAGCTGACTTCACCGTCACGTTGCAACGAGCTGAACGAATAGGCACGGGTTTGCTCGCTGCCGGGAATGCCCAGGTTGACGTATTGCCCCGGCAGGAACGCCAGTTTGCTCAGGGCTTCACCCTTGATCGACAGCGCAATCGTGCTGTCCGACAGCTGACGTACCTGGCTGATGGCCGCGCTGTAGTGGGCCTTTTGAGTACGGCAGACGTCCGAGGACACCGGCACGCGCACCACGCAGTCGCTGAGGGCGCGCATCTGGCAGGTCAGTACAAAGCCTTTTTCGGCCTCGTCGCTGCTCAGGGCGTCTTCGATGTATTCCTCGCCGAGATCGTAACGCCCGGCCTCGGCAAAGCATTTGCAGGTGCCGCAGGCGCCGTCGCGGCAGTCCAGCGGGATGTTGATGCCCTGGCGATACGCTGCGTCGGCCACGGTTTCGCCAGGGTTGGCGTCAACGAAACGGGTGACGCCGTCTTCAAAATTGAGTGCGATGGAATGAGTCATGACGGCTGCCTCACAGGTGATAGACATCGATGACCTGACGAACGTAATCGTTCTTCAGGATCACTTTCTTGGCCTTGATCAGCGGGCTGTCGCCACGCACGTCGAGGGTGTAGAAGCTGCTGCCGAAATAGCTGTCGACGGTCTTGTAGCGAAAGCTCAGGGTGTGCCAGTTGAAGCGCACCTTGCACAGCCCGTCGACCTGCTCGAGCAGTTCGATGTTGCTGATGTTGTGCGAGGTCCGGGTGTCCGGCACGCTGGCGCTGGAGCGCTCGGTCTTGATTCGGAAAATGCGGTCTTCCAGGCCCGTGCGATTGCCGTACCAGATCAGCGAGATTTCCCGTTGCGGGTCTTCAGTCAGCTCGTCGTTATCGTCCCAGGACGGCATCCAGAAGGACGCATCGGCGGCGTACAGCTCCAGCCAGCTGTCCCACTCCTTGTCGTCGAGGTAGCGCGCTTCGCGGTAAAGAAAGTCGCGCACGGCGTCGTAAGTGATGCTCATGACAGCTCCTCCACCTTGATCAATTCCGACTGTTCTTCGCTCAAGGCCTTGAGCATGGTTTCCTGCCAGTACTTGTGTTGCAGCACGAACAGGCCTTCGTCTTCGGTACGCACACCGCTGAGCAACGGGTGCAGGTCGATCTCCTTGGCCGCCTCATCGGCACCTTCAACCCAGTGCTCGGCGCCACGGGACATGTCGTTCCAGGTGGTGACGCTGCCCTGGTAGCCGGTCTGGCAGGAGCGGAATTCTTCGAGGTCGTCCGGAGTGGCCATGCCGCTGACGTTGAAAAAATCTTCGTACTGACGAATCCGGCTCGAACGCGCGCTGTCACTTTCGCCTTTGGGAGCGATGCAATAGATGGTGATTTCGGTACGGTTGACCGAGATCGGCCGGGCGATGCGGATCTGTGAACTGAACTGGTCCATCAGGTACACGTTGGGGTACAGGCAGAGGTTGCGCGAGTTCTCGATCATCCAGTCGGCGCGGGCCTGGCCAAAGTCCTTGGCCAGTTCATCACGGCGCTCGTACAACGGCCGGTCTTCCGGGTTCGACCAACGAGTCCAGAGCAGCATGTGGCCCTTGTCGAAGGAGTAGAAACCACCGCCCTGCTTGGCCCAGGTACCGGCGCTCATGGTGGGGTTCTCGTCACCGCATTCGCGCTGCTTGCGCTGGTTCTGGGTGGCGGCATAGTTCCAGTGCACGGAACTGACGTGATAGCCGTCGGCGCCATTTTCAGCCGTGAGTTTCCAGTTGCCTTCGTAGATGTAGCTGGATGAACCACGCAGTACTTCAAGGCCATCGGCGGACTGATCGACGATCATGTCGATGATCTTCGCCGACTCGCCCAGGTGCTCGACCAGCGGCACCACATCGGCCTTGAGGCTGCCGAACAGGAAGCCACGATAGGATTCGAAGCGCGCGACTTTGGTCAGGTCGTGGGAGCCTTCGCAGTTGAAGCTCGCCGGGTAGCCGGCCGACGCCGGATCCTTAACCTTGAGCAGCTTGCCGGAGTTGTTGAAGGTCCAGCCGTGAAACGGGCAGGTGTAGGAAGCCTTGTTGCCGGTCTTGTGTCGGCAGAGCATCGCGCCACGGTGGCTGCAGGCGTTGATGAACGCGTTGAGCTCGCCGTCCTTGTTGCGCGCAATGAAGATCGACTGCCGGCCCATGGTGGTGGTGTAGAAATCATTCTTGTTCGGAATCTGGCTCTCGTGGGCGAGGTACAGCCAGTTGCCTTCGAAGATGTGTTGCATCTCGAGATCGAACAAGCGTGGGTCGGTAAACATCTCCCGCTTGCAGCGGTAGATGCCCTGGTCTTTGTCTTCTTCGAGCAGGGAGTGAAGGTATTCGGGTCGCAGGGACATGGCCGCCGCCTCCATTGTTTTTATTCAGGCAGGCTCATGCTAGGGCGGGCGACTACTGGACAATATCCGCTGGGTGCAGACCTTTATCCGTTTTGTGCAAAGGGTTCAGGTTGATCGTTCCCACGCTCTGATCTGACCCCAAAAAGCTGGACGTTTACATGTCTATGCCTGAGCGGCCTGAGTT
>NZ_JAHMSC010000012.1:0-176782 GCF_018986375.1 Pseudomonas sp. CVAP#3
AAAACTGCGTAACTCTTTGTTTACCAAGGAGTTTTCCGTTTCGACTGCGCCGGAAGTGGGGCGAATTATAGACAGATATAATTCGCCGTCAACCCCTAATTTCAGTTCTACTCGGATTTAAGCGTAATACGCGCAAACGCCTTCTTTCCGGCCTGGCAAACATGGGTCGCGCCCAGCGCATATATAAAGGCGCGATCAACCACTTCACCATCTATACGCACGCCCCCCGAACCGAGCAGGTCGCGCGCGACCGCCGAGTTCTTTACCAGCCCTGCTTTATTAAGCACAGCTGCAATCGGCATATCCTCAGTAGCGGTCAGCTCGATCTCTGGCAGATCGTCCGGCAGCTCGCCTTCCTTCATACGGTTACCCGCAGCACGGTGAGCATTCGCCGCAGCTTCTTCACCATGGAAACGCGCAACAATCTCTTCAGCCAGCTTGATCTTGATATCTCGCGGATTGGCGCCAGCCTGGACATCAGCGCGCAACGCATCGATCTCATCCATAGAGCGGAAGCTGAGCAATTCAAAGTAACGCCACATCAGCACATCAGGAATCGAAACCAGCTTGCCGTACATGACGCCCGGCGCTTCCTGAATACCGACGTAGTTGCCCAACGACTTGGACATCTTCTTCACGCCATCCAGCCCTTCGAGCAATGGCATGGTCAGAATGCACTGAGCCTCTTGACCATAACTGCGCTGCAGCTCACGCCCCATCAGCAGGTTGAACTTCTGATCAGTGCCGCCCAGCTCGACATCCGCACGCAATGCCACCGAGTCATACCCCTGAACTAGCGGATACAGGAACTCGTGAATAGCGATTGGCTGATTGGTCGAATAGCGCTTATTGAAGTCATCGCGCTCAAGCATACGCGCCACGGTGTATTGCGAAGTCAGGCGAATGAAGTCCGCCGGCCCCATCTGATCCATCCAGGTGGAGTTGAAAGCCACTTCGGTTTTCGCCGGATCAAGAACCTTGAACACCTGAGTCTTATAGGTCTCGGCATTTTCGAGAACCTGCTCACGCGTCAACGGAGGACGGGTAGCACTCTTGCCACTCGGATCACCGATCATCCCGGTGAAGTCACCTATAAGGAAGATTACCTGGTGACCCAGATCCTGGAACTGGCGCAGCTTATTAATAAGCACCGTGTGGCCCAGGTGCAAATCCGGCGCAGTCGGATCGAAGCCAGCCTTAATACGCAGCGGCTGGCCGCGCTTGAGCTTCTCGATCAGCTCGGACTCGACCAACAGTTCTTCCGCACCACGTTTGATCAGCGCTAGCTGCTCTTCAACCGACTTCATAACAGACCCGCAAGGCTCAGATTCAAAGGGAACCAACCATACAAGATCGCGCACCAAATACAAGTTTTGCCCGGCGCACGGACGCCAATCTGCGAACAGAGCATTCGCGACTTGCTTAAGAGATGATTTGGTTATATTTTATACAGTTATTTCATCTTCATCATGTCATTCATCTTTTCCAATTCATCTTTTCCAAAGTCAAATTACCTATGACCACAGAACCGTCTAAAGCGCCGCCGCTTTATCCGAAGACCCACCTGCTCGCGGCAAGTGGCATTGCTGCCCTCCTCAGCCTGGCGCTCCTGGTATTCCCTTCCAGTGACGTTGAAGCCAAAAAGACAACCCTGAGTCTTGAACTGGAACGTCCCGCAGAACAACTGACACAAGATCAAGACGCTGCTGACGCCGTTCAAGCCACAAACGAGCCGGTCGAATCTCCATTCGCCCAGATCGAAGACAGTACCGACGATAGCAAGGAAACGGCTAAAGCAGCCCCGGCACCAGCCGTTGAAGAGAAGAAAGCGCCAGGCCACCGGGAAGTGATCGTTGCCAAAGGCGACACGCTCTCCACATTGTTCGAGAAAGTCGGGCTTCCAGCGGCTTCGGTGCACGACGTATTGGCCAGCGACAAGCAAGCCAAGCAGTTCACCCAGCTTAAACACGGCCAGAAACTCGAATTCGAACTAGGCCGCGACGGCCAGTTGACCAATCTGCACAGCAAGATCAATGACGCTGAAAGCATCAGCCTGAGCAAAAACGCCAAGGGCTATACCTTTAACCGCATTACAGCCAAGCCAACCGTGCGCTCCGCCTATGTTCACGGTGTGATCAACAGCTCGCTTTCGCAATCCGCTGCGCGTGCCGGGCTGTCCCACAGCCTCACCATGGACATGGCCAGCGTGTTTGGCTACGACGTCGACTTCGCCCAGGATATTCGCCAGGGTGACGAGTTCGATGTGATCTACGAACAGAAAGTCGTCAACGGCAAAGCTGTCGGCAATGGCCCCATTCTTTCCGCCCGTTTCACCAACCGCGGCAAGACGTACACCGCCGTGCGTTACACCAACAAGCAAGGCAACAGCAGCTACTACACGGCCGAAGGCAATAGCATGCGCAAGGCGTTCATTCGTACGCCGGTGGACTTCGCCCGTATTAGCTCGCGTTTCTCCATGGGTCGCAAGCATCCAATTCTGAACAAAATTCGCGCGCACAAAGGCGTCGACTACGCAGCGCCTCGCGGTACGCCGATCAAGGCTGCCGGTGACGGTAAAGTGCTGCTCGCCGGGCGTCGCGGCGGTTACGGCAATACGGTGATCATTCAGCACGGCAACACCTACCGCACGCTGTACGGTCACATGCAGGGCTTCGCCAAAGGCATCAAGACTGGCGGCAACGTCAAGCAGGGCCAGGTGATCGGTTATATCGGCACTACCGGCCTCTCTACCGGTCCACACTTGCACTACGAGTTCCAGGTCAACGGCGTTCACGTCGACCCGCTGGGACAGAAGCTGCCGATGGCCGATCCGATCGCCAAGGCTGAACGCGCGCGCTTCCTGCAACAAAGCCAGCCGCTGATGGCGCGCATGGAGCAAGAAAAAGCCACCCTGCTGGCTTCGAGCAAACGCTAAGCCATGGCGCTCTATATAGGTGTGATGTCCGGTACCAGCCTTGATGGCCTGGACATTGCGCTGATCGAGCAAGCACCGGCGATCAAGCTGATCGCCACGCACTACATTCCCATGCCCGAATCCCTGCGCGCCGAGCTGCTTGGCTTGTGCGCCAGCGGGCCTGACGAGATCGCCCGCAGCGCCATCGTCCAGCAAAACTGGGTAAAGCTGGCCGCTCAGGGCATCAATACCCTGCTTGCAGATCAACACCTGAAACCTGACGACATCCGAGCGATTGGCAGCCACGGCCAGACTATTCGCCACGAGCCCGTACGCGGCTTCACCGTGCAGATCGGCAACCCTGCCCTATTGACTGAACTGACCGGAATCACTGTCGTCAGCGACTTTCGTAGCCGCGACGTGGCTGCAGGCGGGCAAGGCGCGCCGCTGGTTCCAGCCTTCCATGAAGCCTTGTTTGAACAGCGCAGCGGCAACCGTGCAGTCTTGAATGTTGGCGGCTTCAGCAATCTCAGCCTGATCGAGACCGACAAACCCGTCTCGGGCTTTGACTGCGGCCCAGGCAATGTCCTGCTGGACGCCTGGATTCACCAGCAGCGCGGTGAGACCTTCGACCGTGACGGCCAGTGGGCTGCAAGCGGCACCGTAGAGCCTGTACTGCTGAAAGCCTTGTTGAGCGATCCGTTCTTCCTGACCAAGGGCCCCAAAAGCACCGGCCGCGAAGTGTTCAACCTGCAATGGCTGACACAACACCTGGCGCGCCTGCCCCCATTTGCCGCACAAGACGTGCAAGCCACGCTGCTTGAGCTGACGGCGCTGACCATCGTCGAATCGCTACAAGCCGCACAAGCCGATACGCAAGAGCTGCTGGTCTGTGGTGGCGGCGCCCATAACGCGACGCTGATGAACCGCCTCGCCAGCCTGCTGCCAGACGCCAAGGTCAGCAGCACTGCAGCCTACGGCGTAGACCCGGACTGGGTCGAAGCCATGGCCTTCGCCTGGTTGGCCCATTGCTGCCTCGAAAGTATCCCGGCCAATCGTCCAAGCGTCACCGGCGCTCGCGGATTACGCGTCCTCGGCGCCATCTACCCCGCCTGAACACCAGACAGCAAAACGCCGCAAAGCCGTGAGGCCATGCGGCATTTTGTGATGCGCTGAGGTGCGATCAGATCGAAAACGAAGAGCCGCAACCACAGGTCGTGGTGGCATTCGGGTTCTTGATCACGAAACGCGAACCTTCCAGACCTTCCTGATAATCCACCTCGGCACCTGCCAGGTACTGGAAGCTCATTGGATCGACGACCAGGCTAACGCCTTCGCGCTCGACGATGGTGTCGTCATCGGCCACTTCTTCATCGAATGTGAAGCCGTACTGAAACCCTGAACAACCGCCGCCCGTAACGAATACGCGCAGCTTCAAGCGATCATTACCCTCTTCATCGACCAGGCTCTTCACCTTGTGCGCGGCACCGTGGGTGAATTGCAAAGCCGTGGGGGTGAAGGATTCGACGCTCATGCTGACTATCTCCCGGTGTTACACCGCCATAATGCGTGATGACGCGCATTATCCGCTTCTCCCAGAAAATCGGTCAACTATTGTTACGGTATATCAATCAACACAATTGTCAGCCCGGAATACAAAAAGGCCCGTTAAACGGGCCTTTCTGCTGAGAGGGGAAAAGCTTAGGGCAGCATGCCTGCATGGGACAGGCCCAAGCGCTCGTCCAGACCAAACAGGATGTTCAGGTTCTGCACCGCCTGACCCGACGCGCCTTTGACCAAGTTGTCGATCACCGACAGCACCACCACCAGATCGCCGTCCTGTGGACGATGAACCGCAATACGGCAAACGTTGGCACCCCGCACGCTACGAGTTTCCGGATGGCTTCCAGCCGGCATGACATCGACGAACGGTTCGTTGGCATAGCGCTTTTCAAACAACGCCTGCAAGTCCACAGAGCGATCGACCACGGTTGCATAGAGTGTGGAGTGAATACCGCGAATCATCGGCGTCAGGTGCGGCACGAAAGTCAGGCCGACGTCCTTGCCTGCTGCGCGACGCAGCCCCTGGCGAATCTCCGGCAAGTGACGATGCCCTTTAACGGCGTAGGCTTTCATGCTCTCGGAGGTTTCGGAGTACAGCGAACCAACGCTTGCACCACGACCTGCACCGCTGACACCCGACTTGCAGTCAGCAATCAGACGCGAAGTATCGGCAAGACCTGCTTCGAGCAACGGCAGGAAGCCCAGTTGCGTGGCGGTTGGGTAGCAACCCGGCACCGCGATCAGACGAGCTTGCCTGATCTGCTCGCGATTGACTTCCGGCAAGCCGTAGACCGCTTCTTCCAGCAACTCTGGCGCACCGTGCGGCTGACCATACCACTTGGCCCATTCGTCCGCGTCCTGCAGACGGAAGTCTGCCGACAGGTCGATGACCTTGGTCCCGGCCGCCAGCAACTCACCGGCCAGCGCATGCGCTACACCGTGCGGAGTGGCGAAGAACACCACATCGCAGGCACCGAGGGTTTTGATGTCCGGAACGCTGAACGCCAGGCCGTCGTAGTGGCCTCGCAGGTTCGGGTACATGTCGGCAACGGCCAGGCCTGCCTCGGATCGGGAAGTGATCACTACCACTTCAGCTTGCGGATGTTGCGCCAACAGACGCAGCAATTCGACACCGGTGTAACCCGTGCCGCCGACGATACCGACCTTGACCATAAACCTGCCCTCAACGAACCCACTGGAAAGCCGTCGATAATAGGGCGCGCACCGCCCTGCGACAACCGTCAAGGTGACGTACGGAGGCCCAAGCCTCTACTATTCGGGCTACCGTGAACCTGGGAATAACTAAAAATGCTTTATCTGTGGCTCAAAGCGCTTCATATCGTCAGCATGGTCTGCTGGTTTGCCGGCCTGTTTTACCTGCCACGCCTGTTTGTCTACCACGCTCAAAGTGAAGACAGCATCAGCAAGGAACGCTTCAGCATCATGGAGCGCAAACTGTACCGCGGGATCATGGGCCCGGCGATGATCGCCACACTGGCTTTCGGGATCTGGCTGATCAGTCTCAACCCCAGCGCCTACTTCGGACAAGGTGCCTGGATGCATGCAAAATTGACCCTGGTAGTGATCCTGATCGGCTATCACCACATGTGTGGTGCACAGGTAAAACGTTTTGCCCGTGGCGAAAACACCCGCAGCCATGTCTTTTATCGCTGGTTCAATGAAGTGCCAGTTCTGATATTGCTGGCTATTGTAATTCTGGTCGTCGTACGGCCGTTCTAATCCTTATTAGTCGCAACTTATCGGGGTACTTCCAATGTCGCTGCCCGCTTTGCTCGAACAACGTTTGCGTCTGCCTGTCGTGGCAGCGCCGATGTTCCTGATTTCCAATCCACAGCTGGTACTCGCCTGCTGCCGCAATGGTGTGGTCGGCAGCTTTCCAGCGCTGAACCAGCGTGAAAGCAGCGGCTTCAAAGCCTGGCTGGAGGAAATTGAAGCGGGTCTGGCGCTATTGGAAAATCCTGCGCCGTATGCGGTGAATCTGATCGTTCACAACAGCAATCCGCGCCTGCAAGCGGACCTGGCAATCTGCATCGAACACAAGGTTCCAATCGTGATCACCAGCCTTGGCGCAGTGAAAGAGCTGGTCGATGCGGTGCACGGCTATGGTGGCCTGGTTTTCCACGACGTGACGACTCGACGCCATGCGGAAAAAGCTGCCGAGGCCGGCGTCGATGGCTTGATCGCCGTAGCGGCAGGCGCCGGTGGCCATGCCGGGACCTGGAGCCCGTTTTCGCTGATTGCCGAGATTCGCCAGTTCTTCGACAAAACCCTGCTGCTGGCCGGCTGCCTGAACCATGGCCACGAGATTCTCGCTGCGCAACTGCTTGGTGCGGATCTGGCGTACTTCGGCACTCGCTTTATTGGCACAACCGAAAGCCATGCCCCTGAAGCCTATAAAGAGATGCTGCTGACTTCCAGGGCCGCCGACATTGTCCATACGCCAGCGGTGTCCGGGGTGCCGGCAAGCTTCATGCGCCAAAGCCTGATAAACGCCGGTTTTGACGTAGATGCACTGCAAGGCAAGGGTGAAGTCAACTTCGGCGCCAAACTCAAACCCTTGAGCGATGAAGCCAAAGCCTGGAAAACCGTCTGGTCCGCTGGCCAGGGCGTGGGTGAAATCGATGACCTGCCAAGCGTCGATCAACTGGTCGCAAGGCTGGACGCCGAGTACCGCAAGGCGCTGGAACTCGCAGCCCAACTGCCCAAACGGTGGCCGCGTTAACGCACAAGGTTTGGCCAGCCGATTCTGGCTGGCTTAAACTGCCGAGTACAAACCCTGGACTCGCGACAAGGATGCCCTGGAATGAGCGAAAACCGTTTCAAGATCGTCTTCGACGGAGCCCTGCTTCCGGACGTTGACATCACCACCGCGAAACTCAATCTCGCCCAGCTGTTCAAAAGCGACGTCGCGGCCATCGAACGCCTGTTCAGCGGAAAGCCTGTCGCGCTCAAGCACGACCTGTCCCACGCAGACGCACAAACCTATCTGAATGCCCTGTCAAAAACCGGCATCGATGCACGCATTGAAGCCGAGCCATCGATCGAGCTCAATCTGACCGACGTTCACGATTCATCGTCCGCCGCTTACACGGCGCCCACGCTCAATGACAACGAATCGCCCTATAGCCCTCCTCGCGCGCCCGTTGGTGAAGCGCTGCCAGAGTTTTCGGAACTCAAGGTGTTTAGCGTGCAGGGCCGAATCGGGCGTCTGCGTTATCTCGCGTGGTCATTGGTGGCGCTACTGATCATGGGCGCTATCGCTGGCGTTTTTGGACTCAGCCTGCTGAGCGGCAATCAAATAGTGCTGAGCACAATTGTTTGTGTCGTTGCGTTCGTGGCGTACCTCTACATAAACATCACCATCAGCGTGCAACGCCTGCACGATCTTGGTTGGTCCGGCTGGCTGTGGTTTCTGAATCTGGTGCCCTTTATCGGCAGCCTGTTCCCATTTGCACTCGCGGTGCTGCCAGGAAACGTCGGGGCGAATCGCTATGGCGCGCCGCAGCCCCCTAACAGCACGGCGGTCAAAGTTCTGTGCGGGCTGTGGCTGGTGGTGATCGCAGTGGTTTTTGTCGGCGCACTTGCCGGTGGCCTCAGCACCCTGACCGAAGAGTACGAAACCACCACGACCAGCAGTTATGGAAGCAGTGAGCCGGCTGATGCGGTTGAGGCAGACGATGCGGCGAAAGCAGCTCAGCCCCCTGTAGACTATGAGAAAGAATAAACGCGCTCGGTTCCTGTGACATCTCTGTCCACAGGCTGCGAGCCGTTGCGATGGAGAATTGCATGACCCGTTACGCTCTGATCACTGGCGCCTCCAGCGGCATCGGCCTGGCCATGGCCGAAGCGCTGGCGCGACGCGGCCGCAGCCTGATTCTGGTGGCCCGTCAACGTGATCAGCTGGAAAGTATTGCCATCGAACTGACCCAGCGCTTTGGCGTCGAGGTGCTGTTCCGCGCCTGTGACCTGGGTGAACCGCTGCGCTTGTCCGGTTTTCTGCTGGAACTCGAAGAGGGTGACCGACAGATCGACCTGCTGGTCAATTGCGCCGGCATCGGTACCTGCGGCCCGTTCCTGGCTCAGGACTGGATGACCGAACAAGACTTGATCGAAGTGAATATCCTCGCCCTGACCCGCCTGTGCCACGCCATTGGCAACAGCATGGCCTTGCAGGGCGGTGGGCAGATTCTGAACGTCGCCTCGATGGCCGCCTTCTACCCCGGCCCATGGATGAGCACCTATTACGCCAGCAAGGCGTATGTATTGCACTTCTCCGAAGGCTTGCGGGTCGAGCTGAAGAAGTGCGCGGTCAAGGTCTCGGTCCTCTGCCCCGGCCCGACGCGCACGGCGTTTTTCCGCACCGCGCAACTGGACACCGACAATCTGGCCAACAGCAAACTGCTGATGAGCCCCGAGGAAGTGGCCCTTTACACAGTGCGTGCGCTGGAGAAGAACCGCGCGATCATCATTCCCGGACGCTTCAATCGCTGGTTCGCGCTGTTGCCGCGCTTCGGCTCGCGCTGGCTGACCCGAACCATCGTAGGCATGGTCAACAAGACGCACTGTCCGCGCTGAGCATCACTAAAAGTAAAGCTAACAGGCTGGGCTCGGGCATCTCCCGTGAGTACACTCAGCCCGGACCAACACAATGGAGAAACAGCTGTGGATACTCTGTTCACCAAAATCATCAACAGAGAAATACCCGCCAAGATCATTTACGAGGATGACCAGGTCCTGGCCTTCCACGACATCGCCCCGCAGGCACCCGTGCATTTCCTGGTAGTCCCGAAAAAGCCGGTGCGCACGCTCAACGACCTCACCGAGGACGATAAAGCGCTGGCCGGGCACATTCTGTTCACCGCCCAGCGCCTGGCACTGGAGCTGGGCTGCGAAGAAGGCTTTCGCGTGGTCATGAACTGCAATGAACTGGGCGGCCAGACCGTCTACCACATTCATATGCACGTGCTGGGTCAGCGCCAGATGCACTGGCCACCGGGCTGATCCTTCTCCTGAGCTTGTTGTGGCGAGGGAGCTTGCTCCCGCTGGGCTGCGCAGCAGCCCCCGCCTTTCTGCTGCTCCCCAATGAAACTCGCGGACTGACTTAACGACCGCTTCGCGGCCGAGCGGGAGCAAGCTCCCTCGCCACAAAGCCAGTATCTGCAAATGCCAGGTGGTCTTCTGCAATGACCCAGCGCAAACCTAACCCGGCCGATTGCGGTAAACTGGCCGCCGAGATTCTTCCCGGAGGTCAGCATGACTACCCAACGTCACTACTCGCCGATTGACCGTCTTCTGTTGCAAGCCGACACCGCCATGCGCACGTTGCTGCCCTTCAGTGGCCAGCCTTGCCGCCCGTCGCCGGCCATCGTGCAGCCAGAGGCGAAAATGAGCGACGAAGACACCCGGCACGTCGCCGGCCTGATGCGCATCAACCATACCGGTGAAGTCTGTGCCCAGGCGCTGTACCAGGGCCAGGCCCTGACTGCCAAGCTGCCGCGAGTGCGCGAGGCAATGGAACACGCAGCCGAAGAAGAAATCGATCATCTGGTCTGGTGCGAACAGCGCATCCGCCAACTGGGCAGCCACACCAGCATCCTCAATCCGCTGTTCTACGGTATGTCGTTCGGTATCGGCGCCGTCGCCGGACTGATCAGCGACAAAGTCAGCCTGGGGTTCGTCGCAGCGACTGAAGATCAGGTGTGCAAACACTTGAACGAGCACCTTGAGCAACTGCCAGTCGAGGACGAGAAGTCCCGGGCCATTCTTGAGCAGATGCGCATCGATGAAGAGCAGCACGCCGAAAGCGCGCTGGACGCTGGAGGCTTCCGCTTCCCGGCACCGGTAAAATTCGGCATGAGCCTGATGGCCAAAGTCATGACCAAAAGTACCTACCGGATCTGAACCATAAAACCTTCGAGCACAAAAAAGGGCGCTATCTCAGCGCCCTTTCTTTTGCCTTCGATCTTTATTTCAAAGATCAGCTCGACATGTTGCGGGCGTAGAAAATCTCGAGCATTTCGTGTTTCACCCGCTCAGTCACCTGAGCTCGTTGCTCAGAGGACAGGTTGCTGGTGGCGTCGCCGAACAGGTAGTTATCCAGTTCGAAGTTCTTCAGCAGCATTTTGGTGTGAAACAGGTTTTCCTGGTACACGTTCACGTCGGTCATCTGATACGCGTCGCGAGTGTCTTCGGAGAGGTAGTTCTGAATCGAGTTGATCTCGTGATCGATGAAGTGCTTCTTGCCTTCGATGTCACGGGTGAAGCCGCGCACGCGGTAATCCACGGTCACGATATCCGAATCGAACTGGTGAATCAGGAAGTTGAGCGCCTTAAGCGGTGAAATGACGCCACAAGTCGACACATCAATATCCACACGGAAAGTTGCAATACCGTCCACCGGATGGATTTCCGGGTAGGTGTGCACCGTGATGTGGCTCTTGTCGAGGTGGGCCAGGATGATTTCGGGCAACGGGCCCGGCGACTCTTCAATCTGACTGTCGGTCGGGGTCACCGGCTCTTCAGAGATCAGAATCGTGACGCTGGCGCCCTGGGGTTCATAGTCCTGACTGGCGATGTTCAGGATGTTGGCACCAATGATATCGACAACTTCTGTGAGGATCTGCGTCAGGCGCTTGGCGTTGTACTCTTTATTGATGTACTCAACGTAAGCCTGCTGGTCTTGCGGAGTTTCCGCATAGCAGATGTCATAGATGTTGAAGCTCAAGGTCTTTGTCAGGTTATTGAACCCATGGAGCTTGAGTTTGCTTTTCACCGTTTAAAAACTCTCTATGTATGCGGCCCGGCCGCGTGATCAAGCATGCCCGTCAGATGCGAACGACGCACCAGCGTAGGACGGTTAACACCTCTTCGCGATGGCGATTTTGGTTGTCTGTTCGGGTGTGTGATCTATCGGCTGACCGATCACGGCCCTGAAAAAAGTGGCGCATTATGCAGACCTGGGCCAATGATCGCCAGAGTCTGCACTGCATTTATGATAGTTGAATGTCGAATCAACCGAGTTCGATGATTTCGTAGTCGTGGGTGATGGCGACACCGGCCGCACCGAGCATGATCGACGCCGAGCAATACTTCTCCGCCGATAGCTCGATGGCGCGTTTGACCTGGGCTTCTTTCAGCGCCCGGCCCTTGACCACGAAGTGCATGTGAATCTTGGTAAAAACCTTGGGATCTTCAGTCGCACGCTCGGCTTCGAGGAAGGCTTCGCAGCTCTCCACGGCCTGGCGGGACTTCTTCAGGATGCTGACCACGTCGAAATTGCTGCAACCGCCCACACCGAGCAGGAGCATTTCCATCGGACGGACACCCAGGTTCCGACCGCCAGCATCAGGCGGACCGTCCATGACCACCACGTGACCGCTACCGGACTCACCGAGGAACATGGCTTCGCCAGCCCATTGGATGCGTGCCTTCATCGCCAAGACTCCACTGTTAAAAAAGGGTCGCCAGCTTAGCACAGGGCCTTCGGTTGACAGCGACTGGCATCAGCGCAAGCAACACACTTACAGTATTGATAAATTATCGAATAACGACGGAATGCGTCTGTTAAGCTGGCGCCAATTTCATGGCACTTAGCCTGCTGTTTTTCGGCCATCATCAGCGATTCATAAAAAACCACAACACACCGTGCAGTCTTTTCGGGATACAACCATGGTTGCTATTACCCCAACACCCAAAATCAAGAACCTCGACAAGTTATTGATGCATTGCCAGCGCCGTCGCTATCAGGCCAAGAGCAATATCATTTGCGCGGGCGATCGTTCGGATACGCTGTTTTTCATCATCAAGGGCTCGGTCACCATTCTCATCGAGGACGACGATGGCCGGGAAATGATCATCGCCTACCTCAATGCCGGGGACTTCTTCGGCGAGCTGGGTCTGTTCGAACAAGCCGGGCAGGAACAGGAGCGCAGCGCCTGGGTTCGCGCCAAGGTCGAATGCGAAGTGGCAGAGATCAGCTACTGCAAGTTCCGCGAGCTATCCCAGCAAGACCCGGACATTCTCTATGTGCTCAGTGGCCAGATTGCCCAGCGCCTGCGCAATACCACACGCAAGGTTGGCGACCTGGCGTTCTTCGACGTCACCGGCCGGGTTGCGCGCTGCTTGCTGGAGCTGTGCAAACAGCCCGACGCCATGACGCACCCGGACGGCATGCAGATCAAGGTTACCCGCCAGGAAATCGGCCGGATCGTCGGTTGCTCGCGGGAAATGGTCGGGCGCGTGCTCAAGGACCTGGAAGAACGCAACCTGGTCAACGTCAAAGGCAAGACCATGGTGGTCTTCGGCACCCGCTAAGCCGACATCACCTCGGCGAGCATTTGCCGATACAAGGTGTCCAGCCGCGCGATGGCATCCGGGGCGGCGAATTGTTCATGCAGGGCAATATGGCTCTGCGCGCGAACCCGCTGCTCCAGACTGCAAGCCTCGTTAAAACGGTTCACCGCCTCAACCATTGACTCCCGCTCGTCGTCCAGCAACAGCGCACCATGCACCAAACCCACCGGACGCTGACCACCCTTGCTCTGGCGCCAGCGCTGAGCGGTGCCGACCATTTTGCGGCCATCGAGATTGACGTTGAAACGGCCATCACAGAAAGCGCCCTCGACTTCACCCAATGAAGGCTTGCCACCGAGTTCCGTCAGCAGCGCACAAATCGGATCACACAGGCGCCGATAAGCGGTTTCGATCCTACCGTGGTCACCTTCGCTGCGCGGCGGTGCATACACCAGCGCGATATTGACCGTCGCGGCAGACTGCGGCACCGGTTCACCGCCGGTTTCACGCAACAGAACCGGCCAACCATGTGCCGCCGACGCTTGGCAAGCGGCCTCAAACCCTGGCAGACGGCTCAAGCGCCGGGGCATGACCAGCGCTCGATCGCTCGGCTGCCAGAACAGCAAACCAAACTCCTGGTCGCCGGCACAGACCGTCGCCAACAAATCCTGCTCGGCACGCAGACCGGCTTCGACAGTCAAAGCAATGGGGTGAGTCATGACAGTGCGAATCCTTTGCGGTGGATACAAAAAAGCCGGCAACGCCGGCTTCTTCATTGAATCAGGTTCAGTCGAGTGTGGAACCGCTGACCGCCACGCCACGCTCTGGAAAGAACAAGCGTTGCAGTTCAGTGCCCGGGCTCTCGGCGCGCATGAATGCTTCACCGACCAGGAACGAATACACCTCGCTGATTTCCATCAGCTCGACATCGGCGCGATTGAGGATGCCACTTTCAGTAATGACCAGGCGATCGCGCGGGATGCGCGGCAGCAGATCGAGCGTGGTTTCCAGGCTGACATCAAAGGTGTGCAGATTGCGATTGTTCACGCCGACCAGCGGAGTATCGAGAACCTTCAAGGCCCGCTCCAGCTCATCACCGTCATGAACTTCGACCAGCACGTCGAGGCCAACACCTTTAGCGACGGCTGCCAGTTCGGCCATTTTCACGTCATCCAGCGCGGAAACGATCAACAGCACGCAATCAGCGCCCAGCGCACGGGCTTCGACGATCTGATAAGGATCGATCATGAAGTCCTTGCGAATCACCGGCAGCTTGCACGCCGCACGCGCCTGCTGCAAATAAATGTCGGCGCCCTGGAAGAAATCGACATCGGTCAGCACCGAGAGGCAGGTTGCCCCGCCCTTCTCGTAGTCCCTGGCGATTTCGGCCGGCACGAAGTTCTCGCGAATCACGCCCTTGCTCGGCGAAGCCTTCTTGATTTCAGCAATCACTGCCGGGTGCTTGAGCTTGGCCTGGGCGAGCAGCGCCTTGGCAAAACCACGCGGTGCATCGGCCACTTTGGCCAGCGCTTCCAGCTCGGCAAGCGTTACACCAGCGCTGCGCTCAGCCACTTCTTCGACCTTACGGGCGAGAATCTTTTCCAGAACCGTCGGTACACTCATGCCTCATTCTCCACTCTGAATACCGCGGTAAACGCACCCAGTTCTTCAAGCTTTTCACGCGCAAGGCCGGTATGCAGCGCGTCATGAGCCAGGGCAACGCCCTCTTTCAGGCTGACCGCATGATCAGCGGCGTACAACGCAGCACCAGCATTGAGCACAATCATTTCAGCAGCTTTCTGACCGTTCTCGGTTTTGCGGCGCCCCAAGGCATCGCGAATCAGTTCAAGCGAAGCCGCCGGGCTTTCCACCGCCAGGCCGTGCAGGCTCTGGCTCTTCATGCCCAAGTCTTCAGGCTCGACCCAATACTCGCTGATCTGGTCATTCTTCAATTCAGCAACAAAGGTTGGCGCCGCCAGACTGAACTCGTCCAGGCCATCCTTCGAATGCACCACCAACACATGTTTGCTGCCCATGCGCTGCAAGACTTCGGCTAACGGTCGGCACAACGCCTGACTGAACACGCCCACCACCTGATGTTTCACGCCGGCCGGATTCGTAAGCGGGCCGAGCATGTTGAACAGTGTACGCAGGCCGAGATCGCGGCGTGGGCCGGCAGCGTGTTTCATCGCACCATGGTGCGATTGGGCGAACATGAAACCGATGCCGACGTTGTCGATGCAACGCGCCACTTGAACCGGCGTCAGGTTCAGGTAGATCCCGGCCGCCTCCAGCAAGTCGGCGCTGCCGCTTTTACCTGATACCGCACGGTTACCGTGCTTGGCCACGGTGCAACCCGCCGCCGCCACCACAAACGAGGAAGCCGTCGAAACGTTGAAGATGTTCGCACCATCACCGCCGGTGCCGACTACATCGACAACACCGTCGAGGGTTTTCAGCTCGACCTTGTCCGCCAGCTCACGCATGACCGAAACGGCGCCGACGATCTCGTCGATGCTCTCGCTTTTCATGCGCATGGCCATCATGAACGCGCCAATCTGCGCGTCTGTGCATTGCCCGGTCATGATTTCGCGCATCACATCGCGCATTTCATCAGTGCTCAGGTCCAGATGGCCGACGATACGGCTCAGGGCAGTCTTGATATCCATGGAAAGTCCTTAGCGCGTGCCGCCGGTTTGTTTGAGGAAGTTGGCAAACAGCTCATGGCCCTGCTCGGTCAGGATTGACTCGGGGTGAAATTGCACCCCTTCGATGTTCAATGTCTTGTGGCGCAGCCCCATGATTTCATCGACCGAGCCGTCTTCGAACTGAGTCCAGGCGGTCAGCTCCAGGCAATCGGGCAAAGTTTCACGCTTCACAATCAGCGAGTGATAGCGGGTGACCGTCAGTGGACGATTAAGACCTTCGAACACGCCCTTGTCCTCGTGGAATACCGGGCTAGTCTTACCGTGCATAACCTGGCGGGCGCGCACTACATCGCCACCGAACGCCTGGCCGATGGATTGATGACCCAGGCAAACGCCGAGAATCGGCAGCTTGCCGGCGAAATACTTGATGGCCTCGATGGACACGCCGGCTTCGGTCGGGGTGCATGGACCGGGAGAGACGACGATGCGCTCGGGTTTGAGCGCTTCGATTTCGGCGATGGTCAGCTCATCGTTGCGCACAACCTTGACCTCGGAGCCTAGCTCACCAAGGTACTGCACAACGTTGTAAGTAAAAGAGTCGTAGTTATCGATCATCAGCAACATGGTTTGAAACCTCTTGAATTCACTGACTTTTGAGACGGCCTTCGAATGATTTACCCGCAGTCTTGCAACGCTCGGTCAGTTGCTGGAATGGAACCGGCAAAAGCGGCATTTCATACGGGTAAAGAAGGCAAACAGGCACAGGTCCGGCCGGGCCGGCAGAGAAAGTTCAGGCGCGCCAACGCCAACGGGCGTGGGCCTTGATGACTTGATCCAAGAGTTTGCTGACGATCAACACGGGGAAGGTCTCATTCATACGTTCCCGCACAGTAACTTAGCTGAGCAGAGGGTGCAATATGGCGCAGAGCAAGCAACCGATGCAGCCTTTAGCCATAGCTAAAACGCGAAAGTTTTTGGTACTGTCGTTCCGTTAACTACAACAATAAATAAATGGACTTGCTCATGATCAAACAGACGATGTTTGTACCGCTCGCCAGTTGTGTTCTTGCAATGGCCTGCGCCCAGGCGATTGCGGCCCCCGCTCCCTATACGAAATTCATTGTCTTTGGCGACAGCCTGAACGACGCCGGGCAATTTACCGATACAGGCGGCCCCGCAGGCGCAACCGAGCGGTTCACCAACCGCGTCGGACCGACCTACAAGGATGGCAATGGCGAGGTTCGCGCCGCCAACTCGACGCAGTTGCTGGGGGGGAAACTGGGGTTTTCACCTGACCAGACGGCCGCTTCGACCTCGGCAGCCCGCGCCAGCCAAGGCCTGCCAGATGGCAATAACTGGGCGGTAGGTGGATATCGCACCGATGAGATCCTCGACTCGATCACCACCACCTCGGACACCGGTGAGCGCAGTCGCCCCGGTTATCTGCGGAGCAACGGCTTCCGTGCCGACCCGAACGCGCTCTACTACCTCTCCGGTGGGGGCAACGACTTCCTTCAGGGTAGGGTAACCAGCCTCGACCAGGCCAGCGCTGCAGCCGATCGCCTGGTCAGCAGCGTACAAACACTGCAACAGGCCGGCGCCAAATACATCATGGTCTGGCTACTGCCTGATATCGGGCTGACCCCGGCGATCAATGGCAGCCCGTTGCAGGCCTTTACCTCTCAGCTCAGCGCCCAGTTCAACACCGAACTGGTCAGCCAGTTGCAGCACGTCAATGCCGAAGTCATCCCGCTCAACATTCCGGTGCTGCTCAACGAGGCCTTCGCCAACCCGGCGCAATTTGGCCTGGCCACCGACCAGAACCTCACCGCGACCTGCTTCAGCGGCGATAGCTGTACTGAAAACGCCCGGTACGGGATAAACAGCGCCACACCCGACCCGACCAAGCTGATCTACAACGACTCGGTACACCCGACTGAAGCCGGGCAACGCCTGATCGCCGATTACGCGTTTTCCATACTGGCAGCCCCTTGGGAACTGACGCTGTTGCCAGAAATGGCCCACGCCACCCTACGCGCGCACCAGGATGAACTGCGTAACCAATGGCAATCCGACTGGGAAAACTGGCAAAACGTCGGTCAGTGGCGTGCGATTGTCGCCGGCGGCGGTCAGCACCTCAGTTTTGACGATCAACGCAGTGCAGCCAGTGCCGATGGCAACGGCTACAACTTGAACATTGGCGGTAGCTACCGTCTCGACGAGGCCTGGCGTGTTGGCGTGGCTGCCGGCTTCTATCGTCAGAAGCTGGAAGCGGGCAACGACAATTCGCAGTACAAACTCAACACGTACATGGGAACGGCGTTCGCTCAATATCAGCAAAATCGCTGGTGGGCTGATGCGGCAATGACGGCTGGGCATCTGGACTACGACAGTCTCAAACGCAAGTTCGACCTGGGCGTCAACGAACGCGGGGAGAAAGGCAGTACCAACGGCACGGTGTTGGCTGTCACCGGTCGCCTGGGTTACGACATCGCGCAGCAGGCAAGCAGCCCGTGGCACTTGTCGCCATTCATCAGCGCCGATTACGCCAAGGTACAAGTCGATGGTTACTCGGAGAACGGCAACGACTCCACGGCACTGACCTTCGGTGACCAGAAGCGCACCTCGAAGCGCCTCGGCGTCGGCTTGCAGGGCAAGTATCAGATCACCCCGCAGACTCAGGTGTTCGGCGAATACGCTCATGAGCGCGAATATAAGGACGATACCCAGGACCTGACCATCAACCTCAACAGCCTGCCCAACAACCGTTTCACACTGCAGGGGTACACCCCGCAAACCAACCTGAACCGCCTGAACCTGGGCGTCAGCCAGAAGTTGACCCCAGACCTGGCGCTACGGGCCAGCTACAACATTCGCAAGGATGACGACTTCACCCAACAAGGCATCAACGTGGGTGTCAGCCTGGACTTCTAAACCGCAGGCCATAAAAAACGCGGCGCCCTCACAGGCGCCGCGTTTTTTTGAGTGCTCTCTGATGTGGCGTGCGAGCTTGCTTCGCGCTCGGCTGCGAAGCAGTCGCCATGAAGGGACCTGCTACGCAGGCCAGCGGGAGCCAGCTCCCTCGCCACAACAAGCTCCTTCGTTACAGCTCAGCCTTGTGGGGTTTGCTCGGCCAGGGCCACGGCGCGGAACATCGCACGGCGCTTGTTCAGGGTTTCTTCCCATTCGAGCGCAGGCACCGAATCAGCCACGATGCCACCACCGGCCTGCACATGCAGTTCGCCGTTCTTGATCACCGCAGTGCGGATTGCAATCGCGGTGTCCATGTTGCCGTTCCAGGCGAAGTAACCGACCGCGCCACCGTAAACGCCACGTTTGACCGGCTCCAGTTCGTCGATGATTTCCATCGCGCGAATCTTCGGCGCACCCGACAGCGTGCCGGCCGGCAGAATCGCCCGCAGTGCGTCCATCGCGGTCAGGCCGGCTTTCAACTGGCCGGTGACGTTGGAGACGATGTGCATCACGTTGGAATAACGCTCGATGACCATTTTCTCGGTGAGTTTCACCGAACCGATTTCCGACACGCGACTGGTGTCGTTGCGGCCAAGGTCGATCAGCATCAGGTGCTCGGCGATTTCCTTGTCGTCCGACAGCAGGTCTTCTTCAAGCGCCCGGTCAGCTTCCTCGTTGGCACCGCGCGGGCGGGTGCCGGCAATCGGGCGCACGGTGATCAGGTTGTCTTCGACCCGCACCAGCACTTCCGGCGAACTGCCAACGACATGGAAGTCGCCAAAGTTGAAGAAGTACATATAAGGCGTCGGGTTGAAGCAACGCAGCGCCCGGTACAGATCGATCGGCGCAGCCTTGAAGTCGATGGACATCCGTTGCGACGGCACCACCTGCATGCAGTCACCAGCGAGGATGTACTCCTTGATGGTGTCCACCGCCCGTTCGTAATCGTCCTGGGTGAAACTGGAGCGGAACACCGGATCAGCCGCTTGCTGCTTGCTGAAGTCCAGGCCGCGACGCGGAGTGATTGGCTGGCGGAGTTTTTCCAGCAGTTCTTCCAGACGCGCCTGACCTTGCTCAAAGGCATTTTCCTGCGACGGGTCGGCCAGCACGATGGCGTGCATCTTGCCGGCCAGGTTGTCGAATACCACTACCGCATCGGAAACCATCAGCAGAATGTCCGGCACGCCCAGCGGATCCGGGTTCGGGCACTTGCCCAGACGCTTCTCCACGTAACGCACGCAGTCATAACCGAAGTAACCCACCAGCCCGCCGTTGAAGCGTGGCAGACCGGCAATGGTCGGCACGTTGTAGCGCGCCTTGAAGGCTTCGACGAAAGCCAGCGGGTCTTCGACATCGTGGCTTTCCACCTCGGCGCCATCGACCGTCACGCTGACGTGGTGATCATGCACCCGCAGCACCGTACGGCACGGCAGCCCAATGATCGAGTAACGGCCCCATTTCTCGCCGCCCTGCACCGACTCCAGCAGATAGGAGTTGGGCTCGTCGGCCAGTTTCAGGTAGATCGACAGCGGCGTGTCGAAGTCGGCAAGGGTTTCGCAGGCAAGCGGGATGCGGTTGTAGCCGGCAGCGGCCAAACGCAGGAATTCTTCGCGGATCATGAGGTGCCTCGTGGCTTGAGGGTCTAACGGTCAGGTGTGCAAACGCGCCGGATAGCCGGCCAGGATCGAGTCAGGCGCGCCAACGCCAGCGGGCCAGGGCCTTGATGACTTTCATCCAGAGTTTGCGAGTGACCACCACGATGGAGTTTCCAGGAGGGGATTGAACAGCGTCGGGCAACGTTATCTCAGCGGCCGGATCCAGGCAACCGGGAATTAGCTTGCGCAGATCGTCGATCACCAGCGCCGGCGACTCCTCGGCAATCGGCCGGCCATGGTTGTAGCCATAGCTCAGGGCTACGCACTTCACACCGGCCGCCTTGGCCGCCAGCACGTCGCTGCGCGAGTCACCGACAAACAACGATTGCGAGGCCGGAATATTGGCCATTTTCATCACGAAAAACAGCGCCGCCGGGTCAGGCTTTTTCTGCGGCAGGGTGTCGCCGCCGATGATCCAGCGGAAGTAGCGGCCGATTTTCAGCTGATCCAGCAAGGGTGCGACGAAACGCTCCGGCTTGTTGGTGATCAGCGCCATTTCGACGCCCTGCTTGTGCAACCACTTCAGGGTATCGCGTACACCTGGGTAAACCACCGTCAGTTCATGGCCGTCCGCGTAGGCTTCCATGAAGATCTCCAGCGCGTGCTCGGCCTCGACATCATCGACACTTGCATGATCGATATTGCCCGCCAGTGCACGACGGACCAGCACCGGTGCACCGTTGCCCACCCATTCGCGCACCGCGTCGAGACCTGCCGGGGCACGCCCGAGTTTGAGCAGCATGTTATCCACGGCCACTGCGAGGTCCGGAACCGAATCGATCAACGTGCCATCCAGATCGAACATCACCAGCCGCGGCAGACGCCCCGGGAACAGCTGCTCAAAACCACTCATGGGCGAGCCAGTGCCAGTTCGGAGCGCATCTTCTCAATCACTTCCTGATAGTTCGGCGCATTGAAGATGGCCGAACCGGCGACGAAGGTGTCAGCGCCAGCCGCGGCGATTTCGCGGATGTTGTTCACGTTCACGCCACCGTCGATTTCCAGACGAATGTCACGGCCCGACGCATCGATCAGCGCGCGCGCTTCACGCAGTTTGTCGAGAGTACCGGGAATGAATTTCTGTCCGCCGAAGCCCGGGTTGACGCTCATCAGCAGGATCATGTCGACCTTGTCCATCACGTACTTGAGCACGTCCAGCGGGGTCGCCGGGTTGAACACCAGGCCAGCCTTGCAACCGCCTTCGCGGATCATTTGCAGGGAACGGTCGACGTGCAGCGTGGCTTCCGGGTGGAAGGTGATGTAGGTCGCGCCGGCATCGATGAAGTCGCCAATGATGCGGTCTACCGGGCTGACCATCAGGTGCGCGTCGATCGGCGCGGTGATGCCGTATTTGCGCAATGCCGAGCAGACCATCGGCCCGATGGTCAGGTTTGGCACGTAGTGGTTGTCCATGACATCGAAGTGAACGATGTCGGCGCCGGCGGCCAGAACGTTGTCCACTTCCTCGCCCAGGCGGGCGAAGTCGGCGGAGAGAATCGACGGAGCAATAGCGAAGGGCTGCATGACGCACCTTTTTTGAGCAGAATCACAATGGCGCGCATTGTATACCTCATGCCTTGACGCGCGCACCGTGACCGCGATGATTGGGTCAGGCCCTAGTAGGCCGCTCGATAGATCTTCTCAATATCGGCGGTGCTCAATTTACGCGGGTTGTTGCGCATCAATCGCTCTATTCCTGCGGCCTCCACAGCCATCGCCGGGATTGCATCTTCTGGTATGCCGAGGCTATGCAGGCCTTGAGGGATTTCCACTGCGGCACAGAGTCGCGCCATGGCCTCGACCGCTTTATCCGCCGCCTCTTCAGCGCTCAACTGCGCCGTTTTCACCCCAAGCGCCTCGGCGATATCCTGCATGCGTTCGATACACGCCATTTTGTTCCAGGCCATGACATACGGAAGCAGCAAGGCGTTGCTGACACCGTGCGTCACGTTGAAGCGTCCGCCCAGCGGATACGCCAAGGCATGCACCGCACCGACCCCGGCGTTGCCGAACGCCATGCCGGCCATCAGGCTGGCGGTGGCCATGTCTTCACGGGCCTGCAGGTTCGAAGGATTGGTGTAGGCCTTGGGCAATGCCTTGACGATCAGCTTGATAGCACCGATGGCCAGTGCGTCGGTGATCGGCGAGGCGTTGAGCGACAGGTAGGATTCGACAGCGTGCACCAGCGCATCGACGCCACTGGCGGCCGTCACGCTGCGCGGGCACGTCAGGGTCATTTGCGGACTGACCAGCGCCACGTCCGGCAACAGATAATCACTGATGATGCCTTTCTTCAGCTGCGCGACCCTGTCGGACAGTATCGCCACGTTGGTGACTTCCGAACCGGTGCCGGCGGTGGTCGGAATCGCAATCAGCGGTGGGCCTTTGCGCGGCACCTGATCGATACCAAACAAGTCTTCGAGCGCGCCGTGGTAACCGGCATAGGCTGCAACACTTTTGGCGATGTCGATGGCGCTGCCGCCACCGAGTCCGATCAGGCCGTCATGCCCGCCTTCGCGGTAGACGCGCATGCAGTCTTCAACGATGGCGATTTCCGGGTCGGGCAACACCCGATCGAAAATCTCGTAAGTACGTCCACCCAGTTGCGCCAGCGCCAGCTCCACCGTGCCGGACTTGACCAGCGCGGCATCGGTGACAATCAGTGGGTTGTCGACATCCAGACGGGTCAGCTCGGCGGCCAACTGCTCAATGGCGCCAGCACCGGTGAGCAGTTTGTGAGCAATTTTGAAAGAGGAAATACTCATGTGCGCAGCCTCTTATGAATAGGGGAGCTGGGCACAATAGTAGCTGGGGATTGGGGTTTGTCTGTTATTGCGCGAATGAATGTGCGGGCTACTCCTAAAACCTGTGGCGAGGGAGCTTGCTCCCGTCGGCCGGTCCGCGCTCGGGCGCAGCAGTCGTAAAGCCTTCCAACGCGGACTTTCTGATAAACCGTGGTGGTTGCTTTTGGGGCTGCTCCGCAGCCCAGCGGGAGCAAGCTCCCTCGCCACAAAAGCAGATCCTTACACCTGTGCGGTACGCAGTTTCTCGCTGCGGCCACGTAGCCATTCCAGGGTCAGCAGCAGGAACACCGAGAAGGCGATCAGCAGCGTTGCGGCGGCGGCGATGGTCGGGCTGAGGTTTTCGCGGATGCCGCTGAACATCTGCCGTGGCAATGTCGCCTGTTGAGGGCCGGCAAGGAACAACGTGACCACCACCTCATCGAACGATGTCGCGAAGGCAAACAGCGCCCCGGAAATCACCCCCGGTGCGATCAGCGGCAAGGTCACGCGGCGGAACGCCGTGAGTGGCGAAGCTCCGAGGCTGGCGGCAGCACGCACCAGGTTCTGGTTAAAGCCTTGCAACGTCGCCGACACGGTAATGATCACGAACGGCACACCCAGCACCGCATGCACGACGATCAGCGAGATAAAGCTGTTGCCGAATCCCAGCGGCGCGAAGGCCAGGTAGCTGGCCACCCCGATGATCACCACCGGCACCACCATCGGCGAGATCACCAGCGCCATCACCAGCGCCTTGCCGGGGAAGTCGCCACGGGTCAGGCCAATCGCCGCCAGCGTGCCGAAGACCATCGCCAACACCGTCGCCGCCGGGGCGACGATCATGCTGTTCTTCAGCGAGCGCATCCATTCGGCCGAGGCGAAGAAGTCCTGGTACCAGTGCAGCGAGAACCCTTGCAGCGGGTAGACCAGAAAACTCCCCGAGTTGAACGACAGCGGGATGATCACCAGCACCGGCAGAATAAGGAACAACAGGATCAGCCCGCAGAGAATGCGCAAGCTGTAGAACCACACCCGTTCAATGGGCGACACATAAGGACTCAGCATTTCGATTCTCCCCTTAGCTCAAGCGCAGGCGGCTTGCGCCTACCAGCCAGCTGTAAATCAGATAGAGCACGACAGTCGCCAACAGCAGCAGCCCTCCGAGTGCGGTCGCCATGCCCCAGTTGATGCTGGTGTTGGTGTAGAAGGCGACGAAGTAACTGACCATCTGATCGTTCGGGCTGCCGAGCAGCGCCGGGGTGATGTAGTAACCAATCGCCAGGATGAACACCAACAGGCAACCAGCGCCGACACCGGCATAAGTCTGCGGGAAATACACTCGCCAGAAGCTGGCGAACGGATGGCAACCCAGGGAAATCGCCGCACGCATGTAGGTTGGCGAGATGCCTTTCATCACGCTGTAGATCGGCAGAATCATGAACGGCAGCAGGATGTGCACCATCGAGATGTAAACCCCGGTGCGGTTGAACACCAGTGCCAGCGGCTTATCGATGATGCCCATGGCCATCAACGCGCTGTTGATCAGCCCGCCCGATTGCAACAAGACAATCCACGCCGCCACCCGTACCAGAATCGAGGTCCAGAACGGCAACAACACCAGAATCATCAGCAGGTTGCTTTGACGTGACGGCAGGTTGGCCAGCAGATACGCCAACGGATAGGCGAGCACCAGGCAGATCGCGGTAATGACCAGGCCCATCCAGAAAGTCCGGGCAAAAATCTCGAGGTAGATCGCCTGATCAGGGGTCGCCGGGGCAATTTCGCCGAGGTCGTCGATCCGGTGGTCGACCGCTGCCAGCAAGTAATACGGCGTGATGCTGCTGGTGTTGCGGCGTACCGCTTGCCAGTAGGCCGGGTCGCCCCAACGCTCATCCAGCGCTTCGAGTGCATCTTTATAGGAGGCCGGTTCAGTTTTGAACGGCAGCGCTCGCGCGGTTTTGGTCAGCAGGCTGCGATAGCCGGCCAACTCCATATTCAATCGCTTGGACAGATCGCCCAGGCTTTGATTTTTGCGGGCCTCAAGGAGGTCTTCGCTGGCAGCCTTGAAGACCGGATCTGCCGGCAAGCCTCGGCCATCCCAGGTCGCAATGGCAGCCACGGTGCGCGGCATCCCGCCGACCACTTCCGGGTTACTGACACTTTTGTAGAGCAGCGCCACGATCGGCACCAGAAACACCAGCAACAGAAACAGCACCAACGGCGCGATCAGGGCCTGGGCCTTCCAGCGGTTGACCCGTTCGGCACGCGCAAGGCGCTGCTTCAAGGTGCGATTGGTGCCCTCGTTCAGGGGAACGGCGATGGCCATGGCGAACTCCGAAATTCTTGGATCAATCGTTAATGTGGGAGCGACCTTTGTGGCGAGCGAGCTTGCTCGCGCTGGGCTGCGAAGCGGCCCCAAAATGCTGTTAACAACCACCAATTTTGTGAGTGCTGCGCACTCAAGCGGGAGCAAGCTCCCTCGCCACAAAGCTCGCCCTCACAGGAGGGCGAGCCCTCTGCTTACTTCGCAGCCCACGAGTTGAAACGCTGTTCCAGTTGCTCACCGTTGTCAGCCCAGAAGCTGACGTCGATCTGCACCTGGTTGGCGATGTTTTCCGGGGTGGTCGGCATGTCTTTCAGAATGTCTTTGGACAACAGCGGTACGGCTTGGGTATTGGCCGGGCCGTAGGCGATGTTTTCCGAGTAGGTTTTCTGCTGTTGCGGCATGACCGAGTACGCGATGAATTTCTTCGCGGCGGCGGCGCGGGTTTTATCCAGGCCTTTTGGAATAGCCCAGGCATCGAAGTCGTAGATGCCGCCGTTCCATACCACTTTCAGGTTGCTTTCTTTCTGCACGGCAGCGATCCGGCCGTTGTAGGCCGAACTCATGACCACATCGCCGGAAGCCAGATACTGTGGCGGCTGAGCGCCGGCTTCCCACCATTGAATGCTTGGCTTGAGCTCATCGAGTTTCTTGAAGGCGCGGTCCTGACCGTCCTTGCTGGCCAGCACTTTGTAGACGTCTTTCGGCGCAACGCCGTCGGCCATCAAGGCGAATTCCAGGGTGTACTTGGCGCCTTTACGCAGGCCACGTTTGCCCGGGAATTTCTTGGTGTCCCAGAAATCCACCCAACTGGTCGGAGCGCTTGCCAGTTTGTCGGCGTTGTAGGCCAACACGGTCGACCACACGAAGAAGCCCACGCCGCAAGGCTGGATGGCACCCTTCACGTAATCTTCGGACTTGCCGAACAGTGCCGGGTCAAGCGGCTCGAACATGTCTTCGTCGCAACCACGGGACAGTTCTGGCGATTCAACCTCTACCAGATCCCAGGACACGCTCTTGGTGTCGACCATGGCTTTGACCTTGGCCATCTCACCGTTGTATTCACCGGCGACGATCTTGCCGTTGCCCGCGGCTTCCCACGGTGCGTAGAAGGCCTTGACCTGCGCCGCCTTGTTCGCGCCACCAAACGACACCACGGTCAAGTCTGGGCCGGCCATTGCGTGCGCTGCGCCCATCATGCCAAGTGCGAGGGCTGTGAACTTCAGGGATCTCAACATTTATTATTCTCTCCACGTGCGGGTTGGTGTTGGTGAAGCGGTGGGGCGATCAGTTCGCCTCTAGAAGTGGGTCGAGCGCGCGAACGTGTTCGACCTGCCAGCCAAGCGGTACCACGTCTCCGACTGCCAGCGCCGGATCAAGCTCGGCGATCGGCTGTTTCACGAAGAAGTCGGTCTTGCCGCAGACTTCCAGGCGAACACGGACGTGGTCGCCCAGATAGATGAATTCCGCCACCCTTCCCGAGAAGCGGTTGACGCACAGATCGCTTGCACCATTAAGGCTCACGCGCTCCGGACGAATGGACAGCGTCACTGGCTCGCCGGTCTTGCCGACATTCACTGCCAGCGCTTCGACCTTTTCACCACGCCCCAGCTCAACCACGCAGCGGTCGCCAGTGTGGCTATGCAAACGGCCGTTGAGACGGTTGTTCTCGCCAATGAAGTTGGCGACGAAGGTATTTTTCGGCTTTTCATAGAGCTCGCGCGGTGGCGCGATCTGCTGTATTTCGCCTTGATGGAAGACCGCCACGCGATCGGACATGGTCAGGGCTTCACCCTGGTCGTGGGTCACGTAGACCACGGTCACGCCGAGGCGCTGGTGCAGGTGCTTGATCTCCATCTGCATGTGTTCACGCAGTTGTTTATCCAGTGCCCCCAGCGGTTCGTCCATCAGCACCAGTTGTGGTTCGAATACCAGCGCCCGGGCCAAGGCCACACGTTGTTGCTGACCACCGGAAAGCTGCGCCGGATAACGCTGGGCGAACGCGTCGAGCTGAACCATGCTCAGCACGCGCTTGACCCGGTCACTGACGTCACTTTTATTCAGACCACGAACGGTCAGCGGGAACGCGAGGTTCTCGGCCACGGTCATGTGCGGGAACAATGCATAGTTCTGGAACACCATGCCGATGTCGCGCTTGTGCGGCGGCACGTTGTTGATCGCACGTCCGGCCAGCAGGATTTCGCCGGCGGTCGGCGTTTCGAAACCGGCGAGCATCATCAGACTGGTGGTCTTGCCGGAGCCGGACGGCCCGAGCAAGGTGAGGAATTCGCCTTTGCGAATCTCCAGGTTGAGGTCTTTGACGATCAGGTTCTCGCCGTCGTAGCTCTTTTGCACTCCACGAAAGCTGACCAGAACATCACTCGCCCCAGCGCTTGAATCGACCTCGCTCATACCTGCACCTTTGTATTCTTTATATGTAGGACTGCTGAGGACTAAGCCTAGTGGAGCCTGCAGACCGCGCAAATCGGGGTGCAGGAGAGAATCGCCTCAGCCGGATGGAAGGTTGGGTGTAGGGATTGCCCTACAAGGATGGCGGGATTGGGTATGTCGATAAACGATAGTGGCCAGCATCAGGCTGCAAGCCACAAAAGCCGGTGGGGCCGGGCTTTCTGTCATGTCGCAAATAGACATGCCAACACGTTCCTCTGTAGGAGCAAAGCTTGCTCCTACAGGGTAAACAGGGAGTTCAGAGGAGCTTGTGCTCCATCGCGTACTTCACCAGTTCGGCGAGGGAGGTGATGTTGAGCTTCTGCATCAGCCGCGCCTTGTGGGTGCTGATGGTTTTGCTGCTCAACGCCAGTTGCTGGGCAATGTCATTGACGTTGGCACCCTGGGCCAGGCGCTCGAACACCGAGAACTCGCGCTCCGAGAGCAACGAATGCAGCGGCCGCGAATCCGTCAGGCCGACCTCGAAGACCATTCGATCCGCCAGCTCCGGATCGATGTAACGCCCGCCTGCCGCGACTTTGCGAATCGCCGTCAGCAGCAACGCCGGATCGCTGTCCTTGGTGGCATAACCGGCAGCGCCGACCTTCAGTGCACGAGCCGCCATTTGCGCCTCGTCGTGCATCGACAGCACCAGGATCGCCGGCGGATTGTTCAGTGCGCGAATCCGCGGAATCGCCTCCAGCCCGTTAACCCCGGGCATGGAGATATCCAGCAACACCACCTCGCAGGGAATGTGGCGCAAGGTCTCGAGCAGTTGCTCGCCATTGCTCGCCTCCCCCACCACCAGCAAATCCTTGGCGAGGCCGATCAACTGTTTGATGCCTTCACGGACGATGGTGTGGTCTTCGGCTACCAGTACACGGATCACGCTTTTCTCCTCATTGATGGGTTGAGCGCCATTAAAGATCGCAGCCTGCGGCAACTCCTACAGAGGTACGCCCCAATCTTTCATCAATCCAGCGGCACACATACGCACAGGGTCGTGCCCTCGCCCGGCTCACTCTCCAGCGACAACTGGCCGCCCATGATCAGCACCCGCTCACGCATGCCGACCACCCCGAAGGAAGTCGGCCTGCCTTCGGGGGCGACAAAGCCTACGCCATCATCGCTGACCGTCAGGCACAACTCGTCGCCTTCCTGCACCAGTGTCAGTTCAACAGTATGCGCCTGCGCATGGCGCATGACATTGGTCAGCGCCTCCTGAAGAATCCGGAACAGACCGATCGCCTTGGCATCGCTGAGGGTCGGCAGGTTATCCGGCACTTGCACCAGACACGGGATCTGCGTGCGCGCTTCGAAACGCCGGGCCTGCCACTCGATGGCAGACGCGATCCCGGCATCGAGAATCGGCGGGCGCAAGGCCGTGGCCACGTCCCGCACCAGCTGGAACAGTTGGGCGATCAGGCGCTTCATGCTGTTGAGACGCTCACTCAAGCCTGGGTCGAGATCGGCGTAGGCCAATTCGCACATCGAGGTTTCCAGCTTCAGCACCGTCAGCATCTGACCCAACTCATCGTGGACTTCACGGGCAATCCGGGCCTTTTCCTCTTCCCGCACGCTTTCCAGGTGCGCAGACAGTTCACGCAATTGCTCGCGGGAGCTGGCCAGTTCCAGCTCGATGCGTTTGCTCTCGCTGATGTCCCAGACAATCCCGTCCCAGACGAATGCACCATCGTCGAGCCGACGCGTGATGGCCTTGATCTCGGCCCAGCGCTCCTCGCCCTGGCGAGTGAGAATCCGGCCTTGCCACGACCAGTCACTGTCGGTGTCCAATGCGTAATCCTGGGTCTGGTGATAACTCGCCTTGTCATCCGGATGCACCAGACTGCGCAGGCCCATGTCGCGACGGCTCAAGGTTGCCGGTGAATACCCCACCAGGCTCTCGCTGCCCTCGCTGATGTAGGCAAAGTCGATTTGCCCGGTCACCGGCGCCCGTTCCAGGCGAAAGACCAGGCCCGGCACGTTGGCGGCAATCCCCTGCAACCGGGCTTCGCTTTCCTGCAGGGCGGCCAGAGCCCGACGGCGCTCGGTAACGTCGTTGAGGTAAACGACCAGATACTCGCTGTCGCGAAACCGCAGGAAACTCAACGACACGTCGGCCGGCAAAATGCTGCCATCGGCACGCACGCAGTTGGTTTCGAAACTTTGTGGCGCGTCTTCACTGGCCCGGGCACTCTTCCACAGGTTCAACCAACGGTCCATGTGCAACCCGGGCTCGAAGTCGATCAGTGGCCGATCAATGACACCACCCGGTGCATAACCGAGCATCGCCTCCGCCGCACGGTTGGCGTAACGCACATGACTGTCCCAATTGACCCAGAGGATCCCGACCGTGCTTTGATCAATCGAAAACTGCGTCAGGCGCAACGCTTCTTCGCTGGCCTCGCGCAGGGCAATGTCTTCGCGGGCCGCCAGTAAACGCTGCTCAAGGGTATGTTGCTGACGGCGCTGCCACAGCACGATGGCCATGCTGCCGAGGAACAACACAGCCAACAACAGGCAAAGGTTTTGCCAGAACCCCGGCGACTCGGTCAGGCGCGGGTATTTGGGTTGCAGCCAGCTCGCGTGCAACTGCTCAAGATCCTTGGCGGGAATCGCATGCAAGGCGCTTTCGACGATGCCGGCCAACTCCGGCCAGTCGCGGCGGGTCGCCACCCGTAGCAATTGCGGCAGGCCAATATCGCCGACCACCACCAACCCGGAGAATTCGGGTTCGATCGACAAACGGCTGAGTTGGGCTTCATCAACGACAGCGTAGCGGGCCTGTTGAGCCAGCAGCAGTTGCAGTGCCTCACGCTCCGACGGCACGCCTTGCAAGTTGAGATTGCCGTAAGTGTTGCGTAGATAGTCGGCAATCGCACCAGGCATGCGTACAGCGACCCGCGAGTGGCTGTCGAGTTTCTCCAGTTCGATGGCACCGGCGCCCTTCTGTTCGCCGACCACCAGTTGCGGCACACGCATGTACGGGTCGCTGAATTGCCATAGACGCAAGCCGGCGGGGGTTTGGGTCATACCCGGCGCGAGGTCGACTTCACCTTCGCGCACGGCTTCTTCCAGTTGCGCCACATCAGGAAAGTGGCGCCACGAGAACTCGATATTCAGCGAGCGGGCTACCCACTGCATCAATTCGATATTGGCTCCGGACAACCGCTGCAAGCGCCGGTCGTACTGTGCAAAAGGTGCTTGCAGCACCACACCCACGCGCAGTTCGTTGTGCTCAGCGAGCCACTGGCGCTGCTCGACGCTCAACGGCACTCCATGCGCAGGCAACGCCGGTGCCGCCCATGCCATCAAGGGAAGCCAGCAACAGCCGATAACCAACAGGCAGCGAAAACGCATCATCCTAAGTCTCACACACTGACAAATACTGACCAACCCATTAGGCTGCCGGGATTACTTCTGGCCTGGAATATCCGATGCCCCCTGTCTACCGCTTGGCACTGCCAGCATTGTGCCTGTCGCTGATCCTGCCTTGTGCCTTTTCAGCTCAGGCTGCCGCCCCGGCATCCGCTACCGCGGAAAAACCCGCCGAAGCAAAACCGGCCGAACGCCAGCCTCTGCCAGAGCGTAGCCAGGAAGAAGCCGTCGCTCTCGAACGAACGGTTCCCGCGCAAGAGCAACAGTCGTTGCAGGCCGGCAGTGACAGCTTTCTCGCGCTGTGGAAACCGGCCAATACCAGCACCCCAAAAGGTGCGGTAATTATCATCCCCGGCGCTGGAGAAACCGCTGATTGGCCTCAAGCGATCAGTCCCTTGCGGCAAAAACTGCCCGATGCCGACTGGGGCAGCCTGAGTCTTACTCTGCCAGACCTGCAAAGCAATGCCCCGCAAGCGCGCGTCGTCAACGTCGCACCCGCGCCTGCCAAACCCGAGACCGGCAGCAAAGACGCCAGCACTGCGGCCCCCATCGAGCAAGTGGCCGGCGGTGAAGGAGATATCGCCGATCGCGCGGTTGCCGAGACCAGCGAAGAGCAAGCCAAGGCTGACGCCGAGCGGATCTACGCACGGATCGACGCAGCCATTGCTTTCGCCGAACAACAAAATGCTCGCAGCATTGTCTTGCTCGGTCACGGTACAGGGGCTTATTGGGCCGCGCGCTACCTGAGCGAAAAACAACCGTCGCAAGTCGCGAAATTCGTGATGGTCGCCGCGCAGACACCCGTGGCCGCAAAGCCCGGACTGGCGGAATTGACCACCACCTTGAAACTGGCCACCTTCGACATCTACTACAAGGACAAGGCACTGGTGCAGAGTGCTGCCCTGGAGCGCTTGCAGGCCAGCAAACGCCTGAAGGCCTCGACGTTCAGTCAGCTTGCACTCAAGACCTTGCCCGGTAACAGCGCTGCCGAACAGGAACAATTGTTCCGGCGTGTGCGCGGCTGGTTGAATCCGCAGAACGCTGGTAGTTGATCGGCGGATACAGATTTATCGTCTGACCTATAACTGTGGCGAGGGAGCTTGCTCCCGCTCGACTGCGCAGCCGTCGCAAACTCTGCGCATTGGGTACCCCTGACGGAATGCGGTGGTCGTTTTGGGGCCGCTTCGCGCCCCAGCGGGAGCAAGCTCCCTCGCCACAGGGTTTTCCTTCCATTAGCCGTTAACGAAAATCCCGCCGCTCGCGTATCAACTTATAGGCGTTGTGCAATTCGCGAGTCTTGTCAGTCGCTTCACGCACCTGGGAAGGTGTCGCCCCCGTGCCGGCGATCTTGTCCGGGTGATGGCGACTGAGCAGGCGTCGATATGCACGCTTGATTTGCGACGGCTCGCTGGTGGCAGACACCCCGAGCACCCGCAACGCCTCCTGATACGCCGCCGCGCTGTTAACCAGAGTCTTCTTTTGTGGTTCGTAATCGCTGGCCAGGGCCTGCACCTGCTCCGGCGTCCAGCCGAGCCACTTGCCCCACTGCGAAATCAGCTCACGCTCGGCGCTTCCGGCACGTCCGTCGGCCCAGACCATCCGCCAACAGGCGCGCAAGACACCTTCGGCGGCATGCGGCTGCGCGCTTAAACGGCACAGGTAACCGCGCAAGCGATCATGTCCCGATTTGCCACGGTTGAACGCCGCGATTGCGCGCTTCTGCGCCGGCTCGCTCATTTCCAGCGAACGCATTTCCTGACGCGCCTGATAGATATGACCATCCACCACCCGGCCATCGCTCTTGGCCAGACGTCCCAGCAATACAAACAACAGTTCATCGTTACGCAACATCGGCCGACCACCGAGTCGCTCACGCAACTGCCCGAGGCTTTGCAGTTGCAAGCGCCGGTCCAGCGCCTGTCCTAACAATGCGCCGAGCATGGCCCCCGGAATGCTGGCTATGGCAAAGCCCGCTCCGGCTCCGATCAGAGTCCCTGGCCACAACATGTCAGTAGCTCGCTTCTATCAAGTGTTCAACTTCAGCCAGACGTTCGTGGGTGCCGACATCGACCCAGTGCCCGTGCAGTCGCTCGCCACTCACCTGCCCTTGCGCCATGGCGTCGCGCAACAGCGGGGCCAGTTTGAAGGCACCGTCCGCGCACGCCGCGAAGAGCTTCGGATGCAGCACCGCGATGCCACTGTAGGTGAGGGTCTGTGCACCAGGCTGACCATCGCGCACCTGGCCGTCGACCAGGCTGAAATCACCGGTCGGGTGGTGCGCCGGGTTATCGGCAAGCACCAGGTGGGCCAGGCCCACCATCGGCTGACGCAATGCCGTGAAGTCGTAATCGGTCCAGATATCACCGTTGACCACCACAAAGGCCTCATCACCCAGGAGCGGCAAGGCGCGGAAGATCCCGCCGCCCGTTTCCAGCGGCTCACCTTCCGGCGAGTACTGGATGCTCAGGCCATAACGCGATCCATCGCCCAGGTAATCTTCGATCTGCTGTCCCAGCCAGGCGTGATTGATCACCACTTCGCTGAAACCTGCCGCCGCCAGCGCTCGCAGGTGGTACTCGATCAGCGGCACCCCGCCAACGCGCACCAGCGGCTTGGGTGTTGTCAGGGTCAGCGGGCGCATGCGCTCGCCTTTACCGGCCGCCAGAATCATTGCCTTCATGCAGTCACTCCGACCGACTGGCGCAGACTGGCCAGCAACACATCCAGTTCCACCAGTTCAGGGCGACGGGCGATCACTGCCTCTATATAAGCAAAGAAGCGCGGCACGTCGCCGAGGTAGCGCGGCTTGCCGTCGCGATGGCAGATGCGGGCGAAAATGCCAATCACTTTCAAGTGACGCTGCACACCCATCAGGTCGCTGGCGCGCAGGAAGTCTTCGAAATCGGGCTGAACCGGAATACCGAGAGCCCCCGCTTGCTGCCAGTAGTTCGCCAGCCAAGCACGCACACGCTCCTCGGGCCAGCTGAGGAAGGCGTCCTTGAACAGGCACGTCACGTCATAAGTCACCGGCCCGTACACCGCGTCCTGGAAATCCAGCACGCCGGGGTTAGGCTCGCTGAGCATCAGGTTACGTGGCATGTAGTCGCGATGCACCAGCACTTTCGGTTGAGCCAGGGCACTGTCGATCAGCTTGTCGCTGACTTGTTGCCAGAGCATTTGCTGCGCCGAATCGAACTCGATGCCCAACTCGCGCTTCACGTACCACTCGGGGAACAGTTCCAGCTCGCGACGCAACAGTGCCACGTCATAGCTGGGCAGTGGCGCATCCATCGGCAACTGCTGAAAAGCCAGCAACGCTTGCAAGGCATCCTTGAACAAATCGTCGGCATTTTCGTTGTCGATCACGTCCAGATAGGTCTTGTTGCCCAGGTCATTGAGCAAAAGAAAACCGCGTTCAAGGTCTTGTGCGTAGATTTTTGGCACGTTAATTCCGGATTTCGCCAGTAAAAAGGCGATATCCACGAACGGTTTGCAGTTTTCCTGGGGCGGTGGAGCATCCATCACGACGAAGCTGCGGCCGGCGCCTTCCCAACGGAAGTAACGGCGGAAACTCGCGTCGCTGCTGGCCGCGGTCAATGTGGCCGGGGGTACGGCACCCCAACCTTGTGCGGCAAACAGCGTTGCCAATTGCTCATCGAGCCAAACTTTCAGGTGTTGCAAGCGTACATCTTGGTCAGGCATTACAAGGGTCTCCGACGGCGCTAGCCGTCAAGCGGGTCATGCTTTATTATCCAGCATCTTTTTCAGACCATCGAGAGGCGTGCGGCCCACACCGCGGGCAGATGGCACGCAGGAAGCCCGGACTAATAAGATGGCATTGAAATCCCCCGCGTTTCGTAAAAAATTTCCGTTGTTGGTCACCGGCAGTTTGCTGGCCCTGCAACCTCTAGCCACTTCGTTCGTGGTCGCCGCGGAACAGTATGACTGCTCAGTCTCTGCTTCGGGTGCCTGGGACTGCGCGCCAAAAGCCAACGCAGCCCAATTACCACCGCGCCCTGTACATGAGGGCAGCGCGGTCAGCTCGGGCAACGAGTCAACGGCCGAGAGCAGCACTGCAGGTGGCGAAACCACCAAAAAGCCTGTGCTGGTCACCGAAGCCAAGGGCCGCGCCCTGAAGTCGCGCAGTGCCGACTACAGTCACCTCGACTGGGTCCCGCGTGAGAAGCTCACCGCTGCCCAATTGGCTGAAACAGGTCCTTATTGCTCTGGTTCCTATATCGAACCAATTCGTCCTGGCATGAATGACACGACGAATAAAAGTGACGCCCCGACCTTTATCGGCGCCAAAGCCTCCCGCTACCAGCAGGATGAACAGGTGGCGACCCTCGCCGGTGACGTGGTCATGCGCCAGGGCAGCATGCAGGTCGAGGCCGATGAAGCCAACCTGTATCAAGCCGAAAACCGTGGCGATCTGAACGGTAACGTGCGCGTGCGCGACAACGGCGCACTGATCGTCGGCGATCACGCTGAAGTGCAACTCGATACCGGTGAAGCCCAAGTCGACAATGCCGAATACGTGATGCACAAATCCCGTGTCCGCGGCAGCGCGCTGTATGCCAAACGTGCCGAGAACGCGATCATCCGCCTCAAGGATGGTACGTACACCACGTGCGAACCGAACAGCAACGCCTGGCAGCTCAAGGGCAACAACATCACCTTGAACCCGGCGACCGGTTTCGGTACCGGGACCAACGTGACACTGCGGGTCAAGGACATTCCGGTGTTCTACACCCCGTATATCTATTTCCCGATAGATAACCGTCGCCAGTCCGGCTTCCTGCCGCCAAGCTTCAGCACCAGCACCAAAACCGGTTTCATGCTGGAAACACCGTATTACTTCAACCTGGCACCGAACTACGATGCCACGGTGTACCCGCGCTACATGAGCAAGCGTGGCATGTTGATGGAAGGCGAGTTCCGCTACCTGACCAAATCCAGCGAAGGTCAGTTCGGCGCCGCGTACCTCAACGATGACGACACCGAACGCAAGTTGCAGTCCGACTACGAAAAAACCCGCTACATGTACAACTGGCAGCACAAGGGTGGCCTGGATTCGCGGATATTCACCCAGGTCGACTACACCAAGATCAGCGATCCGTACTACTTCCAGGATCTGGAGACCGGGCAACTGGGCGTCAAAAGTGTTTCCGACTACGTGAACCAGCAAGGTTCGGTCACTTACCGTGGCGACACTTACAATGCACGCCTCAACCTGCAGGCTTACCAGCTGGCGTCGATTTCGAACATCACGCCTTATAATCGTCTGCCGCAGATCACCTTCAATGGTTTCCTGCCGCAAAAACCGGGTGGGTTGAACTTCGCCTACGAAACAGAAGCTGTGCGGTTTGAACGGAGCCTGCAAACTGGCAAGTATTTCGACCAGGATGGTGGTCCTTTTGATGCGAATGGCAATGCTATAGGCACTCCTCGTCTGGACACTAACGTCTTCGGCGTGGCGCGCGCCAACGGCAATCGCCTCAATGCGGCGCCAAGCATCAGTCTTCCGCTCAACACGACCTATGGTTTCCTGAAACCAACGCTCAAGTATCAGTACACTCAGTACGATCTTGACCTGGATAGCACAGGTAAAGGCCAGGTCGCCGGCCAGACCGCGGAGCAGGATCGCCTCCTCGGCACCTACAGCCGAAATCAGAGTCGTGCGGTTCCTATCGCGAGTATCGACAGCGGCCTGTACTTCGACCGTAACACCCAATGGTTCGGCAAGAACTACCGCCAGACCCTGGAACCTCGCCTGTACTATCTTTATGTGCCCGAGAAAGACCAGAGCAATATCCCGGTATTCGACACAGGCGAGTACACGTTCAACTACGCCTCGCTGTTCCGCGACAACCGCTTCTCGGGCTCCGACCGCGTCGGCGACGAGAACAAGTTGTCGCTGGGCGTGACCAACCGCTGGATCGAAGACAACGGTTTCGAACGTCAACGCGTCAGCGTCGGCCAGGCCATGTACTTCAAGGACCGCAAAGTACAGCTGCCAGGTATCGATGCAACAACCCGTGCCGATGCACAGTCCAACGTTTCGCCGTATGCCCTGGAATACGAATATCGCTGGAACCGCGATTGGCGGACCACGGCTGACTACAACTGGGACCCGGACAGCCGCAAACCTCGCTCGGGTAGCGCGATGTTCCACTACCAGCCGGAAGACAACCCGAACAAGGTCATCAACGCCGGTTATCGCTATCGCAATGACCAGGTTCGTTACGACCAGACCACTGGTAAGTGGACTGTGGGTGGCGGTGACTATGGCACCCCTGGCACACCTGGTTTCGTGAAGGATTACTACAAGATCAAACAGCACGACTTCTCGGTGATCTGGCCAGTCGTGCCGCAATGGAATGCCATCAGCCGCTGGCAGTACGACTACAACCGCAACCGCACCCTGGAAGCCTTCGGTGGTTTCGAGTACGACAACTGCTGCTGGAAACTGCGCCTGATCAACCGTTACTGGGTGTCGTATGACGAGTTCAGTCAAGAAGCCCCGCAAAACGAAAAAGGCGACCATGGCGTCTTCCTCCAAATTGTTCTGAAAGGTCTCGGTGGCGTTACTGGCGCCAAGGTAGAGAGCTTCCTCGACAAAGGCATTCAAGGTTATCGTGAACGTGAAGACCAAGCTTTCTGATTGTCTGCGCCCGCTGCTGCTGGGCGCGCTGTTCCTGGGTACCGCGGCTAACGCCGCGGTACAGTCCATCGACAAAGTGGTGGCTATCGTCGACAACGACGTGGTCATGCAGAGCCAGCTGGACCAGCGGGTTCATGAAGTTCAGCAAACCATCGCCAAGCGCGGTGGCGGCACACCACCAACCAGCGTGCTGGAACAGCAGGTGCTCGAACGCCTGATCGTCGAAAACCTGCAACTGCAGATTGGCGAACGCTCTGGCATCCGCATTAGCGATGAAGAACTGAACCAGGCTGTCGGCACCATTGCCCAGCGCAACAACATGACTGTGGATCAGTTCCGTGCGGCACTGACTCACGACGGCCTGTCTTACGACGACGCTCGTGACCAGATCCGTCGCGAGATGATCATCAGCCGTGTTCGTCAGCGTCGTGTGGCCGAACGAATTCAGGTGTCCGAGCAGGAAGTGAAAAACTTCCTCGCCTCCGACCTGGGCAAAGTGCAACTCTCTGAAGAGCTGCACCTGGCCAACATCCTGATCCCGACCCCGGAAAGCGCCAATTCGGAAGCGATTCAGAACGCTGCGCGCCAGGCCATGGAGATCTATCAGCAACTCAAGCAGGGTGCTGACTTCTCTCAACTGGCCATCGCCAAATCCGCGAGCGACAACGCACTGGAAGGTGGCGACATGGGCTGGCGTAAAGCTGCTCAACTGCCACCTCCGTTTGACCGCGAGCTGAGTGCCATGTCAGTGGGCGATGTCACCCAACCGGCACGTACACCGGGCGGTTTCATCATCCTCAAAGTGTTGGAAAAACGCGGCGGCGGCAACCAGGTGCGTGACGAAGTACACGTTCGCCATATTCTGGTCAAACCGAGCCCGATCCGCGACGAAGAAAAAACCAAGGCTCTGGCTCAATCGCTCTACACCCGTATTTCTGCGGGCGAAGACTTCGCTGAACTGGCAAAAAGCTACTCGGAAGACCCGGGTTCTGCCCTTAACGGCGGCGACCTCAACTGGATCGACCCGAACGCGCTGGTGCCGGAATTCCGCGAAGTAATGGCCAAGACCCAACAAGGTCAGCTGTCCAAGCCGTTCAAGACTCAATATGGCTGGCACGTTCTGGAAGTCCTTGGCCGCCGCGCCACCGACAGCACCAGCCAGGCCCGTGAACAGCAGGCCATGACCGTACTGCGTAACCGCAAATACGACGAAGAGCTGCAAACCTGGTTGCGTCAGATCCGTGACGAAGCCTACGTTGAAATCAAGCTCCCTGGCGTCGACCAGGCGGCGAAGTGAACCCCAAGCGTTTTGCGCTGACACCCGGCGAGCCGGCCGGCATAGGTCCTGACCTGTGCCTGCTACTCGCCTCGCAAGCCCAGCCACACCCCCTGATTGCCATCACCAGCCGCGACCTGCTCCTTGAGCGGGCCGCGCAGCTGGGCGTGGTCGTTGATCTGCTGCCGGTAACACCGGACAGCTGGCCGGACGTTCCTGCGCCGGCCAACAGCCTGTATGTCTGGGATACTCCGCTCAGCGCACCGGTTACTGCCGGACAACTGGACAAGGCCAATGCCGCCTTTGTCCTGGAAACCCTGACCCGCGCAGGCGTTGGCTGCCTGGACGGGCACTTCGCCGGAATGATCACCGCCCCCGTGCATAAGGGCGTGATCAATGAGTCGGGCATTGCCTTCTCCGGCCACACCGAGTTCCTCGCAGACCTGACTCACACCCCTCAAGTGGTGATGATGCTCGCCACACACGGCTTGCGAGTCGCGCTGGTTACCACGCACCTGCCGTTGCGGGAGATTGCCGATGCAATTACCCCTGAACGCCTGGAGCGGGTTACACGGATTCTGCACACCGACCTGCAACAAAAGTTCGGCATCGCCCGGCCACGCATCCTCGTTTGCGGACTCAACCCGCATGCCGGCGAAGGCGGACACCTGGGCCACGAAGAAATCGACATTATTGAACCAACCCTGGAGCGTCTGCGCGCTGAAGGCATGGACCTGCGTGGCCCCCTGCCCGCCGACACTCTGTTTACCCCCAAATATCTGGAGCACTGCGACGCGGTGCTGGCGATGTACCACGACCAGGGCCTGCCTGTGCTGAAATACAAAGGCTTCGGCGCGGCAGTCAACGTGACCCTCGGCTTGCCGATCATCCGCACTTCAGTCGACCACGGCACCGCCCTGGACCTGGCTGGTAGCGGAAAAATCGACACCGGCAGCCTGCAAGTCGCCCTGGAAACCGCCTACCAGATGGCCGAGACCCGTTTATGACCGAGCATTACCAACACCGGGCGCGCAAGCGTTTCGGCCAGAACTTCCTGCACGATGCTGGCGTTATCGACCGCATCCTGCGCTCCATTCATGCCAAGCCCGACGACCGTCTGCTGGAAATCGGCCCGGGCCAGGGCGCGCTCACCGAAGGCCTGCTCAATAGCGGCGCCCAACTGGACGTGGTTGAACTGGACAAGGACCTGATCCCGATCCTCAACCAGCAATTCGCCGGCAAGAGCAATTTCAACCTGCACCAGGGCGATGCACTGAAGTTCGACTTCAACAGCTTGAATGCCGCACCCAACAGCCTGCGCGTCGTCGGTAACCTGCCGTACAACATCTCCACGCCGCTGATTTTCCACCTGCTGAACAACGCAGGCATCATCCGCGACATGCACTTCATGCTGCAAAAGGAAGTGGTCGAGCGTCTGGCCGCAGGTCCTGGCGGTGGCGATTGGGGTCGCCTGTCGATCATGGTTCAGTACCACTGCCGAGTCGAACACTTGTTCAACGTCGGCCCTGGCGCCTTCAACCCGCCACCAAAAGTCGACTCGGCGATCGTCCGCCTGGTGCCGCACGCCATGCTGCCGCACCCGGCCAAAGACCATCGCTTGCTGGAGCGCGTCGTTCGCGAAGCCTTCAACCAGCGCCGCAAGACCCTGCGCAACACCCTCAAGGCCCTGCTGAGCAATGCTGAAATCGAAGCCGCCGGCGTCGACGGCAGCCTGCGCCCGGAGCAGCTCGATCTGGCGGCCTTCGTCCGCCTGGCTGACAAGCTCAGCGAGCAAGTCGCCGAGCAGCCTGCCGACATCTGACAGGCCAGAAGCGTTATCGGGTAGGACACCAGCGCCCATGTCTGGTTTACTATCCGATACTTGGCCTAGACTGACCTCAATCAGTTACGCCCCGCGTCCCGCTTTGCTTTTAAGGCCTCTTGCATGTCCGATCCTCGTTATCAGGTCGACGTCAGCGTCGTCACCCGCTATCTGGCAGAACAATCGCAACCCGAGCAGAACCGCTTTGCCTTCGCCTACACCATTACCGTACAGAACAACGGCCTGCTACCGGCCAAGTTGCTCTCGCGGCACTGGGTGATCACCGATGGCGACGGGCATGTCGAAGAGGTTCGTGGCGCAGGCGTGGTTGGCCTGCAACCGCTGATCGGTGTCGGCCAGAGCCACACCTACAGCAGCGGCACCGTGATGACCACCCGCGTTGGCAACATGCAGGGGACTTATCAAATGCTCGCCGAAGACGGTAAACACTTCGACGCCATCATCGCGCCTTTCCGCCTGGCGGTGCCCGGAGCCCTGCACTGATGGCGACGTACGCCGTCGGCGACCTGCAAGGCTGCCTCGAACCACTGCAATGCCTGCTCAAGCGGGTTGCCTTCGACCCTGCAACGGATCATCTGTGGCTGGTCGGCGACCTGGTCAACCGCGGCCCGCAATCGCTGGAAACCCTGCGCTTTCTCTATAGCATCCGCGAATCGCTGGTGTGCGTACTGGGCAACCATGACCTGCACTTGCTGGCTGCCGGCTACAACATCGAACGCTTGCGCAAAGCCGACACCCTGCGCGAAATCCTCGAAGCCCCGGATCGCGAGGACCTGCTTGAGTGGCTGCGCCAGCAAAAGCTCATGCACTACGACGAACAGCGCGATATTGCGTTGGTCCATGCCGGTATACCGCCGCAGTGGTCCCTGCGCAAAGCCTTGAAGTGCGCCGCCGAAGTCGAAGAAGCATTGCGTGACGACAACCGCATCGCGCCCTACCTCGATGGCATGTATGGCAACGAACCGCTTAAGTGGGACGGCGACCTTAAAGGTGTAGCCCGCCTGCGGGTGATCACCAACTACTTCACCCGCATGCGTTTTTGCACCAGCGACGGCAAGCTTGATCTCAAGAGCAAGGAAGGTCTCGATAGCGCGCTACCCGGTTACGCCCCCTGGTTTTCACACCAGCAACGCAAGACCCGCGGAAAGAAGATCATTTTCGGCCACTGGGCCGCGCTCGAAGGTAAATGTAATGAACCGGGCATCTTCGCCCTGGACAGCGGTTGTGTCTGGGGTGGCTCGATGACCTTGATGAACGTTGATACCGGCGAGCGCCTGCATTGCAAATGCGATGCCCAGGGCCACACCCTGCCGTATGTCCCCCCAACGACCCCCGAACTATTGTCGGCCAGCGCCAAGCGCTAGGCTGCGCTTTCAGTCAGGCCACAGGAGCCCGCCATGAGCGAATTCAAACGCATCCCCCCAGAACAAGCCCAGGCATTGCGCGAACAAGGCGCGGTGGTAGTCGACGTCCGCGATCCACAGACGTTTGCCTTGAACCACATCAGCGGTTCGAAGCACCTGGACAACCACTCCATCTCCGACTTTATCCGCGCTGCCGACCTCGACGCGCCGACCGTGGTGGTCTGCTATCACGGTAACTCCAGCCAGAGCGCTGCGGCTTACCTGATCAGTCAGGGCTTTTCCGATGTCTACAGCATGGACGGTGGTTTTGAGCTGTGGCGTACGACTTATCCTTCGGAAACGGCGCAAGGCACTTCCGAATAATTTTTTTACACGCTCTAGCCCACGCCCGCCGTGGGCTGACGAACGGTCAGTCATAACAAATTACGCATTGCCCCTTTACCTTGCGGATTCCGAACTATCCTTAGCCTCAGGCCATCCAAAACAGGGGAGAGCCGGTACACCGGCGCGCGGATCATCGGGAGTAGCTTTCAGGGTTGATAGCTTTGAAGGTGTTCAGGGGGGTAAAAGGCAGCTGCACTTTCAGTTGCTTGCCAGCATCCACTGACTGATCCGACGTCGGCTCCACGTATCGAGCGAGGTGACGTCATGAGTATCTTTAGCCACTTCCAACAACGCTTCGAGTCCACACGGCAGGAAGAGCTCTCTCTGCAGGAGTATCTCGAACTGTGCAAAAAGGACCGCAGCGCTTACGCGTCCTCCGCCGAGCGTCTACTGCTGGCAATCGGCGAACCCGAACTGCTGGACACCTCGACCAACTCGAGGCTGTCACGCATCTTTTCCAACAAGGTGATCCGTCGGTATCCGGCCTTTGAAGACTTCCACGGGATGGAAGAATGCATCGACCAGATCGTCTCCTACTTCCGCCATGCAGCTCAGGGCCTGGAAGAGAAGAAACAGATCCTCTACCTGCTCGGTCCTGTCGGTGGCGGTAAATCGTCCCTGGCCGAGAAACTGAAACAGCTGATCGAAAAAGTGCCCTTCTATGCCATCAAGGGCTCTCCGGTGTTCGAGTCGCCGCTGGGGCTGTTCAACGCCACGGAGGATGGTGCGATCCTCGAAGAGGATTTCGGCATTCCGCGGCGCTACCTGAACACCATCATGTCGCCGTGGGCAACCAAACGCCTGGCCGAATTCGGCGGTGATATCAGCCAGTTCCGGGTGGTCAAACTCTATCCGTCGATTCTCAACCAGATCGCCGTGGCCAAGACCGAACCGGGTGACGAAAACAACCAGGACATCTCGGCGCTGGTCGGTAAAGTCGATATCCGCAAGCTGGAAGAATTCCCGCAGAACGACGCCGATGCCTACAGCTACTCGGGCGCACTCTGCCGCTCCAACCAGGGCCTGATGGAATTCGTCGAAATGTTCAAGGCACCGATCAAGGTGCTGCACCCATTGCTGACCGCCACCCAGGAAGGCAACTACAACAGTACCGAAGGCCTGGGCGCGATTCCGTTCACCGGGATCCTGCTGGCGCACTCCAACGAATCGGAGTGGCACACCTTCCGCAACAACAAGAACAACGAAGCCTTCATCGACCGGATCTACATCGTCAAAGTGCCGTATTGCCTGCGGGTCAGCGACGAAGTGAAGATCTACGACAAGCTGTTGTTCAACAGCTCCCTGGCCAAGGCCCACTGCGCACCCGACACCCTGAAGATGCTCGCCCAGTTCACCGTGCTCTCACGCCTCAAAGAGCCGGAAAACTCGAACATCTACTCGAAAATGCGCGTGTATGACGGTGAAAACCTCAAGGATACCGATCCGAAGGCCAAGTCGATTCAGGAGTACCGCGACACCGCTGGCGTCGACGAAGGCATGAACGGTCTTTCGACCCGGTTTGCCTTCAAGATCCTGTCGAAAGTCTTCAACTTCGACCCACATGAAATCGCCGCCAACCCGGTGCATCTGCTCTATGTGCTGGAACAACAGATCGAACAGGAACAGTTCCAGGCGGAAACCCGCGAGCGCTATCTGCGCTTCCTGAAAGAGTACCTGGCGCCGCGTTATATCGAGTTCATCGGCAAGGAAATCCAGACCGCCTACCTGGAGTCCTACAGCGAATACGGGCAAAACATCTTCGACCGCTATGTGCTCTACGCGGACTTCTGGATTCAGGATCAGGAATACCGCGATCCGGAAACCGGCGAGATCCTCAACCGCGTAGCCCTCAACGAAGAGCTGGAGAAAATCGAGAAACCGGCGGGCATCAGCAATCCGAAGGATTTCCGCAACGAAATCGTCAACTTCGTCCTGCGTGCCCGGGCCAACAACAACGGCAAGAATCCGACCTGGCTCAGCTACGAGAAGCTGCGGGTGGTCATCGAGAAGAAAATGTTCTCGAACACCGAGGATCTGCTGCCGGTCATCAGCTTCAACGCCAAGGCCAGCAAAGAGGACCAGCAGAAACACAACGACTTCGTTACACGGATGGTCGAGCGCGGCTACACCGACAAACAGGTACGACTGCTCTCCGAGTGGTACCTGCGGGTCAGGAAATCGCAGTAAACACGCTGCCGGTCAGACCGGTTGTCGTTAGCCCGGAGCCTGCATGACAAATTTCTGTTACACAGGTTTCAGGAAGGTGTTTGGAAATCGGCAGCGAAGTCCAGGCAACGCGCAGGTGGTACGGGAGGCGCAAGATCGCGCCTCCTGCCCCGCGCCCATTACCGCCAGACTTGCTCGCGATTTCTCAAGACAGCTTCTAAGGAGCAGTCATGAGCTATGTGATCGACCGACGTCTTAATGGCAAGAACAAGAGCACGGTAAACCGTCAGCGGTTTCTGCGGCGCTACCGTGATCACATCAAGAAGGCCGTCGAAGAGGCGGTCAGCCGGCGTTCCATTACCGATATGGAGCACGGTGAGCAAATCAGCATTCCTGGCCGCGATATCGACGAGCCAGTGCTTCACCATGGTCGCGGCGGCAAGCAGACCATCGTGCATCCCGGCAACAAGGAGTTCACCAGCGGCGAGCATATTGCTCGTCCGCCGGGAGGTGGCGGCGGCAGAGGCCCCGGCAAGGCCGGCAACTCCGGCGAGGGCATGGACGAGTTTGTGTTCCAGATCACCCAGGAAGAATTTCTCGAGTTCATGTTCGAGGACCTGGAGCTGCCAAACCTGGTCAAGCGCAACCTGAGCGGCACTGACACTTTCAAGACCGTGCGCGCCGGCATCAGCAACGAAGGCAATCCTTCACGGATCAACATCATCCGCACCCTGCGCTCGGCCCATGCTCGGCGTATCGCACTCTCAGGCAGCAGCCGGGAGAAACTGCGGGTAGCAAAAGAGGAACTGGCGCGACTTAAACAGGAAGAACCAGACAACTTCGGCGATATTCAGGAAATCGAGGCAGAAATCGAGCGCTTGAGCGCGCGCATCAATCGCGTGCCGTTTCTCGACACCTTCGACCTCAAGTACAACCTGCTGATCAAGCAGCCCAACCCCAGCTCCAAGGCGGTCATGTTCTGCCTGATGGACGTTTCCGGCTCCATGACCCAGGCCACCAAGGACATCGCCAAACGGTTCTTCATCCTGCTGTATCTGTTCCTCAAGCGTAACTACGAAAAAATTGATGTGGTGTTCATCCGCCACCACACCAGCGCCCGGGAGGTCGACGAGGAAGAGTTCTTCTACTCGCGCGAAACCGGCGGCACTATCGTTTCCAGCGCCCTGAAACTGATGCAGGAGATCATGGCCGAGCGTTATCCGAGCAACGACTGGAACATCTACGCCGCGCAGGCTTCCGACGGCGACAACTGGAACGATGACTCGCCGATCTGCCGGGACATTCTGATCAACCAGATCATGCCGTTCGTGCAGTACTACACTTATGTGGAAATCACTCCTCGCGAACATCAGGCGTTGTGGTACGAATACGAGCGTATCAGCGAAGCCTTTTCCGACACATTCGCCCAGCAGCAACTGGTTTCGGCCGGGGATATCTATCCGGTCTTCCGTGAACTCTTCCAGCGCAGGTTAGTGACATGACCGCCAAAGAGCAGAAGCGCCAACCCATCTCCACCGGCTCCGAATGGACGTTCGAGCTGATTCAGGCCTACGACCGGGAAATCAGCCGTATTGCGGCCCGCTACGCGCTGGACACCTACCCCAACCAGATTGAGGTAATTACCGCCGAACAGATGATGGACGCCTACGCCTCCGTCGGCATGCCACTGGGTTACCACCACTGGTCCTATGGCAAGCACTTCCTCAGTACCGAGAAGTCCTACAGTCGCGGCCAGATGGGGCTGGCCTACGAGATCGTGATCAACTCGGACCCGTGCATCGCCTACCTGATGGAAGAAAACACCATCTGCATGCAGGCACTGGTGGTGGCCCACGCCTGCTACGGCCACAACAGCTTTTTCAAAGGCAACTACCTGTTCCGCACCTGGACCGACGCCAGCTCGATCATCGATTACCTGGTGTTCGCCAAGCAGTACATCATGCAATGCGAGGAACGCCACGGCATCGATGCTGTGGAAGACTTGCTGGACTCCTGCCACGCCCTGATGAATTACGGTGTCGACCGCTACAAACGCCCTTACCCGATTTCCGCGGAAGAAGAGCGGCGCCGGCAAAAGGATCGTGAAGAACACCTGCAAAAGCAGATCAACGACCTGTGGCGCACCATTCCAAAAGGCGCAGACAAGTACAACGAGAAGGACAACGCACGTTTTCCGGCAGAACCGCAGGAGAACATCCTCTACTTCATCGAAAAACACGCCCCACTGCTGGAGCCCTGGCAACGGGAAATCGTGCGGATCGTGCGCAAGATCGCGCAATACTTTTATCCACAGCGTCAGACTCAAGTCATGAACGAGGGCTGGGCGACGTTCTGGCACTACACCCTGGTGAACGACCTGTACGACGAGGGCCTGGTGACTGACGGCTTCATGATGGAGTTTCTGACGTCTCACACCAGCGTGGTCTTCCAGCCTGGGTTCGATAGCCCTTACTACAACGGCATCAACCCCTACACCCTGGGCTTTTCCATGTACCGCGACATTCGACGCATGTGCGAAGCGCCCACCGAAGAGGATTACCGCTGGTTCCCGGAAATCGCCGGGACCGACTGGCTGTCGAGCATCAAATTCGCGATGAGCAGCTTCAAGGACGAAAGTTTCATCCTGCAGTATCTGTCACCCAAGGTGATCCGCGACCTGAAACTGTTCAGCATTCTCGATGACGACCAGAAGGACGACCTGCTGGTGCCGGCCATTCATGACGAGGAAGGTTATCGAATCATTCGTGAAACCCTGGCAGCACAGTACAACCTGGGTAACCGCGAACCGAACATCCAGATCTACAGCATCGACCGCCGTGGCGACCGCTCGCTGACGCTTCGTCACCAGCAACACGATCGCAAACCACTCGGGGACTCCACCGAGGAAGTGCTCAAGCACCTGCACCGCCTCTGGGGCTTCGATATTCACCTGGAAACCCTGCAAGGCGACCAGATCATGAAAACCCATCATGTCCCGCCCAAAGGCGAGCATAGCGAGGGCGAATACGGCCGGATGGACCTCGCCGTCATTCATCTTTGATGTCAGCCGGACCTCCGAAAGTTCGACGCAAGGGTTATCCTGTCGGGCTAACGGAGGTTTTTTATGCAGATTTATAAAGTCGGCGGCGCGGTCCGTGATCGCCTGCTCGGCAAGCCTGTTACCGACATCGACTGGGTGGTGGTGGGCGCCAGCACCGAAGAAATGCTCGCCAAGGGCTATCGCCCGGTAGGCGCCGATTTTCCGGTATTCCTTCACCCCAAAAGCGGCGAGGAATATGCGCTTGCCCGCACCGAACGCAAAAGCGGACGCGGCTACGGCGGCTTCACCTTCCATGCCAGCCCGGAAGTCACCCTGGAAGAAGACCTGATTCGTCGCGATCTGACGATCAATGCCATGGCCGAAGACGATCACGGTCGATTGACCGATCCGTATCATGGCCAGCGCGACCTTGAAGCACGCCTGCTTCGCCACGTTTCCCCCGCGTTCGCCGAAGATCCTCTCCGTGTACTGCGTGTTGCCCGTTTCGCCGCGCGTTATGCCGGGCTCGGGTTCACGGTAGCCCCGGAGACCCTGGAACTGATGCGCCAGCTCAGCGAGTCAGGCGAGCTTGAGGCGCTGACCGCAGAGCGCAGCTGGAAAGAAATTTCCCGCGCCCTGATGGAAGATCAGCCGCGCGTATTCATCCAGGTTCTGCGTGACTGTGGCGCCCTGAAAGTCTTGATCCCCGAGATTGACGCGCTGTTCGGTGTGCCACAACCCGAAGCCCACCACCCGGAAATCGACAGCGGCGTCCACACCCTGAGCGTTCTCGAACAGGCCGCGCTGCACAAGCAGCCGCTGACCGTGCGCTGGGCCTGCCTGCTGCATGATCTGGGCAAAGGCCTGACACCTGAGAGCCAGTGGCCCAGACACATCGCTCACGAGCACAAGGGCCTGCGGCTGATCAAAGCGGTCAACGAGCGCTTCAAGGCCCCGCGCGACTGCCAGGAGCTGGCGTTGCTGGTAGGCGAATACCACACCCATGGTCACCGCGCACTGGAACTGAAGCCGTCGACATTGCTGGAATTGCTGCAGAGCTTCGACGTTTACCGACGGCCACAGCGCTTTGAAGAATTCATCAACGCCTGCGAAATGGATGCCCGTGGCCGGAAAGGTCTTGAACAGAGAAGTTATCCACAAGCGGATTATTTGCGAGGCGCAGCGACCGCCGCACGCACCGTGGCGGTTCAGCCATTGCTGGAGCAGGGATTCAAAGGCCCGGAGCTGGGCGAGGCGCTCAAGCGCGAACGGCTCAAGGCGCTGAAGGCCTACAAAGAGGCGGCGTCTGCTTGAAAAGCATCGCGGGCAAGCCTTGCTCCTACGAGACCTATGCCGAGCGCGTAAATGGCGTACGACACAATACTGTAGGAGCAAGGCTTGCCCGCAATGGCGTCATCAAGGTCACAGCAGATTCGAAGGGGTCAACTGCTCACCGCGCCACTCAAACGCAACCGGCGCCAATACCTGATCAATCTTCGCCTCACTCCACAGAGAGGCAAAACTTTTACCTACACCCGGATGCACCCTGTCCGGCGCTATAAGCGACAACGGCCACAGCACAAAGGCATTTTTCAGGATTTCCGCTCGAGGCAGGATCAATCCGTCGAAATTACCCACCAGATCGCCATACAGCAGCACGTCGATATCCAACGGCAAGCCCTTGCGATCGGGGGCATAACGACCATTGTCGGCCTCGATAAACTTCAACCGACGGTCCAGTTCCATCAACGGCAGATCGGTAAACGCCGACACCACGAAATTGAAAAAAGGCCCGCTCTTGATCCCCACCGGCTGACTTTCGAACACCGCCGAACAGCGTATATCCACCAGAAAACCGGCAAGCGCTTCCAGCCCCGCCTGCAAATGAGCTTCGCGCTCGACATTGCTGCCGAGCCCAAGAAATACCTGAGTTAGCGACATCCGCGCTCGATCTCCACGCCTACGCCCGTTGCAGCCGGGATAGCCCCCGGCTTGGTCAGCTTGAGGCGCAGCCAGGTAATCTTGAATTCGCTCATCAAGACTTCGGCCAGACGCTCGGCAAAGGTTTCAACCAGTTGGTACTGCGCCTGCTCGGCAAACGCCTGAATACGTGCTGTCACACTGGCGTAGTCGAGCGCCAGGGCCAGGTCATCACCCGCCGCTGCCGGGCGATTGTCCCAGGCGAAATTCAGATCAAGACGCAGGCACTGACGGATGCCACGCTCCCAGTCGTAGGCACCGATCACCGTGTCGACTTCCAGGCCCTCGATAAACACTCTGTCCAAGCACTCTTCTCCGCAGCACGACAAGGGCGCAATGCGCCGTTAGAATCAGGGCGTCCTCGCCCGGAATAGTTAGCATGTTTTGGTTACTGGCGATCCTCGCCTACCTGCTTGGCTCTCTGTCCTTTGCCATTTTGCTCAGCCGCCTGACCGGTAACCCCGATCCGCGAATGAGTGGCTCGGGCAATGCCGGCGCCACCAACATGTTACGCCTGGCCGGCAAAAAACTCGCCGTCCTGACCTTGCTCGGCGACCTCTGCAAAGGCCTGCTACCCGTGTTGATTGCAGGGCTTGCGGGCCTCTCGGTACAGCAACAGGCCTGGGTCGGCGTCTATGCCGTGATCGGCCATCTGTATCCGTTGTACTTCCGCTTTCGCGGTGGCAAAGGTGTAGCAACGGCTGCCGGCATGCTGCTGGGGCTTTACCCTCCGGCGGCGCTTCTGGCTATCGGCGCATGGCTATTGACCTTCTACCTCACACGCACCAGCTCGCTGGCCGCCCTGATCGCCACGCCCCTGACCCTGCCACTGCTGGCCTGGCAGGAGCCGGGAGCATTGCTGCCCATGAGCGCACTGACAGCACTGATCGTCTGGCGCCATCGCGGCAATCTACGCGACCTGTTTGCCGGGCGCGAACGGCATTTTTAAATACTCTTGCCGAGTGCGAACCTAGCTCACCCGTCTTTACACAGGTGACAACTGCTCCATCGGCCAACGCGCCTGCACGCTGATCGCCAGACTTTCCTGCTGACCGGCCTGTAACCGCTGACACCCGGCAAAAGCGATCATCGCGCCGTTATCGGTGCAGAACTCCGGACGTGCGTAGTAAACGTCGCCCTTCATGTCGCCAAGCATTTTCTCCAGGGACACACGCAAAGCCTTGTTTGCACTGACGCCGCCAGCGATCACCAGACGCTTGAGGCCCGCCTGCTTCAGGGCACGCTTGCACTTGATGGTCAGAGTCTCCACCACTGCCTGCTGGAAGGCCAGCGAGATGTCGCTGCGTGTTTGCTCGCCGTCGTCCCCAGCGCTGACGCACTGCTGCCACGTGTTCAAGGCAAAGGTTTTCAAGCCGCTGAAACTGAAGTCCAGACCCGGTCGATCACACATCGGACGCGGGAACACGAAACGTCCGGCGACGCCTTGCGCGGCCAATCGTGCGATTTCCGGACCACCAGGGTAATTGAGGCCCATCATCTTCGCCGTCTTGTCGAACGCCTCACCGGCAGCATCATCCAGCGTCTCGCCCAACAACTCGTATTGACCGATGCCATCGACTCGAACCAGCTGGGTATGACCACCGGACACCAACAAAGCGACGAACGGAAATTCGGGCGGTTGCGGCTCCAGCATCGGCGCCAGCAAGTGGCCTTCCATGTGGTGCACACCCAAGGCTGGAATACCCCAGGCAAACGCCAGCGCCTGAGCGCAGGAAGCCCCCACCAGCAAAGCCCCGACCAGGCCAGGACCCGCGGTGTAGGCGATGGCATCGATCTCGGTCGGCACGCAGTCGGCTTCAGCCAACACCTGACGAATCAAGGGCAGCATACGTTTGACGTGGTCACGCGAGGCCAGCTCCGGCACCACGCCACCATAGGCGCGATGCAGGTCGATCTGGCTGAACAGTGCATCGGCCAACAGGCCTTTTTCACTGTCGTAAAGTGCGACGCCGGTTTCGTCGCAGGAGGTTTCTAATCCCAGTACTAGCATGGGTTTGCGCCTTGTTTAGGCTAAATTCGAAGGCGCGCATAATAGTCGCCACGTGATGCCCCGACCAGCGGTTTTCGATCAGAGGCTTTGCATTCCGAGCGATGAGGGGTTAACATCCGCAACCCTTAAAAACCGACGTCTTCAAGTGCACTTTTGCCGCGAGGATGTTGACCCCGGTAATGAATGAAGGTAGCTCTGGATGCCAGCCGTCAAAGTTAAAGAGAACGAACCCTTCGACGTAGCTCTGCGTCGTTTCAAGCGCTCCTGCGAAAAAGCCGGTGTTCTGGCTGAAGTTCGTAGCCGCGAATTTTACGAGAAGCCGACTTCTGAGCGTAAGCGTAAAGCAGCAGCCGCTGTTAAGCGTCACGCCAAGAAAGTTCAGCGCGAGCAGCGCCGCGCCGTTCGTCTGTACTAATACGCAGACGTTCGTAGCAAGCTTCTGCCAAGCCCGGCCCTCAGCCGGGCTTATGGCATTTGCGGATATCGCTTGATGCTTCACTGTCAAAGCCGCAGACGCGACCGAGACAAACCTGCTTCACACGTCAGACCTGGCTCTTTTGCCAGCGGTGCACGTCTCTTCTGACGAGCCTTCCAAGGCTACTGACGAGCACAACCTTTTACTGATTCCTCTCACGACGATCAGCCCAAGGCACGATTTTGCGTGCCCACTTTTGAGCTATCCGAGGCCTCCCATTGGCCAATGCGGACTCAGCGCAACACTTTCAAACAGTCGAATACCGATGAGCACTAACGCCAGCGGATTTTCGGCAGATACACTTCCCGACAGCGAATACGCAGACGATACCTGGTCGAGCCGCACATCCTCCGCGCCTCAACATAATGACTAGCATCAGGCCGCCTTTCGCGCGGGTTAGATTTTCAGCGCAGTGATGACGAGAACGCCATGGCCGGGCTAATTCCCCAGAGCTTTATTGACGACCTTCTGAACCGCACCGACATCGTCGATGTGGTCAGCTCGCGCCTGCAAATGAAAAAAGCCGGCAAGAACTACACCGCCTGCTGCCCGTTTCACAAAGAAAAAACCCCCTCCTTCAGCGTCAGCCCGGACAAACAGTTTTATTACTGCTTTGGCTGCGGCGCTGGTGGCAACGCCCTCGGCTTCATCATGGACCACGACAACCTGGATTTTCCCCAGGCTGTCGAAGAACTGGCCAAAGCCGCCGGCATGGAAATCCCCCGCGAGGAAAGCGGTCGCCCGCATAAACCGCGACAACCGACCGACTCGCCGCTCTACCCACTGCTGACCGCCGCTGCTGATTTCTACCGCCAGGCACTGAAAAGCCATCCGGCGCGAAAAGCAGCTGTCGACTACTTGAAGGGTCGCGGCCTGACCGGAGAGATCGCCCGCGATTTCGGCCTCGGCTTCGCACCTCCGGGCTGGGATAATCTGTTCAAGCACCTGAGCAGCGACACCCTGCAACAAAAAGCCATGATCGACGCCGGCCTGCTGATCGAGAACGCCGAAACCGGCAAACGCTACGATCGCTTTCGCGACCGCGTGATGTTCCCGATTCGCGACAGCCGCGGGCGCATCATCGCGTTTGGTGGCCGAGTACTGGGCGACGACAAACCGAAATACCTGAACTCACCGGAAACCCCGGTATTTCATAAAGGCCAGGAACTCTACGGCCTGTATGAAGCACGCAAGAATAACCGCAATCTCGACGAGATCATCGTCGTCGAAGGCTACATGGACGTCATCGCCCTGGCCCAGCAAGGCCTGCGCAATGCCGTCGCCACACTCGGCACCGCCACCAGCGAAGAACACTTGAAGCGGCTGTTTCGCGTGGTGCCCAACGTGCTGTTCTGCTTCGACGGCGACCAGGCTGGCCGCAATGCCGCGTGGCGCGCCCTGGAGTCAACGCTTACGAGCCTGCAAGACGGACGGCGTGCGCGCTTCCTGTTCCTGCCCGAAGGCGAAGACCCGGACACACTGATCCGCTCTGAAGGCACCGACGCCTTTCGCGCGCGGATCAATCAACACGCCCAGCCATTGGCAGACTATTTTTTTCAGCAGTTGATCGAGGAGTCCGATCCGCGCTCGCTCGAAGGCAAGGCCCACATGGCCACCCTCGCCGCGCCGCTGATCGACAAAGTCCCGGGGGCCAACCTGCGCACTCTGATGCGCCAGCGCCTGACCGAAATTACCGGCCTGAACAGCGAAGCCGTCAGTCAGCTGGTGCACAGCGCACCACAGGATGCGCCTCCCGCCTACGACCCCGGCATCGATTACGACGCCATGCCGGACTATTCCGACTACCACCAACCGCAAGAGGCCTATGTGCCTCAGCAGGAGTGGACGCCGAAAAAACCGGGCAGCGGCGGCAAGAAATGGGATAACAAACCCTGGGACAAGAAAGGCAAACGCGACGAGCGAAGTCCACCCCGCACCCCGATTGCTGTCGAGGCCCCCACCTTGATTGCGTTGCGCACACTAATCCATCACCCGCAACTGGCCGGCAAAGTTGAGACCGCCGACCACTTTGCAAATGAAAGCAACACTTATGCGCAACTGCTAATAGCCCTGATCGAGGCCGTGCAAAAAAATCCTAAGCTAAACTCTATCCAGCTAATGGCCCGCTGGCATGGAACCGAGCAAGGACGCCTGCTTAAAGCACTCGCGGAAAAGGAGTGGTTAATTGAAGGTGACAACCTTGAACAACAGTTTTTAGACACCATTACTAGGTTATCAGCGGGTCAGCACACGCAGACCCTCGACGACCTCATCAAGAAAGCACGGCAGCCAGGATTGACTGCCGAGGAAGCGAATCAAATAGCAAATCAGATGCGCGACCTACTAAAACGGAATGTTTCCGCATCAAACCCGACCTCAAGTGGCGCGTGAGGTCATAGCTAAGGTATAATCCTCGGCTTGTTTTTTGCCCGCCAAGACCTTCAGTGGATAGGGTGTTATGTCCGGAAAAGCGCAACAGCAGTCTCGTATCAAAGAGTTGATCACCCTTGGTCGTGAGCAGGGTTACCTGACTTACGCGGAGGTCAACGACCACCTGCCGGAGGATATTTCAGATCCGGAACAGGTGGAAGACATCATCCGCATGATCAATGACATGGGGATCAACGTATTCGAGGTTGCGCCAGATAAGGATTCCCTTATGCTGGCCGACGCCGATACCGACGAAGCAGCCGCAGAAGAAGCGGCGGCAGCGTTGGCAGCGGTTGAGACCGACATTGGTCGCACTACCGACCCAGTGCGCATGTACATGCGCGAAATGGGTACCGTAGAGCTCCTCACACGTGAAGGCGAAATCGAAATCGCCAAACGTATTGAAGAGGGCATCCGTGAAGTGATGGGCGCAATTGCGCACTTCCCTGGCACGGTTGACCACATTCTCTCCGAATACACTCGCGTCACCACCGAAGGTGGCCGCCTGTCCGACGTCCTGAGCGGTTATATCGACCCGGACGACGGCATTGCGCCGCCTGCTGCAGAAGTGCCGCCGCCTGTCGACCCGAAAGCCGTGAAAGCGGATGACGACACCGATGACGACGACGCTGAAGCCAGTGACGACGAAGAAGAAGCCGAAAGCGGTCCGGATCCGGTCATCGCAGCACAGCGTTTTGGCGCTGTGGCCGATCAGATGGAAATCACCCGCAAGGCGCTGAAAAAGCACGGTCGTGAAAACAAGCAGGCCATTGCCGAGATGTTGGCGCTGGCTGAGCTGTTCATGCCGATCAAACTGGTTCCGAAGCAATTCGAAGGCCTGGTTGAGCGCGTACGTAGCGCCCTGGATCGTCTGCGTCAGCAAGAGCGCGCGATCATGCAACTTTGCGTTCGTGATGCACGCATGCCGCGTGCCGACTTCCTGCGCCAGTTCCCGGGCAACGAAGTTGACGAAAGCTGGACCGAAGCACTGGCCAAGGGCAAAAGCAAATACGCTGAAGCCATTGGTCGCCTGCAGGCCGACATCGTTCGCTGCCAGCAGAAGCTGACCGCACTTGAAGCCGAAACCGGCTTGAAGATTGCCGAGATCAAGGACATCAACCGTCGTATGTCGATCGGTGAGGCCAAAGCCCGCCGCGCGAAGAAAGAGATGGTCGAAGCCAACTTGCGTCTGGTGATCTCGATCGCCAAGAAGTACACCAACCGTGGCCTGCAATTCCTCGATCTGATCCAGGAAGGCAACATCGGTTTGATGAAAGCGGTAGATAAGTTCGAATACCGCCGCGGCTACAAATTCTCGACTTATGCCACCTGGTGGATCCGTCAGGCGATCACTCGCTCGATCGCCGACCAGGCCCGCACCATCCGTATTCCGGTGCACATGATCGAGACGATCAACAAGCTCAACCGCATTTCCCGCCAGATGTTGCAGGAGATGGGTCGCGAACCGACCCCGGAAGAGCTGGGCGAACGCATGGAAATGCCTGAGGACAAGATCCGCAAGGTATTGAAGATCGCTAAAGAGCCGATCTCCATGGAAACCCCGATCGGTGATGACGAAGACTCCCATCTGGGTGACTTCATCGAAGACTCGACCATGCAGTCGCCAATCGATGTTGCTACCGTTGAGAGCCTTAAAGAAGCGACTCGCGAAGTTCTCTCCGGCCTCACTGCCCGTGAAGCCAAGGTTCTGCGCATGCGCTTCGGTATCGACATGAATACCGACCACACCCTCGAGGAGGTTGGTAAGCAGTTCGACGTTACCCGTGAGCGGATTCGTCAGATCGAAGCCAAGGCGCTGCGCAAGCTGCGCCACCCGACGAGAAGCGAGCATTTGCGCTCCTTCCTCGACGAGTGATCACAAAACCCCCGGCCCTGCCGGGGGTTTTGCTTTCTGTAGATTAAATCCCCTCCGCTTCGCTCCCGCCGCATAGCCCGTCTACACTCGAAACATTCCCCCCAAGCCATAACGAGACCGTTATGCCCAGACTGCCGGCCATGCTTTTGCTATTGCTGATGACCTGGACCACAACGGCTGGCGCGCTGACTCTGACCGACGAAGAACGTGCCTGGCTTGCTGCTCACCCGGAACTGCGCCTGGGTGTCGACGCTTCCTGGCCACCGTTTGAATTTCGCGATGAACAAGGTCGCTATCAAGGCCTTGCCGCTGACTACATCAACATCGTGCGTGATCGCCTGGCAATCAAGGTCACGCCGATTGAGCCTGTGAGCTGGACCGAAGTTCTGGAACAGGCCAAACAAGGCAAGCTGGACCTCTTGCCCGGCGTCATGTCGACGCCCGAACGGCAGAGTTACCTCGCGTTCACGCGGCCCTATCTGGACTTTCCGATCGTCATCCTGGCCCATGTGAAAGGTGCACAGCCGCACAAGCTGGAAGACCTTTACGGCCTGAAAGTTGCCGTCGTGGAAAACTACGCCCCCCATGAACTGCTGCGCACCCACCATCCTGACCTCAATCTGGTCCCCATGCCCAATGTCAGCTCGACCTTGCAGGCGCTGGCCACCGACGAGGTCGACGCGGTAGTCGGCGATCTGGCCTCAAGCGTCTGGAGCCTTCGCCAACTCAAACTCGACGGGCTCTACGTCAGCGGCGAAACGCCGTATCGCTACCAATTGGCGATGGGCGTACCGCGAGACGACAAAATGCTGGTCGGCATTCTGGATAAAGTACTGGCGGACATGAGCCCCGGTGAAATCAGCGCCATCCAGGAGCATTGGGTCGGGAATGTCCTCGACCACCGCACCTTCTGGTCCGACCTGCTGATGTACGGCTTGCCCGGCGTACTGCTGCTGGTCACCGTTCTGGCCGTGGTGATCCGCATCAATCGCCGCTTGAGCTCGGAAATTTCCCGCCGGGTAGCCCTGGAACAGGAGCTGCGCACCAGCGAATACCATTACCGCGGCCTGGTGGAGAGCCTTTCGGCGATAGCCTGGGAAGCGCGAATCAGCGATTTTACGTACAGCTACGTGTCTCCCCATGCCGAAGGCCTGCTCGGATACCCCTTGTCCCATTGGCTGATTCCGGGTTTCCGGCGCAACATCATCCACCCCGCCGACCTCACGCGCGCCCAGGCATTTTGTGATCACGAAGTACTTGCCGGACGCGATCACAGCCTCGATTACCGGGTGATCACTGCCGACGGGCGCTGCCTCTGGGTACGCGACATCGTCAGCCTGATAGAGCACTGCCACGAGCCGATACTGCGCGGGCTGATGATCGACATCAGCGAAGCCAAAAGAACCGAAGAAGCCTTGCGCCTCTCCGAGCAGAAGTTTGCCTCGGTGTTCCAGCAATGCCCGGACATTCTGGTCATTGCACGTCTGTCCGACGGTTGTCTGCTGGAGGTCAACGAGGCGTTCGAAGAGCAAATCGGCCTCACTGCCGAAGAAGTGATCGGACGGACCGCCACCGAGCTGAACATCTGGGGCATCGCCGGTGTCGGCCCCGGGCTCTTGCAGCGCTTGCAAGCCGGCAGTATTCGCAATCTGGAGATGCCCTTTCGTCGCAGCAATGGCCAGGTGTTCACCGGCCTGATCTCCGCCGAACCCTTCGAACTCGACACCACCCCCGCACTGGTCGTGGTAGTGCGTGACATCAGCCAGCTCAAGGAAACCCAACAACAACTGCAAACCTCTGAAGAGAAATTTGCCAAAGCCTTCCATGCCTCCCCTGACGGCTTGTTGCTGTCACGTGTGAGCGACGGCCTGCTGATCGAGGTCAATGAAGGCTTCAGCCGCATCACCGGCTTCAACAGTGCAATGTCGCTGGACCGCTCGACCTTCGACCTCGGCATCTGGGTCAACCTGAATGAACGCCGGCAGATGCTCGACCTGTTGAAACGCGACGGCTTCGTGCGTGACTTCAGTTGCCATATACGTCGCAACGATGGGCAGATCCGTCTCTGCGAGATGTCCAGCCGGCCGCTGCCGATTGGCGATGACGATTGCATGCTGACCATCGCCCGGGATATTACCGAGCGGCATCTGATGCAGGAAAAACTGCAACAGGCCGCCACGGTATTCGAGAGCACTGCAGAAGGTGTATTGATCACCGACACCCAACAGCACATCAGTGCCGTCAACCGCGCGTTTACCGAGATCACCGGCTACAGCGAAACCGAAGCCCTGGGCCATACGCCAAGGCTGCTCGCCTCAGGCCTGCATGACAGCGCCTTTTACGCTGCGATGTGGCATCAACTGACCGCCGAAGGGCATTGGCAGGGCGAAATTTCCAACCGCCGCAAGAATGGCGAGCTGTACCCCAGTTGGCTGACCATCAGTGCGGTGCGCAATAAAGACCGGTTCATCACCCACTTCGTTGCGGTATTTGCCGACATCTCCAGCCTCAAGCACGCCCAGGCCAAACTCGACTATCAGGCCCACCACGATCCGTTGACGGGTCTGCCAAACCGGACGCTTTTCGAAAGCCGCCTGCTGACCGCGCTCAACAACCAGCAAGAAAACGGTGGCCAGGGCGCAGTGCTGTTCCTTGACCTCGATCGCTTCAAGCACATCAACGACAGCCTGGGTCATCCGGTTGGCGACCTGCTGCTCAAAGGCATCGCGGTGCGGCTTAAAGAGCAACTTCGGGACATCGATACCGTGGCGCGGCTGGGCGGTGACGAGTTCATCATCCTGCTGCCGGGCCTGCAGCAAGCCAGCGACGCCGACCATATTGCCAACAAGCTGCTGAACTGCTTCACAGCGCCCTTCCAGGCTGGCGAGCATGAGTTCTTCATCAGCGCCAGCATTGGCACCAGCCTCTACCCCAATGACGGCAGCGACGTCGCCACGCTGGTCAAAAACGCCGATGCCGCGATGTACCGCTCCAAAGCCAAAGGTCGCAACAGGGTTGAAAGCTATACCCGCGACCTGACCGCACAGGCCAGCGAACGCGTGGCACTGGAGCATGAACTGCGCCGCGCAATCGAGCGCAATGAGCTGACGCTGTTCTATCAACCCAAAGTGAGCCTTACTCATCCGCGCCTGGTAGGCGCCGAAGCCCTGATCCGCTGGCGGCATCCAGCTTTCGGCGATGTGCCGCCCGAGCACTTCATCCCGCTGGCCGAAGAAAACGGCATGATCCTGCAAATCGGAGACTGGGTACTGGAACAGGCCTGCCTGCAGATGCACGAGTGGAACCAGCGCTATGAAGGTTTCGGCCCACTATCAGTCAACCTCGCCGGAGCGCAACTACGCCAGCCGAACCTGCTGGTCCGCATCGAACAACTGCTCAAGGACAACCGCCTCAAACCGGGCTTCCTGCAACTGGAAATCACCGAAAACTTCATCATGAGCCAGGCCGAAGAGGCACTTGAAGTCCTGCATCAACTCAAACGTCTGGGCGTGCAGTTGGCCATCGACGACTTCGGCACCGGTTATTCCTCGTTGAGCTACCTCAAACGCTTGCCGCTGGATTTCCTGAAAATTGACCAGTCCTTTGTCCGCGGACTGCCGGACGACCCGCATGATGCCGCCATTGTCCGCGCAATTATTGCCCTGGGCCGCAGCATGCAATTCACGATCATAGCCGAAGGCGTTGAAACCCACGCGCAGCAGCAATTCCTGACTGCCGAGGGTTGCGAACAGATCCAGGGCTACATCGTCAGCCTGCCTCTACCCGCCGACGAATTCGCCGCAACCTTTCTTCGTATCGCAGTTTCAGACTTTTCGGATAGCACAGCCGAGAAACCATCGCTATAATCCGCGGCCTACTGAGGGCCTATAGCTCAGTTGGTTAGAGCAGAGGACTCATAATCCTTTGGTCCACGGTTCAAGTCCGTGTGGGCCCACCAACTCCAAAGCCGCGCATTGCGCGGCTTTTGTGCATCTGAGACATTCACTCTCGATGGATCATTTCCTTTCAATTCACTATCAGTGTCCACAAAACGTCCACAGAGACCGCTGGCTCTATCAGATACCGAGCGTGAATGGACGGTATACCCACCCCTCAACATCCTCAACATCCTCACCATCGATCTCCACAGATACATGACACCAGTTTGAGGTGCTATCTGCCGGGGAGTTGGCTCGCTGGCGATGAGACCCGTGCAGACGTCAATTTCCCCGGGGCCTCACATCAAAGACTGTTTGCATCTTAGTCACCGCTTGTAGAAAATCATCGTCTTTTTGCACGAATGGATACGCGCATGAAGTTCGAGAAGACCACGCAGTACAGGTCCGAGGAAGGGATCGTCTTCAATCTGTCTCAAATCACCCTCATGGAAAGCGACCGAGGTCGCCTGCGCGAGCTGCACTTTGGCGAAGCGAAACGCGCCCATTACCAAGTCAACAGCATGGTCGTCGATATGTACGACCGAATGCTGGCTCGAAACCTGCCATGCCTGCTGACAGTCCGCATTTCCAATCCCCTGACCCGGGAGCAGGCCGATGCTATCAGCACTATGCGCGGCAACGTCGCCAAGGGAATTGCTGCGGCCTCAGGTGGCGTTGCCGGGAAGGTAGGTGCGTTGGGCGGGCCGCTCATTGGCTGGGCTTCAGGTGCAGTCGTGACGACAGGTGTCAACTGGTACCTCAAAGGGGCCCTGCCGAACCTGCATGCAGGTGACGTGCTGGTCAGCATCGAGGGAGAGGTCCATGGCGGGATTGGCCCACAGCGCTCTGTCGTGACGCTGGTCATCAAGGTCTGAGGAACTGCACATGCCCTACATCATGCAAACTGTAGTCCTTCTGGTGCTGGGCGCGATCCTCGTTCAGTTTCTGAAACCATACCCGCTGCGCAAGTGGCTGGGTTTGGCGCTGCTGGCAACGGGCTTGGTCAGCATCTTCAAGGTTGGTGAGCAGCAGGTGCTGGGCTTTGACCTGGAGCTGCTAGCACTGCTGGCCGTGCCGCTGGGCGTGGTGCTTTTCCTGACGCGGCGGCGGTTCACGGAGGGGGACTGAAGCCCTGGCACGATTTCTCGGTGCCGTCTCTGACCCAAAATCATATGGGACAACAGTCGATCAACAGCGCGTTGATCGATGATCTTAGCGTTGGACCTTGCCGGCGGATTGGGGGGTTACTTTGAACATACTGGTAACTCCTAACGTAGGTTAGATGCCGCCAAAATCACTGCTAAATGATGGGTGGCGGCTGTAACGCAGGCCAGGTGCAGTCGAAAATGTGTAATGCCACATTGACCAGCCTCGCCAACTCTGCGGGCGCGGCCTAATTCTGATCCTAGACAGCACGGATCTAGCGCACATGAAAGGTCACCGCAATCGCCAACCTTTAAAGTCAGACTATACGCATGCCTTAGGCCAAGCCGCGTTTTGCTTCTCGATCTGTGAATGGAACGTGGTTTGGAGCTGCGAGAGAATTAGCCCGGGGGCACTACAGAAGATCGTGGGCGAAGAATTCACTGCGGGGCGAATTGCGAAACTCAAAGGCTGCAAAATCAGTACAACCACGGTACAGTACTCAGCTTGAGCAACCTTCTCAAAATTACGCTTAACACCACGTATTACGGGGCCTCCAGCTATGCCAACCTACGTTCACCTACGAACGCTTTCTCTAGGCATATCAGCTCGCCCAGCAACTCATAATCCTTTGGTCCACGGTTCAAGTCCGTGTGGGCCCACCAAACTCAAAAGCCGCGCATTGCGCGGCTTTTCTGTACCCATGAGAAGTCCGGGACACCAAGCCCATGGCATTTACGCCATGCATTTGGCGAAAAAAGCGTCTACAGTTCATGCTTGCATGACCCCATGCATACCCAGCGCAATATCTTGTGCATTTTTGAGTTCGCGCGCCTTGGCGCAAGTAGCAGGTCATCGGTCGGCTCGATAGAAAACCCACGTCGCACGAGCGTGTCGGGCTTGGTATTCGAGACCCTTTCCTGACCCACATTCGATATCAAGCGCTCATCAGGCCACATCGAAGCCCCATGACGAATGACGCGCTATCAGATATCTTGAAATGCGGTATCGACGCCAACCGCCGACAAGAATAAACAATCGATGCCATTGGCATGACCAACGGACACCTGATGAACGCAAGCGAAAAATATTTCATGATCGATAACAAACTTAGTCATGTGAACGGGTTCAATGAGTGTCACAACATAGAAACAGGAACTGTTTTCATTATTGCCTCCGGCAGTTCCGCCAAAGACTTTCCCATTGAAGAATTCGCTCATGTTCCGATGATCACAATGAACGGGGCGGTCGCACTTTTCGAGGGCACCGCGATCCAGCCGTTTTTCTACGTTTGTACGGACATGAGCTTCCCGACTCAGCAGCCCGAATTATTTTCGCACGCGATGCAGATTAGCCAGCGAGTCGCCTTGTGGGAGGAGTTCATCCGGCGAAACAGCATTCGACCTCACGGCAAGCTATACGCGCTAAAGTCGGCAGCTAAACAATCCTGGGTCGATTCGATCTTCAAAAAGAACAACGATCTCGTACGCAGTCGTTCTATTTTTGGCCACCGAAGAAAGAGCATCGGGTTTAGCAAAAATCTCAGCGATGGCTTTTTCGACTCCCGCACCGTGGCTTATCTTGCTCTACAACTTGCCTACCATGCCGGTTTCACCAAGGTGATCCTGGTCGGGGTTGACTTGCAACAATCCAGTGGCCGGTTCTATGAAACGGCTGACAGCCGCATATCCCCATGTGAACTCGATCAACATTTCCACACCCGAATTCTTCCGTCATTGAAGTTGATGTCGAAAAAAGTCATGAACAAGAACTTCTCGGTCTACAACCTTTCTGGCAACTCTAGAATCCCCGACAGCGTGATACCCAATATAAAAATTCAAGAAGTCAGGGCCTTGGTCAAATGACCTGCATCATGCAGGCGTTCCGCGTGTAAACCGATCCATCGCACAGCCCTTTACGGCTCACCAGTCGGTAACATGCTCGCCCACCGAAATGTGCCGCCGGAGAAGACCTTGCCTGATACCCGCCCTCCCGTCCTCGACGAAATCGACCGCCAACTGATCGCGGCCTTGCAGATCAATGCTCGTGAAAGCGTGGCCATGCTCGCCCGGCAATTGGGGATTGCACGCACTACGGTGACGTCACGCCTGGCGCGGCTGGAAAAGGCCCGGGTCATTACCGGCTACGGCGTGCGACTCGGGCAGCGAGTGGTCGATGGCGGTTTGCAGGCTTATGTCGGGATCACCGTGCAACCGCGCTCCGGCAAGGAAGTGCTGCGTCGGCTCAGCGCCATGGCGCAGGTTCAGCAGTTGTGTGCGGTCAGCGGCGAATTCGATTACGTGGCCTGGCTGCGTACCGATTCACCGGAACAGCTCGACCAGTTGCTCGACCAGATCGGTAGTGTCGACGGCGTAGAAAAAACCACCACGTCGATCATCCTCAGCAGCAAGATTGACCGCGGCCAGCCAGTTTGATCGATCATCTCGTCATATTGCACAAACAATATGCAGAACGACGACACATTGCGTCTTATTAACGCGCTCTACGCTCCCTAGAATGGCGACAGTCTTTTCCTATACTCAGCACCGAGTGCGAGTCGCCAGCAAGGTCAGCCATGAACAAGAACAATCGCCATCCTGCAGACGGTAAAAAACCAGTCACCATTTTCGGCCCGGACTTTCCATTCGCCTTTGACGACTGGATCGAACACCCGGCCGGTTTAGGCAGTATTCCTGCGCACAACCACGGCGCGGAAGTGGCGATTGTCGGCGCAGGTATCGCGGGGCTGGTGGCCGCTTACGAGTTGATGAAACTGGGCCTCAAGCCGGTCGTCTATGAAGCCTCGAAAATGGGTGGCCGCTTGCGCTCCCAGGCCTTCGAAGGCGCTGAAGGGATCATCGCCGAGTTGGGTGGCATGCGCTTCCCGGTGTCGTCCACTGCGTTCTATCACTATGTCGACAAGCTCGGTCTTGAGACCAAGCCTTTCCCTAACCCGCTGACCCCTGCCTCCGGCAGCACCGTCATCGACCTGGAAGGCCAAACCCATTACGCACAGAAACTCGCCGACCTTCCTGCACTGTTCCAGGAAGTGGCTGACGCCTGGGCAGATGCACTGGAAGACGGCTCACGCTTTGGCGAGATTCAGCAAGCGATCCGCGATCGCGATGTACCGCGCCTCAAAGAGCTGTGGAACACCCTCGTTCCGCTGTGGGATGACCGGACCTTCTACGACTTCGTCGCCACCTCCAAAGCCTTCGCCAAGCTGTCGTTCCATCACCGCGAAGTGTTTGGCCAGGTCGGCTTCGGCACCGGAGGCTGGGACTCGGACTTCCCGAACTCGATGCTGGAAATCTTCCGCGTAGTCATGACCAACTGCGACGATCACCAACACCTGGTGGTCGGCGGTGTGGAGCAGGTGCCGTTGGGCATCTGGCGCCATGTGCCGGAGCGCTGCGCTCACTGGCCGGCAGGCACCAGCCTGAGTTCGCTGCACAACGGTGCACCGCGCACCGGGGTCAAACGCATCGCGCGCGCCGCCGATGGCCGTTTCAGCGTGACCGACAACTGGGGTGACACCCGCGAATACGCCGCCGTGCTGACCACCTGCCAGAGCTGGCTGCTGACCACGCAGATCGAGTGCGAAGAGTCGCTATTCTCGCAAAAGATGTGGATGGCCCTGGACCGCACCCGCTACATGCAATCGTCGAAAACCTTCGTGATGGTCGACCGGCCGTTCTGGAAAGACAAAGACCCGGAAACCGGTCGCGACCTGATGAGCATGACCCTCACCGATCGCCTGACCCGTGGCACGTACCTGTTCGATAACGGCGACGACAAGCCAGGCGTGATTTGCCTGTCGTACTCGTGGATGAGCGACGCGCTAAAAATGCTTCCGCAACCGATTGAAAAACGCGTGAAACTGGCGCTGGATGCACTGAAGAAGATCTATCCAAAAGTCGACATCGCTGCGCGCATCATCGGCGACCCGATTACTGTGTCCTGGGAAGCCGACCCGCATTTCCTCGGTGCATTCAAAGGCGCCCTGCCCGGCCACTATCGCTACAACCAGCGGATGTATGCACACTTCATGCAACAAGACATGCCCGCCGAACAGCGTGGGATTTTTATCGCTGGCGATGATGTTTCGTGGACACCGGCCTGGGTCGAAGGCGCGGTACAGACTTCGCTCAACGCGGTATGGGGCATCATGAATCACTTCGGCGGTAAAACCCACGTCGAAAACCCAGGCCCGGGCGATGTGTTCCATGAAATCGGCCCGATTGCCCTGCCCGAGTAAGAGGACTCCGAAATGCGCGTAGCGCTCTACCAATGCCCGCCGCTGCCGCTCGACGTTGCCGGCAATCTGCAGCGCCTGCAAAAGCTTGCGACAGAGGCCAAAGGCGCTGATCTGCTGGTGTTCCCGGAGATGTTCCTGACCGGCTACAACATCGGCGCCGAAGCGGTTGGCGCATTGGCCGAGGCGCAAGACGGCACTTGCGCGCAGTACATTGCGAGCATCGCCAAGGCCTCCGGCATTGCCATTGTGTATGGCTATCCGGAACGCGCCGAGGACGGGCAGATCTATAACGCCGTGCAGTTGATCGATAGCCGGGGCCAGCGTCTGGCCAACTACCGCAAGACTCATCTGTTCGGCGAGCTCGATCATTCGATGTTCAGCGTTGGGCCGGACGAATTTCCATTGGTGGAACTCAACGGCTGGAAGCTGGGCTTTTTGATCTGCTACGACCTGGAGTTTCCGGAAAACGCCCGGCGCCTGGCGCTGGCCGGCGCCGAGCTGATTCTGGTGCCGACGGCGAACATGATTCCCTACGACTTCATCGCCGATGTCACCGTGCGCTCGCGGGCCTTCGAGAACCAATGTTACGTGGCGTACGCCAATTACTGTGGCCACGAAGGCGAGATCCACTACTGCGGTCAAAGCAGCATCGCTGCGCCGGATGGCAGTCGCATCGCCCAGGCCGGACTGGATGAAGCGCTGATCGTTGGTACGCTGGATCGCCAACTGATGGTCGATTCTCGTGCCGCCAATCGCTACTTTCTCGATCGTCGACCAGAACTCTACGGCGAGCTGAACAAGCGCTGATCCCATGTTTTCGCTAGCATGAGCACTTCTTAAGTAGCGGAAGTGCTCATGCCTGCGCCGACCCACCGTCTCCCTCACATCGAAACCCTGGCCAACGGCTTGCGGGTTTCACTTCGTCATGCGCCCGGCTTGAAGCGCTGCGCCGTGGCTTTACGGGTTGCTGCCGGCAGCCACGATGCACCGCTGGCCTGGCCTGGGCTGGCGCACTTTCTTGAACACTTGTTCTTTCTCGGCACCGAACGCTTTCCTGGTGACGATGGGTTGATGGCCTACGTGCAACGTCACGGCGGGCAACTGAACGCCAGCACCCGCGAGCGCACCACCGACTTCTTCTTCGAATTGCCGCCTCAGGCCTTCGCCGGAGGGCTTGAGCGTTTGTGCGACATGCTCGCCCACCCGCGCCTGAATCCGGACGATCAGTTGCGTGAACGGGAAGTACTGGAAGCCGAATTCATTGCCTGGTCTCAAGATGTTGAGGCACAGCGACACCTCGCATTGTTTGAAGGGCTTTCGCCAGATCATCCGTTGCGCGGTTTCCATGCCGGCAATCGCGACAGCCTGGCGGTGCAGCAGCCTGAGTTTCAGCAGGCCTTAAGCGCGTTCTATCAGCGTTTCTACCAGAGCGGTCAAATAACTCTGAGCCTTGCCGGTCCGCAGTCTGTGGATGAATTGCGCAGCCTGGCCGAGCGCTTGAGCGCCGACTTCGCCGTCGGTGAGCAGCAACCGCAAAACGCCCCGCCCGCGCTGATGGCAACCGTAAACAGAAGTTATCAACAGGCTGACGAACGCCGACTCAACCTGCTGTTTGCATTTGAAGCCTTGCCGAACGCATCCCGTGAAGCGCTGGATTTTCTCTGCACCTGGCTGAACACGTCGAAACCGGGAGGCGTCTTCGCCGAGTTACGCTATCGCCAATTGATCGACAACCTGAAGGCGGCGCCGCTGTACCAATTCGCCGGACAAGCACTGCTGCAGGTTGAGTTCAACCTGACGGCCAGTGCCGCAACGCAGGCCGGGATAATCCGTGAGCTGCTGGGTGATTGGCTGAGCTTCTTCGCCGACGCTGCCGACTGGTCGAAGCTGCGCGAAGAATATGCCCTGCTGCAACAGCAAAAGCGTCAAACCAGCAACGCCTTGGCACTTGCCCGACTGGACAGTGAGAAGCTGGAACCAGAACTGTCGGATTTGGGTGTCATTGCGCTTAAAGCCATAGTGCAGCAGATGAGCCCGACACCTGTGGATAACCTGGATGTCGTCTGGCAACTGCCACCCGCCAATCCGTTCCTGCGTCCGGCCGAAGTGCCAGCAGCAGCCGGTTTGATCCGTGGACAAACCAGCGCCCATCGCGGCTTGCGCACGTTTGCCCAGGATCGCACGCGCGGTCGCCGTGAGCGCTCGCCGATGCAGTTCAGCCAAGGTCTCGCAGACGATAATGGCGAAGCGGCGATTTGCCTGCGTTGGCGCCTCGACTCCGCACCGCCAGCCAATCTTCAGCCGACACTGGTCCGTAGCCTGCAAGGCCTGCGCGATGACGCCCGTCAGGCGGGAGTCGATCTGTCCTTCAGCGAAACGGGCAATCAATGGCTGCTGAAAATCAGCGGACGGCATGAGCCAATGCCGGCGATTCTCGAACAGGCGCTGCTGTGTCTGATAAAACCCGTCGCCGATGCCTGGATCAATACCGAGTCGCCAGCACCGCTGATTGCGATTCGGCAGTTGCTTAAGGTGTTGCCAGCACATTGCCTGGGACAGGATTCGCAGCCGACATCGCAGCCCGCCGGTGCTGATGACCTACAGCAAATCTGGGCCATTGCACGCTGGGATGGATTGGCCGCAGGTCTGCCGGCAACCGTTCAAACAGCGATCACCCGCGCCTTGAGTCGCATGCCTGGCATTCCCGACAGTGAGATGACCGCGCCCGTCTCCATTGCCGGTCAACGCCTCTGGAGCGAAGTGCCCAGTGATGCCAACGAAAATGCGCTCTTGCTGTTTTGCCCGACGCCCACTCAGGATCTGGCTGACGAAGCCGCGTGGCGCCTGCTCGCGCAACTCTGCCAAACGCCGTTCTATCAGCGCCTGCGGGTCGAACTGCAATTGGGCTACGCAGTGTTCAGTGGTGTCCGTCAGATCAATGGGCAGACCGGACTGCTGTTCGGCGTGCAATCGCCGAACGCATCGGTGAAGGAGATCCTCGAACACATCGAGCATTTCCTGAAGCAACTACCCGTACTCATCTCGACGCTCGATGATGTGTCCTTGATCAATCAACGCCAGACCCTGGCCGAACAACTCGACGGCAACGTATTACCCATCGCACAGGCCTTCGAATTGCTGTGGCACGGAAAGCTTGGCGGCCATTCGTCGGATTACCTGTTTCAGTTGCAACAAGCCGTGTTGCTACCGGACCGCGCAGCTTTGCTCGACGCGGCAAGGCGCCTGATTTATGCAGCAGGTGGCCGCAGATGCCTGGCCACCGATGCCTGCCCGGACGGCACCTGGCAACCGACAGCCCGATCATTACCGGGGCTGTAATGGGCTTTCTTCGAGAGATGTCTCCAATTTGCAGAAACGTTTCAGTAACATAGCCCGGCAAACCTCTGAACATCTCCTGCGGGAGGTGGGCTATAGGTATAGAGTGAATTTTTCTCACGAGCCTGAAGGAACGTTTTTATGACTTGGTCCAAACCTGCTTACACCGACCTGCGTATCGGCTTTGAAGTCACCATGTACTTCGCCAGCCGTTGATACTGCCCTTGGGTAGAACATGCGGTACAACGCCTCGGCCCGTCCGGGGCGTTTTTATTTTCAGCGTTGAAGTGATGGAGCAACCATGTTTGTCCAGATTCTAGGTTCCGCCGCTGGCGGCGGTTTTCCGCAGTGGAACTGCAACTGCGTGAACTGCGCAGGTTTTCGCGACGGTAGCCTGCGGGCCGAAGCGCGTACCCAGTCGTCTATCGCGATTTCCGATGACGGCGTGAACTGGGTCCTGTGCAACGCCTCGCCGGACATTCGCGCGCAGCTCCAGAACTTCACCCCGATGCAACCCGGCCGCGCCCTGCGTGACACCGGCATCAGCGCGATCATCCTGATGGACAGCCAGATCGACCACACCACCGGCCTGCTGAGCCTGCGCGAAGGTTGCCCGCATCAGGTCTGGTGCACCGACATGGTCCATGAAGACCTGAGCACCGGTTTCCCGCTGTTCACCATGCTCACCCACTGGAACGGCGGGTTGAACTGGAACCGCATCGAGCTCGACCAGAGCTTCATTGTCCCGGCCTGCCCGAACCTGCGCTTTACCCCACTGCCGCTGCGTAGCGCCGCACCGCCCTACTCGCCACATCGCTTCGACCCACACCCGGGCGACAACATCGGGTTGATCGTCGAAGACCTGCAAACGGGCGGCAAGTTGTTCTACGCGCCGGGGCTGGGCAAGGTCGATGCGCCGCTGCTGGAGATCATGGCAGGCAGCGATTGCCTGCTGGTGGACGGCACGCTGTGGGATGACGATGAAATGCAGCGCCGCGGCGTCGGCACCCGCACCGGCCGGGAGATGGGTCACCTGGCACAGAACGGCCCCGGCGGTATGCTCAAAGTGCTGGAGCAACTGCCACAGCAGCGCAAAGTGCTTATCCACATCAACAACACCAACCCGATCCTCGATGAAGACTCGGTCGAGCGCGCCGAGCTGGTTCGGCGCAAGGTTGAAGTGGCTTACGACGGCATGAGTATCGAGTTGTAAGAAATGGCCCCTTCGCGAGCAAGCCCGCTCCCACTTGAGACAGCGCTATCCTGTGGGAGCGGGCTTGCTCGCGAAGACGCCAGACCAGACAACACAGAATTCCAACGGTTATTCCCCGGAGAACCGAAATGACTGACACACCACTCTCCCCCGCCGAGTTCGAACAGGCTCTTCGGGCGAAGGGCGCCTACTACCACATCTATCATCCGTATCACGTGGCGATGTACGAAGGTCGAGCGACTCGCGAACAGATCCAGGGCTGGGTCGCCAACCGCTTCTACTATCAGGTGAATATCCCGCTCAAGGATGCTGCGATTCTGGCCAACTGCCCGGACCGTGAAGTCCGCCGCGAGTGGATTCAACGCCTGCTCGACCACGACGGCGCGCCGGGTGAAGACGGTGGCATCGAAGCCTGGTTGCGCCTCGGCCAAGCCGTGGGCCTGGACCCGGATCAGCTGCGCTCCCAGGAGTTGGTGCTACCCGGCGTGCGCTTCGCCGTGGATGCCTACGTCAACTTCGCCCGACGGGCCAGTTGGCAGGAAGCCGCCAGCAGCTCACTGACCGAACTGTTCGCGCCGCAAATCCACCAGTCACGTCTGGACAGTTGGCCACAGCATTACCCGTGGATCGATCCCGCCGGTTATGAGTATTTCCGCACCCGGCTGGGTCAGGCGCGACGCGATGTCGAGCACGGTCTGGCGATCACCCTGCAGCACTACACCACCTATGAAGGCCAGCAGCGCATGCTGGAAATTCTCCAGTTCAAACTGGACATCCTTTGGAGCATGCTCGATGCCATGAGCATGGCCTATGAACTGAACCGCCCGCCTTATCACAGCGTGACCGAGCAACGGGTCTGGCATAAAGGGATCGCCTTATGAGTTTCGACCGCAGCAAGACCCCGAGCTGGCGTCCCGGCTACCGCTTCCAGTACGAACCGGCGCAAAAAGGCCATGTGCTGCTGTACCCGGAAGGCATGATCAAACTCAACGAAAGCGCCGCGCTGATTGGTGGCCTGATCGACGGTAAGCGTGACGTCGCGGCGATCATCGCCGAACTGGACGCCCAGTTCCCCGGCGTACCCGAACTCGGTGACGACATCGAGCAATTCATGGAGGTCGCCCGTGCAGAGCACTGGATCGAGCTTGCCTGAATCAGCGGCGCTGCCATTGCCGCCCAAACCCGAGATCGGCCTGCCGCTATGGCTGCTCGCCGAGCTGACCTACCGCTGCCCGCTGCAATGCCCCTACTGCTCGAACCCGCTGGATTTCGCCGAACAAGGCAAAGAGCTCAGCACCGAGCAGTGGCTCAAGGTGTTTCGCGAGGCACGGGAAATGGGCGCGGCGCAGTTGGGTTTCTCTGGCGGCGAGCCCTTGGTGCGTCAGGATCTTGCAGAGCTGATCGCCGAGGCCCGCAAACTGGGTTTCTACACCAACCTGATCACCTCGGGGATCGGTCTCACCGAACAGAAAATCAGCGATTTCAAGAAGGCTGGTCTCGATCACATCCAGATCAGTTTCCAGGCCAGCGATGAACAGGTGAACAACCTTCTGGCGGGTTCGAAAAAAGCCTTCGCGCAGAAGCTCGAGATGGCCCGTGCGGTGAAAGCCCACGGCTACCCGATGGTGCTGAACTTCGTCACCCATCGACACAATATCGACAAGATCGACCGCATCATCGAGCTATGTATTGCCCTGGAAGCCGACTTCGTCGAACTCGCCACCTGCCAGTTCTACGGCTGGGCCCAGCTCAACCGCGTCGGTTTGCTCCCGACCAAGGAACAGCTGGTGCGCGCCGAGCGCATCACCAACGAATACCGGGCCAAACTCGAAGCCGAAGGTCACCCGTGCAAGCTGATCTTCGTCACCCCGGACTACTACGAAGAACGCCCCAAAGCCTGTATGAACGGCTGGGGCAGCATTTTCCTGACCGTGACCCCTGACGGCACCGCCCTACCGTGCCACGGCGCACGACAGATGCCAGTGCAATTCCCGAACGTGCGCGATCACAGCATGCAGCACATCTGGTATGACTCGTTCGGCTTCAACCGCTTTCGCGGTTACGACTGGATGCCCGAGCCGTGCCGCTCCTGCGACGAGAAAGAAAAGGACTTCGGCGGCTGCCGTTGCCAGGCCTTCATGCTCACGGGTGACGCGAGCAACGCCGACCCGGTGTGCAGCAAGTCGGAACATCACGGCGTGATCCTCAAGGCCCGCGAAGAAGCCGAGCACGCTACCCAGACCATCGAGCAACTGGAATTTCGCAATGAACGGAACTCACGCCTCATCGTTAAAAGCTGAACCCTTGAGCGCCCTCAAAGCCGTAGCGGCCGGCGTCGATTTCACTGACTTGTGCGTCGGCGCTCAGGGTTTGTTCTGGAATAAGTACCGCCCCGAAGATGGCGCCTGCCGAATCTGGCATTGGCGCGACAACACCGCCCATTGCCTGACCCCGCCGGGGTTCAGCGCGCGCAGTCGAGTCTATGAATACGGTGGCGGGGCGTTTTGCTTGAGCGATGATGGCGTGGTCTTCGTCAACGAAACGGATCAGCAGCTATATCGGCAATCGTTGGCCGGTGAAATACCGCAGGCGTTGACCGTGGGTGAATGCCGTTACGGCGATCTGCAATTTGCCGGCGGGCAGGTACTCGCCGTCGAAGAGCAAGGCAATCAACATCGCCTGGTGGCCATAGATCCGGCAGACGGCAAACGTCAGCTGTTGGCCGAAGGCGCAGACTTTTACTCGGCGCCGACCCTGAGCCCGGATGCCGGGCGGCTGGCCTGGATCGAATGGAGCCGGCCGCATCAACCCTGGACCGCGACACGCTTGATGGTCGCCGAGCGCGATGCCAACGGCGCTTTCGGCCGGCCGCGCTGCGTAGCAGGTGACGCGTCTGAAGAGTCCTTGCAACAGCCTCGCTTCGATGATGCCGGCCGCCTGTATTGCCTGACCGATCGCGCCGGATTCTGGCAGCCGTGGATCGAAACCGGATCAGGCTTGCAGCCGTTGCCGAGCAGCGAGGCGGATCATGCGCCGGCACCGTGGCAGCTTGGCGGTTGCACCTGGTTACCGCTTGGCGAAAAGAACTACCTGGCGAACTGGACCGTGGAGGGTTTCGGACGCCTGGGGCTGCGCTCTGGTGATTCCGTTGAGGATTTCACCGGCGATTACAGTCGCTTCCGAAATCTGGCGCTGGACCAGGAATCTGTTTACTGCATCGCGGCTTCGCCGGTCAGCCCTTCCGCGGTGATTGCCATCAACCGTAAAAGCCATCAAGTCCGGGTGTTGGCGGGCGGAGTGGCACCGCTGCCCGCCAAGCACATCAGCCAGCCGCAAACACTGCGCTACCCCAGCGGTGCCGGCGAGGCCCATGGTTTCTTTTATCCGGCCATGACCGATGTCGCCAAACCACCGTTGCTGGTGTTTATTCATGGCGGGCCGACGTCGGCGTGCTACCCGATGCTCGATCCGCGAATCCAGTACTGGACACAACGCGGCTTCGCGGTCGCCGACCTTAACTATCGCGGCAGTAGCGGTTACGGTCGCGCCTATCGGCAGGCGCTGCACCTGAGCTGGGGCGACGTGGATGTCGAAGACGCCTGCGCCGTGGTCGCCTACCTCGCCGGGCAAGGTTTGATCGACGGCGATTACGCGTTCATTCGTGGTGGCAGTGCCGGCGGTTACACCACGCTCTGCGCGCTGGCATTTCGGGACGTCTTCAGCGCGGGCGCCAGTTTGTACGGCGTCAGCGACCCGGCGGCCCTGAGCCGCACCACCCACAAATTCGAAGGTGACTATCTGGACTGGCTGATCGGCGATCCGCAGCAGGATGCCGAGCGCTATGTCACCCGCACACCGCTGCTGCACGCAAGTAAAATCCGCGTGCCAGTGATCTTCTTTCAAGGCGAACTCGACGCTGTGGTGGTACCGCAACAGACCCGTGACATGCTCAAGGCCCTGCAAGACAACGGCATTCCCGCCCAGGCCCATTACTACCCGGACGAACGCCACGGCTTTCGCAAGGCCAGCAATCAGGCCCATGTGCTGGAGCAGGAATGGCTGTTTTATCGCGCGGTGATGGAGCAGAAGAACGCGTGAGACAAAAAAACGCCCCATGCCAAAAGAGTCAGGCATGGGGCGCTGCGTTATACCGCGAGACGGTTAGGGAATTAGAGAAGGGCTGGTCTGTTCAGACCGCGATGCCTTTGCGGCATTGGAGTTGGGCCGTGCGCACCCGGGAAAAAGCTCGGGCCAGGCGCAGGAGCATTTCGTCGATATTGGTCTTACTGACGGTCAGCGCCGGCGTAAACCGCAGGCAATCGGGTTTCGGGGCGCTCAACAGCAAACCTTCGTACAACGCCGCGTTCACCACGGCGTCAGCCGAATCGTCACTCAGTGTCAGCCCCCAGAGCAGCCCTTGGCCACGCAGTTCACCGTGCCCATAACGGTTGACCAATCGGCTCAAGCCTTCGCGCAGGTGCTGAGCGCTATCGCGAACGTGCTCGAGGAAGCCGTGATCCAGCACGCTGTCCAGAACCACCAGCGCCGCCGAGGCCATCAATGCGTTGCCATGATGGGTGCCATCCAGCTCGCCCGACTCGAGGCAGCAGGCTTTACCGCGCGCCAGAAGCGCCGCCACTGGCACCCCGCCGCCCAGCCCTTTGCCCAGCACAACAATGTCGGCGCGCACGCCGTAAAACTGTTCGGCGAGCAGACTGCCGCAACGGCCAATCCCGGTTTGCACTTCGTCGAGAATCAGCAAAATCCCCAACTCACGGCATAGGCGCTCGACACCTTTGAGGTAATGCCCGGTCGCCGGGACCACCCCGGCGGCGCTTTGGATCGGCTCAAGCAGGATAGCTACGGTTTGCGCATCTACCGCCGTATGTAACGCAGGTAAATCATTGAACGGAACGTGGCTGAAACCCGGAAGTTGCGGCTCAAAGCGATTGTTCTGACAGTCCGACGCGGACATGGCCGCAAAGCCGTGACCATGGCAGCTACCGCTGGCGGTAATGATCCGCGAAGCACCGCCACGATGCAGTTGCCCCCATTTGCGCGCCAGCTTGATCGCCGCTTCGCACGCTTCACTGCCACTGTTGAGCAGGTAAACCTGGTCGCTGCCAGTACTGGCGCACAGTCGCTCGGCCAGATTGAGTTGGCCACGGTTAAGCAGACCCGAACCCGGATTGATCAGCGTTTGCGCTTGAGCGGTGATGGCTTTGATCAGCACCGATGGGCTATGGCCCAGGCTGTTGGCCGCTCCACCTTGAGTGAAATCCAGATACGCGCGGTCATCACTGTCCCAGAGCCAGGAACCCTGGCCGCGAACGAAAACTTGCTGGGGTCGCTCGACACTGGGCATCAGGCACTCGCGGGAAAGGTTGTCGTGCCTGGAAGGCCGAAAATGCTCCACCACCAGATCATCCAGACTCGGCTGTTGGCGACGCAGGCTGAACAGGTTCATGCGCGCATTCCCTCAAGCGGCGAACCCAGCAGACGCGAAGACCAATCCTCGACGCGCCCGGTGCGCAAACGTTTGAGTGCAATATCGCGCCAGCGCGAAGACAGCGCCGGGCAGTCGACGAGCTTTTTCAAACCGGCATGCTCAAGCGGCTCTCGATAAAAACAGCGCAACGCCCAGGCCACAGTCAGGCCGGGGTAGCTGCGCTGGATCAACTCGAACGGCTGATCGGCGCTGACAAAACCAGGCTTGAGAACACGATAGAACCAGCCGCAGCGCCCTGTATCCTGCGCCAGTTGCGGCAAGATCGGCACACCCAAGCGGTGGCTCAACCGATAACACGGCGAGCGCGGCTGGCTGACCTGCAACAACGCACCGCCCCAGCGAAACATATCGCCGAGGCACACCTGCTCTTCAGTCAGGCCATGGGTTGAAAGGTTTTCACCGAAGGCCGGCGCGTTCCAGTCGATCTGTGGATAACGTTTGCGCCAGTAAGCGTAGTGTTCGGACGGGTAATGATGCAGGGCGCGTTCGGGGCCAGTATGAAAACGCGGATCGCCGTGTTCATCGCTGCCCAGGCCTTGCGGCCATAACCAGAGTCGATTGGCAATCCGCTGTTTGTCGGTATCGCAGATCAAACCCTGTCCGAGATTTTTTGCCTTGCCTATGTAAACACCATCAACGTAAACGGTATTCATCGCGCTTTCTGGCCCTGTAAGCCTTGTGAATGCGGTTAGACTAGGCTTCTGTCAGGCGCTGAGCCATTTCGATTTTCCAGCTTTTTCGATAAGAATTACTTATGGATTTTAAGCAACTGCGTTATTTCGTCGCGGTGTATGAAGAAGGCCATGTCGGACGGGCTGCCGAACGCCTGTCGATCTCCCAGCCGGCGCTATCGCAGCAGATCCGCCAACTGGAACAAAACCTCGACGTGGGCCTGTTCGAACGCAGCAGTAAACGCCTGCTGCCCACCCTGGCCGCGCATACCTTGTACAACCACGCCCTGCCTTTGCTCGACGGTCTGCAGCGCGCGCGCGAGGCCTTGGGCAACTTCAAGGGCCAGGCATTGCGCACCTTGGCCATCGGTGTGCTGCAAACCGTTCACACCAGCCTGGTGCCCAAAATGCTGGAGCGTGTGCGCAAGGCGCAACCGCACCTGGTGGTACAGATCTACGAACTCACGGGGCTGGAAATCGAACGTCGATTGCTCAATGGCTCACTCGACATCGGTATCAGCTATCTGCCGCCGCGCCAACCCGGGCTGCATGGCGTTTTGCTGTATGAAGATGAACTGACCTTGGTCATCCCTGCCGATCATCCGTTGCGTGAATTCAAGAAAGTCTCCATGAGTCAGGCCGCGGAGTTGCCGATGCTGTTGCTGGGGGAAGAGTTTCAGGTCCGGCAGATCTGGCAGGGACAACTGACCAATCTCGGACGCCGCCCGCAAGTACAGGCGGAACTGAACAACATGGCGGGGATCCTCGACAGTTTGCCCCACACCAGACTGGCCACTGTCCTACCCGGCCGCTCGCAGCAGGAACACGGAAACAAGGCGCTCTTGTGGAAACCCTTGAGTGAGCCGCGGGTTCCCCTGAAAGTAGGATTGGTCTGTCGCGACGCTCAACGTCAGCAAGCGACGCTGGAGTTGCTGCGCAACCTGTTGGAAGACGTGATAAACAGCCCGGCCGGGCGGATGACGAGCCCGACGGTACTGGATGTTCAGGGCTGAACACAATACTTGGCGAGCGCTGCGCGCTCGAACGGGAGCAAGCTCCCTCGCCACAAAAAGAAAACCCCGCCGAAGCGGGGCTTTGCAGACTGTTTCCCTGACATCCATTTCACTCCGCCGTCCTGGCAGAATCCTACGTGTCCGTGTTATTGCTTTGCGCTTCCTGCGCTACGTCCATGTGAAGTAGATTAGCTCTGGATCCAATCCTGGAACAGGGGAAAACAGCAGCACGTCACGTAAGCAAATGCTTACATGACGTTACACTTCTCAGAATTGCGCCGCATCCAATAGAAACAGCGACTCACTACCAGCCTTGACCGAAGCGCTCAGCGAATGAATTCGTGGCAGCAGGCGAGCGAAGTAAAAGCGTGCGGTGCCCAGTTTGCTGGCGTAGAAGTCGTCCTGCGCCTCTTTACCAAAAGCTACCTTGGCCATCAGTGCCCACATGTAGGCGTAGGACACATAGCCAAACACTTGCAGATACTCGACCGAGGCCGCACCGATTTCGTTCGGGTTATTTTTCACCCGATCCAACAACCAGGCGGTCAGTTCGTCCAGCGTGTCGACAGCGTCGTTCAACGGTTTGGTGAACTCGGCCAGATCGGCGCTCGCGGTAGCGGTGAAGTGACGGATCTCATCAGCAAACAACTTGTAGTACGCCCCGCCGCTACCGACGATCTTGCGCCCAACCAGGTCAAGCGCCTGAATGCCGTTGGTGCCTTCGTAGATCTGGGTGATCCGCACGTCACGCACTAGTTGTTCCTGGCCCCACTCGCGGATGTAGCCGTGGCCACCAAAGACTTGCTGGCCGTGGATGGTGGTTTCCAGGCCCAGATCCGTGAGAAATGCTTTGGCGACCGGCGTCAGCAAGGCCACCAGGTCTTCGGCGCGTTTGCGGGTGGTCACGTCTTCGCTGAACTTGGCGGTATCCAGTTGCATGGCCACGTAGGTTGAAAATGCACGACCACCCTCGTTCGAGGCCTTCATGGTCAGCAGCATACGACGTACGTCCGGGTGAACGATGATCGGGTCGGCGACCTTGTCTTTGTTCTGCGCCCCTGTCGGCGAACGGCTTTGCAGGCGATCGCGAGCGTATTCAACCGCGTTCTGGTAAGAGCGCTCGCCGCTGGCCAGGCCCTGGATACCGACACCCAGACGCTCGTAGTTCATCATGGTGAACATGGCCGCCAGGCCTTTATTCGGCTCACCCACGAGGTAACCCACGGCTTCGTCGAAGTTCATCACGCAGGTAGCGGATGCCTGGATACCCATTTTGTGTTCGATTGAACCGCAGTTAGCCGGGTTACGCGCGCCGAGACTGCCATCGGCGTTGACCATGAACTTCGGAACCAGGAACAGCGAAATACCTTTCGGACCCGCAGGGGCATCCGGCAATTTGGCCAGCACCAGGTGAATGATGTTTTCGGTCAGGTCGTGTTCACCGCCGGTGATGAAGATCTTGGTTCCGCTGACCTTGTAGGAACCGTCTGCTTGCGGTTCGGCCTTGGTACGGATAATCCCCAAGTCAGTCCCCGCGTGTGGCTCGGTCAGGCACATGGAGCCTGCCCAGACACCGGCGTACATGTTTGGCAGGTAAGCGGCTTTCAGTTCTTCGCTGGCGTGAGCGTTGATCGACAGGCAAGCCCCGGCAGTCAGCATCGGATACAGACCGAACGACAGGCTGGCGGAGTTGACCATTTCTTCGACCTGAGCCGAAACCGCTTTCGGCATGCCCATGCCACCGTAGGACGGATCACCACCGACGCCAACCCAACCGCCTTCAGCATAAGTCTGATAGGCCTGTGGGAAACCTGCTGGTGTGGTGACGGCGCCGTCGCTCCAATGGCAGCCTTCTTCGTCGGCAGCACGGCTCAGCGGTGCGATGCTTTTGCTGGTGACTTTGCCGGCTTCCTCAAGGATTGCCTCGACGGTCTCGGCATCGACGGTATCGGCCAGGGCGGGCAGTTCAGCCCACAGTTTGGCAACCTCGAAAACTTCATTGAGGACGAAGCGCATATCGCGCAAGGGCGCTTTGTAGTCAGCCATGGCAAACCTCGTGAGAACTTGAAAAGTGATTCGTAGGATCGGATTTCAGCAAGGTCTTGAGTGTACCCGAACAACTTTTACGACACATAGGGTCAGCTAGTGACCTATTTGTAATTTTTGGTCACCGAAAAAAAGATCGCAGCCTGCGGCAACTCCTACAGGCCCATCTGTATTGTAGGAGTTGCCGCAGGCTGCGATCTTTCAGAGGCAGCGCTGTCGCGCAGGGAGAGATTTGTACTCGGGCTGGTCGTTTCTCCGTCAGCAGATCATTCAAACCTGCTGCTGTGAATCGCTTCGGACAATCACAGCCCATACGCTGAATGCACGTTCACCACTAACCCGCAGCGCCTTCCATACGCACCGCACCACGGCGGCTTTGACCAAATGCCATCACACAATTTCGCCCCGCGCCCTTGGCGCTGTAGAGCGCTTGGTCTGCGGATTTCAGGACTTCTTCCGGGGTCCGCTGCTCCAGTCGCTCGGCGACACCGATGCTCACCGTGACCGAAACGCTTGAGGCGCCAGAGCCCGCACGGCGTTGCCGACCTTGCTGATCGTCTTGCGGACGGCTGTCCTGATTGCGCAACTGAATGTTGTAGGTGGCAATCGACTCACGGATGACTTCCAGGTGCGGCATGCACTCTTCGAGCGTTTTAGCGGCGAACACCAAGGCGAACTCCTCGCCCCCGTAACGATACGCCCGGCCACCGCCGCCGATCTTCGACAACTTGCTGGCCACCAGCCGCAAGACCTGGTCGCCGACATCGTGCCCGTGGGTGTCGTTGAATTTCTTGAAGTGGTCGACGTCGCTCATGGCCAACACATAGTTGCGGCCCAGACGCTGCATGCGCTCGTTCAAGGCGCGACGCCCTGGCAGGCCGGTCAGCTCATCACGAAAAGCCATTTGATAGGCTTCGTGGGCGACCGCCGCGGCAATCATCAACATCACCTGGCTGCACATGATGTTCAGGGTGAACGGCAGGATGAAGGTCTTGGGCAACATCCAGAACAGCCCGAGCAAGCCCACCAATTGCGCCGCATGCAGTGGCCGTGGGTTGCGCCAGTATTGATACGCCAACAACACAAAGGAGGCGAAGAACACCGGATAAGACAACTGGATCAAACTCATCCAGGCACCATGCAATGCCGGCCAGCGTATTTCCGACAGCCACATCAGCAACGCTTGCGGGTAACTCTGCTCAAGCCCCAGTGCAACACTGCCGAATGCCAGCAGTACGGCGAAGCGCGCAACCATGTCCTGAAACAGGTGGGTGCGTTCCTGCCAGGCAGCAAACAGCCCGTACAGCACAGGCAGCAGTAAACAGCAGAGATGGAAAACCACCGCCGCGTCGTCACGCACCTTGCCGTAATCACGGTAGTAATCGGTCTGGGTATCGAGCAGGAAGTAGGCGATGTACACCGTGACCATCAGAAACAGTTCACGTTGACGTCGGTAAACCGCGCAGTACGAACCGCCGAGCAACAGCACCAAAGTCGGCAGCACGTTGAACAGTGAGGTGAAGAAGACGTTGAGATCCTTGACGTAGGCAGCCGCAAGCCCCGCAAGCAACAACAGTAATGAGGGCAAAAAGTGACTGAGACGTACAGCGGAAGAACGCGGCAAAGGTAGAGCTCCGGCCCGGCAAAACAATTGATGTCATTGTGCCTGCATTCTGGGCAGTTAAGCACATGCAATGTGACGCGCATCACACCGCACACTCTTTAACGGCAGCAAAAGCGTTCTACTTAGCGTTTTAGTCGGGAATATTTGCAGCCGTTTTCAGCGGGCAGAAAAAAGCCGCTGCTCCCGAAGAAGCAGCGGCTGTTTGGAACGCTCCGCAGGACTTAGTAGCCCAGTGCGAAGTCTTCTTCTTTCATGTCCATCAGGTTGTTAGCGCCCGACAGCATGGTTGCAACGTGAGTGCGGGTACGCGGCAGGATGCGCTGGAAGTAGAAGCGCGCGGTCTGCAGCTTGGCGGTGTAGAACGCCTCTTCGGTGGTGCCGGCAGCCAGTTTCTCGGCAGCCAGGCGCGCCATGTCAGCCCAGAAGTAGGCCAGGCAGGCGTAACCGGAGTACATCAGGTAGTCCACCGACGCGGCGCCGACTTCTTCGCGATCTTTCATCGCGGCCATACCGACCTTCATGGTCAGCTCGCCCCATTCCTTGTTCAGTGCAGCCAACGGCTCGACGAACTCTTTGACCGCTTCGTTGCCTTCGTTGGTCTGGCAGAACTTGTGGACGATCTTGGTGAAGCCTTTCAGAGCCTCGCCTTGAGTCATCAGCACTTTACGGCCCAGCAAGTCGAGTGCCTGGATACCGGTGGTGCCTTCGTACAACATCGAAATGCGGCTGTCGCGAACGTTCTGCTCCATGCCCCACTCGGCGATGAAGCCGTGGCCGCCGTAGATCTGCACACCGTGGTTAGCGGATTCGAAGCCGACTTCAGTCATGAAGGCTTTGGCGATCGGCGTCATGAAGGCCAGCAATGCGTCGGCTTTCTTCTTCGCCTCGAAATCCACGCCGTACTTGACGATGTCGACCTGCTTGGCCGTGAAGTAAACCATCGCACGGTTGCCTTCGGCGAATGCCTTCATGGTCAACAGCATACGACGTACATCAGGGTGAACGATGATTGGGTCAGCGGCTTTGTCCGGCGCCTTCGGGCCAGTCAGGGAGCGCATTTGCAGACGATCGCGAGCGTATTTCAGACCGCCCTGGAAGCCGATCTCGGCGTGCGCCAGACCTTGCAGAGCCGTACCCAGACGCGCGGTATTCATAAAGGTGAACATGCAGTTCAGGCCTTTGTTCGCCGGGCCGATCAGGAAACCGGTGGCCGCGTCGAAGTTCATCACGCAGGTGGCGTTACCGTGGATGCCCATTTTGTGTTCCAGGGAACCACAGGTCACGGCGTTGCGTGCACCGATGCTGCCGTCTGCGTTCGGCAGGAACTTTGGAACGATGAACAGCGAAATGCCTTTGGTACCAGCAGGCGCATCCGGCAGACGAGCCAGAACGATGTGGACGATGTTGTCGGCCATATCGTGTTCACCGGCAGAGATGAAGATCTTGGTGCCGGAAACTTTGTAGGAACCATCAGCCTGAGGCTCGGCCTTGGTGCGCAGCATGCCCAGGTCAGTGCCGCAGTGCGGTTCGGTCAGGCACATGGTGCCGGTCCATTCGCCGGACACCAGTTTGGTCAGGTAAGCCTCTTGCTGCTCAGGTGTACCGTGCTCGGAAATGGTGTTCATCGCGCCATGAGACAGGCCTGGGTACATGCCCCACGACCAGTTGGCTTCGCCGACCATTTCGCTCACAGCCAGACCCAGAGACTCCGGCAGGCCTTGGCCACCGTGCTCTACGTCGTGGGCCAGGCTTGGCCAGCCACCTTCGACGAATTGTTTGTAGGCTTCTTTGAAGCCAGTCGGGGTCTTAACGCCGGACTCGCTCCAGGTGCAGCCTTCGGTGTCACCCACGCGGTTCAGCGGAGCCAGCACCTGCTCACAAAACTTGGCGCCTTCCTCGAGAATGGCGTCAACCATGTCCGGGGTAGCGTCCTGGCAAGCCGGAAGGCTCTGATAGTGCGCTTCGTAGCCAAGCAGTTCGTCACGAACGAAGCGAATATCACGCAAGGGGGCCTTGTAGTCAGGCATAGCGATAAACCTCTGCTGATGTAACCGGGAATGAACGACCGCAATGAATTGTTGTGACGGTCAAACAGTTGTTTGAAACATACGTTTACGCCGAAATCTTGTCAAGCGTCGATCTTTTGCCGTTCGTCATGCCCCATGTGAATAGCGCGCACGCAAAGGCCCGCAGCCGGTGCGCAAGGCAACAAACCGTGTAGGAAAGATTAGTTGAACGAGAAGGACGTGCCTGACAGAACACCGCGCCAAGGGCGGTGTTCAGGTAAATAGGTTCAGCGAGGGATCAAGCGAAAGTATCGATCAATGTACCGAGCATTTCGTCAGAAGCCTTGGCGACTTTGACGCCCAGCTCTGCCTGGATTTTGCCTTGGGACATATCAACCATATTACTGGCCAGATTCGATTGCTCGCTGCGATCGACCGAGCGCAAGCGGTCGATCTGAGCGTCGGAGGACTGGCTGGAGGCCGAACGATCGACTGTGGTGCCGGCGATCTGGCTGGCGGCCTGATCAACACGGTTCTGCCCAGCCTGAATAGAACTCAGACCTGCATAAAACGCGGTGCTTCCCGAAATGTCCATGGAGCAACTCCATCCTGCAAAGGATAAACAGCGCCCATTGAACCAGAGACACCGACAAAAGGCTCGACAAAAACACTAATGGCACAGTGCCTTGTCATAGGCAAAACCTAGTCAAGTAAATCCAGCTGAAGATGCTCCGCCACCGCTTCTGCCGTGACCAGTTTGAGTTTCGGCACCCGCCCCAGACACGGTGCCGGCAGCCGTTCTGCCAACGTGGCGAGGTTCTCTTCCAGCCGCGACGTCTTGGGGTCAATGATGTTGGCCACCCAACCCGCCAGTTGCAAACCGTCCCGGGCAATCGCCTCGGCTGTCAGCAACGCGTGATTGATACAGCCCAGACGCACGCCAACCACCAGAATCACCGGTAGAACCAGCGCCATTGCCAGATCCGAAAGATTGTCCTGATCAGCCAGTGGCACCCGCCAGCCGCCCGCACCTTCGATCAAGGTGAAGTCGGCCTGCTTGTCCACAATGTGCCGCATCGGCACCAGCAACGACTGGACCGTCAGCGCGAAACCCGCCTCACGCGCAGCCAGATGCGGAGCGATGGCCGGTTCGAAGGCCACTGGATTGACCTCGGCATAGGTCAGCGGCAACGAGCATTGCGCCAGCAGCGCCAGCGCGTCGGCATTGCGCAAACCTTTGGGCGTCACCTCGCAGCCGGACGCCACAGGTTTCCCGGCCGCCGTGCTCAACCCTGCAAGCCTCGCGGCGTGCAGCAGGCCGGCGGCGATGGTGGTCTTGCCGACGTCGGTATCGGTGCCGGTGATGAAATAGGCTGCGCTCATAGTGGCTTCTCCAACACGGCGTAAACCACCTGATAAGTCGCGGGCAGTCCTTGCGCCTGACGAAACTGCTCATAGGCGTCGATCAAACCCATGATCCGCGCCCGGCCTGTCAGCCCGCCCGGCCGACCAGGATTGAGATTATGCGCGCCCAAGGCCTTGAGTTCGTGAGTCAGGCTACGCACATCCGGATAATGCAGCACGTGCGGGCAACTTTGCAGACTGATTACGTTCATGCCGCTGGCCGCACACAGTTGTTGATACGTGCTGAACTCGCGGAAGCGGTTGACGTGCACCAGCCCATCGACCTGACGCCAACTGTCGCGCAATTCATAGAGCGTTCCCACGCAGAGACTGGCAAACGCCAACACGCCGCCAGGTTTGAGAACCCGAGAAGCCTCGCTCAGCACCGCCCTGAAATCGGCGCACCACTGTACTGCAAGGCTGGAAAACACCAGGTCGCAGCTTGCGTCCTGCAACGGCAAGCGCTCGGCATCGCCGGCAATGAAATGTGTCGCACCGCCCAAGGGCCGCGCGTGCTCGAGCATGCCTTGCGCGATATCCAGCGCCAGCCCTTCGCTGGCGTTGAAGCGCTCACCCAGCACACGACTGAAATACCCTGTGCCACAACCCAGATCCAGCCAGCGAGCGGGTGATCGATCAGCCGGCAAACGCCCCAGCAATTCACTGCCGACAGTCCGCTGCAATTCGGCAACGCTGTCATAACTGGCCGCTGCACGGGAAAAGGATGCCGCGACCTGACGCTTGTCGGGCAAGCCTCCGGGCAGGTTGGGAAGGGCTAAATCAGTCATCACCGGACTCATGCAAAAAGGCCTGGATGGCCCCCGCCACGCCGTGGGGGTCTTCCAGAAGAAACGCGTGACTGGCCTGTTCAATCAGACCAATTTCGACATCGGGGAGTAACGCCAGCAGCTCACCGGCGGCTTCGGCCGGAACCAACCCGTCAAGCCCGGCGAACAGATGCAACTGCGGACCTCGAAAGGCCTGCAAGGCTTGCCGGTTGTCCAGTTGTGCGAGCACTTCCAACCCGCTCATCAACTGTGCCTGCGGGGTATTCGGCGCACCCGCCAGCAACAGGCGCGACAACCCGCGCGGGTCTTCGGCACCTTGGGCGCAGAGCAGGCTGAAGCGCTTGAGGGTCATGCGCGGGTCCGCGCTGCACCCGGCCAGAAACGCATCGAAGGTCTCGCCCGGCATGGCGCTCGACCACTCGGCATGCGCCACAAAAGAGGGGTTACTCGCCAGCGTCAGCAAACCGCAGCAACGCTCGCCACGTCGAGCAGCAAGCGCTGAGGCGAGCATCCCGCCGAGCGACCAGCCGCCGAGCCAGACATCTTTGGGCAGGGTCGAATCCAGTTCGTCGAGCCATTCTTCGAGGTCTCTCGACTCCAGTTCCGGCAGCGGTTCGATCTCGACGTGCAGGTGTTCGTCCAATCCCTGCAAGGCCGCTGCCAAAGGCTCCAGCGGCGAAATGCCGAGTCCCCAACCGGGCAACAGAATCAGACGATCACGCATGGTTCGGCTCCGCTCCCAGCTGCTGAAGACAATCGGCCAGACCTTCTAACAATAGCTGCACCTGCGCTTCGCTGTGCGCCGCTGTCAGGGTCACGCGCAAACGTGCACTGCCGGCTGGCACGGTGGGTGGGCGGATCGCGGTTACCATCAGTCCGCGCTGACGCAGCATCTGCGAAAAAAGCACTGCGCGTCTGGCGTCGCCGATCATGATCGGCTGAATCGGCGTAGCGCTGTCCATCAACTCCAGACCCATCTGCTCGGCGCCTTTTCGGAATTGGCGGATCAGCACGTTCAAGTGCTCGCGTCGCCAATGTTCGCTGCGCAGCAACTCAAGACTTTTCAGGGTCGCACACGCCAGCGCCGGTGGCTGGCTGGTGGTGTAGATGTATGGCCGGGCGAACTGGATCAGGCTTTCGATCAGGTCATCGCTGCCTGCGACAAACGCGCCCGCGGTGCCGAACGCTTTGCCCAAGGTACCGACCAGTACCGGCACATCCTCCAGACTCAAACCGAAGTGCTCGACGACTCCACCGCCATTGGCGCCCAAGGGACCAAAGCCGTGGGCATCATCGACCATCAGCCACGCGCCTTTGGCCTTGGCCTCGCGAGCCAGCGCCGGCAGGTCGGCGATGTCGCCGTCCATGCTGAACACCCCGTCGGTCACCACCAGCGTATTGCCGGTAGCCTTCTCCAGACGTTTGGCGAGACTGACGGCATCGTTGTGTAAATAGCGATTGAAACGTGCGCCCGACAACAGCCCGGCATCCAGTAGCGATGCATGATTGAGCCGGTCTTCGAGCACCGTGTCGCCCTGCCCGACCAGCGCCGTGACGGCACCCAGATTAGCCATGTAGCCGGTGGTAAACAACAACGCGCGCGGTCGCCCTGTCAGGTCGGCCAAGGCTTCTTCGAGCGCGTGATGCGGGCTGCTATGGCCGATCACCAGGTGCGAAGCACCGCCACCGACACCCCAGCGGGCGGCACCGGCACGCAAGGCTTCAATCACTTGGGGATGATTGGCCAGGCCCAGGTAGTCGTTATTACAGAACGCCAGCAATGGCTGGCCATCGACCACCACTTGCGGACCTTGTGGGGTCTCAAGCAATGGGCGCTGACGATAGAGGTTTTCGGCACGACGGGCAGCAAGGCGTGCGGCGAGATCGAAAGACATGCAGGCCTCGAAGGTCAACTCACAATCTAATGTGGGAGCGGGCTTGCTCGCGAAGGCGTCAGAACAGTCGACACCCACACTGAATGTCACACCGCATTCGCGAGCAAGCCCGCTCCCACAATGGGTTCAGCGTCGGTCAAACAGCGGCGTTGTAGAACTGCTCGCTGCTTTTCTGCTCGACCAGCGCTTGCTCGATGGCCGCCTGATGCACTTCGTCCGCATGCTCTTCGCGGGCTTCCGGCAGGATCCCCAGGCGCCCGAACAGTTGCATGTCCTTGTCAGCCTGCGGGTTGGCGGTGGTCAGCAGTTTGTCACCGTAGAAAATCGAGTTGGCACCGGCGAAGAATGCCAGGGCCTGCATCTGATCGTTCATGGCTTCGCGGCCGGCAGAGAGGCGCACGTGGGATTTCGGCATCAGGATACGTGCGACAGCGAGCATGCGGATGAAGTCGAATGGGTCGACGTCGTCGGCATTTTCCAGCGGCGTACCGGCGACTTTCACCAGCATGTTGATCGGCACCGACTCCGGATGCTCCGGCAGGTTGGCCAGCTGGATCAGCAGGTTGGCGCGGTCGTCAAGGGACTCGCCCATGCCGAGAATACCGCCCGAGCAGATCTTCATCCCCGAATCACGAACATACGCCAGGGTTTGCAGGCGCTCGCTGTAGGTGCGGGTGGTGATGATGCTGCCGTAGAACTCCGGCGAGGTATCAAGGTTGTGGTTGTAGTAATCGAGGCCGGCTTCGGCCAGGGCTACGGTCTGGTCCTGATCGAGACGGCCGAGGGTCATGCAGGTTTCCAGACCCATGGCCTTCACGCCCTTGACCATTTCCAGCACGTACGGCATGTCTTTGGCCGACGGATGCTTCCAGGCGGCGCCCATGCAGAAACGGGTCGAACCGATGGCCTTGGCGCGAGCAGCCTCTTCGAGGACCTTCTGCACTTCCATCAGCTTTTCTTTTTCCAGACCGGTGTTGTAGTGACCGGACTGCGGACAATATTTGCAATCTTCAGGGCACGCGCCGGTTTTGATCGACAGCAGGGTCGACACCTGGACGCGATTGGCGTCGAAGTGCGCGCGGTGCACCGTCTGCGCCTGGAACAACAGGTCGTTGAATGGCTGAACGAAGAGTGCTTTGACTTCGGCCAAAGACCAGTCATGACGCAGGTTTGCAGTGGTGCTGGCGCTCATGGGCGTTTCCTTGTTTATGCTTGGCAAGCGGCTGTGGAACGGAATATCCACAGACGCGACACGGATGTTCGGCATATTTAAGGAAGAGCCATGCGCTGTCAACCACGATACAAAGGGTCGGTTTACATCTGGTCAAAAAATAAACAGACCTGTTTGCTTTGCGATGAACTGTCTGACACTCCTCAACCGATTTGTACTTCCTGTGAAACCGAGTTGCCCTGGCTCGGCGATCATTGCCAGACCTGCGCCCTGCCGTTGCCCGTGGCCGGCCTCACCTGCGGCCAGTGCTTGAAGGACCCGCCGGTCTTCGAGCAGGTGATCGCACCCTGGACCTACAGCTTCCCGCTCGACAGTTTGATCACCCGTTTCAAGCACGCGGCAAAGTGGCCGTATGGTCGCCTGCTTGCCGAACTTCTTGCTCAATTCCTGCAACATCGCTTCGATGAAGGCCTCAAACGCCCCGACTCATTGGTAGCGGTGCCCTTGGCCCGCAAACGGCTGCGTGAGCGGGGTTACAACCAGGCAGCGATGCTCGCCGGCTGGCTCAGCGACAGCCTGAAGATCGACTGCGACGCAAACCTGCTGCTACGCATCCAGGACACCACTGCGCAACAGGATCTGGACGCCAAGGCGCGCAAGCAGAACCTGCTCAGCGCTTTCGCACTGATGCCGGGTGCGCAAATCAAGGGCCGTCACCTGGTGCTGGTCGACGACGTGCTGACCACCGGTGCCACCGCGCAAAGCCTGGCTCGCTTGTTGATCGGGGCGGGCGCGGCGCGGGTCGACGTTTATTGCCTGGCGCGCACGCCAAAACCCGGGGAGCTGACTTGACTCTCACGCGCCAAGCCGCCAACGTCCAAATCCATCACTACCCGCTCGCAGCCCCATGCCATGTCCTTGCCTACTTTGTTGTCCCAACACATCGTCCGTCGTCCGCAGCGCATCGCCTTGCTGCAACACATCGCCGAACAAGGTTCGATCACCCGCGCCGCGAAAAGCGCCGGGCTGAGCTACAAAGCAGCGTGGGATGCGATCGACGAGTTGAACAATCTGGCACAGAAGCCACTGGTGGAACGCAGCGTCGGCGGCAAAGGCGGTGGTGGCGCAAAACTGTCCAGTGAAGGTGAACGGGTGCTGCGGCTCTATCAGCGCTTGCAAGCCTTACAGGCACAGGTGCTGGAAGCCGCCGAAGACGCCAGTGACCTCGACTTGCTCGGGCGCCTGATGCTCAGGACCAGCGCACGCAATCAGCTGCATGGCACCGTTGCAGCCATCGACACTCACGGTCGTAACGATCTGATCAGCCTGGAACTGGCTGAGGGGCTGATCATTCAGGCGCAAATAACCCACGACAGCACCCTGCGTCTGGAACTGGAAACGGGCACTGAAGTGGTGGCGTTGATCAAGGCTGGCTGGCTCGATTTACTCGGTGTCGAGCAACGCGCAACACCCGGACACAATTGTCTGAAGGGCACTGTCGAGGAAATTCTCGACGCCGAAGATGGCCCCAGTGAAGTTCGAATCGCCCTGCCCAATGGCCAGACTCTATGCGCGCTGGCCGAGCCGCAGCACCTAAAAACCCTGGGCTTGAGCGCCGAAAAAGCCGTTCAGGTGCAGTTCTCGCCCTCCAACGTTTTGCTCGGCACCCCGCTCTGACTCGGGCCTGCTGCTACAGATTGGCAGCGTTCCTCAGACGTGCAACTGCAACATTTGTGTCATAGACGCTCCTTAAGGTGGCTGCAAAAACCAGCAGGGAGCCTGATGTGAGCCTATTAGAAGAAAACCAAGCCACCGACCTCGAAAAAATCGTCGGCCTCAGTCGTCGTGGTTTTATCAGCGCCGGCGCCCTCTGCGGTGCGGCAATGTTCCTCGGTGGCAACCTGCTGAGCCGTAGCGCACTGGCCGCCAGTGTCAACGCAGCTTCGAGCAAATTGCTGGGTTTCGACAGCATTGCGGCCGCCACCAGCGACACCATCACTCTGCCGCCCGGTTACACCTCTTCGGTGTTGATCAGTTGGGGCCAGCCGCTGCACAAGAACGGTCCGGCCTTTGACCCGAGTGGCAATGGCAGCGCCCAGGCCCAGGAAGTCCAGTTCGGTGACAACAACGATGGCATGAGCCTGTTCGCTTTCCCCGGCGACGACAATCGCGCGCTGATGGCGATCAATAACGAATACACCAACTATCGCTACCTCTACGCCCATGGCGGCATGCCGCAGTCGGCCGAAGAAGTGCGCAAAGCGCTGGCCTGCGAAGGCGTATCGGTGATCGAAGTGCAGCGTAAAAACGGCCAATGGCAGTTCGTTCAGGGCTCGCGCTACAACCGCCGAATCCACGGCAATGCGCCGCTGCAGTTGAGCGGCCCGGCCGCTGGCCATGAGCTGATGAAAACCGCCGCTGACAAGACCGGCAAAAAAGTGTTCGGAACCTTCCAGAACTGCGCCAATGGCAAGACGCCTTGGGGTACTTATCTGACCTGCGAAGAGAACTTCACCGACTGCTTTGGCAGCAGCAATCCCGAGCACAAATTCGACGCCGCACAAAAGCGCTATGGCGCATCGGTCGCCAGCAAAGAGATCAACTGGCATCAACACGACCCGCGATTTGACCTGGCGAAAAACCCCAACGAACTCAACCGTCACGGTTGGGTGGTGGAAATCGACCCGTTCGACCCGCAATCGACTCCGATCAAGCGCACTGCCCTGGGCCGTTTCAAACATGAAAACGCGGCCCTGGCCGAGACCCACGACGGTCGCGCGGTGGTCTACATGGGCGACGATGAGCGCGGCGAGTTCATCTACAAGTTCGTCAGCCGCGACAAGATCAATCACACAACTCCCAAAGCCAACCATGGCCTGCTGGATCACGGCACGTTGTATGTCGCACGTTTCGATGCCGGCGACAGCAACCCCGACCATCCAAAAGGTCAGGGCCAATGGATCGAACTGACTCACGGCAAGAACGGCATCGATGCCAGCAGCGGTTTTGCCGATCAGGCCGAGGTGCTGATTCACGCGCGCCTGGCCGCCAGCGTCGTCGGTGCCACGCGCATGGACCGTCCGGAGTGGATCGTCGTCAGCCCGCAAGACGGCCAGGTCTATTGCACCCTGACCAACAACGCCAAGCGCGGCGAAGACGGGCAACCGGTGGGCGGACCGAACCCACGGGAGAAAAACGTCTATGGGCAAATCCTGCGCTGGCGCACCGATCACGACGATCACGCATCGCTGACGTTCGGCTGGGATCTGTTCGTGGTGGCGGGTAACCCGAGCGTGCACGCCGGCACAGCTAAAGCCGGCTCGTCGAACATCACACCAGACAACATGTTTAACAGCCCGGATGGTTTGGGCTTCGACAAGGCCGGTCGCCTGTGGATTCTCAGCGACGGGGACTACAGCAACGCCGGCGACTTCGCGGGCATGGGTAACAATCAGATGCTTTGCGCTGATCCCGCGACCGGTGAAATCCGCCGTTTCATGGTTGGCCCGGTAGGCTGTGAAGTGACCGGCATCAGCTTTTCGCCGGACCAGAAGACCTTGTTTGTCGGCATTCAGCATCCGGGGGAAAACGGTGGGTCAACCTTCCCGGAGCATTTGCCGAACGGCAAGCCGCGTTCCTCGGTGATGGCGATTACCCGGGAAGACGGCGGGATCGTCGGCGCCTAAAAATCGCTCCTCCCCTGAAGATCGCTCCCACGCTCTGCGTGGGAGTGCTTCACTGGACACTCTGCGTCCGCTTCTGGGACGCGGAGCGTCCCTGGCTGCATTCCTTTGCGGCGCGTGAGGAACGATCCCACTAAAGTCGCCCCTTCTGCGCTACCATGTTTGGCCGGACGCGGCAGCCTGCTGCGCGCAGGAGTCAGCATGTCTCACCCGTTTGAAACACTTACCCCCGATCTGGTGCTCGACGCCGTAGAAAGCATCGGCTTTCTCAGCGACGCCCGTGTCCTTGCGCTCAACAGCTATGAAAACCGTGTCTATCAGGTTGGCATCGAAGATGGCGAACCGCTGATTGCCAAGTTCTACCGTCCGCAACGCTGGACCAACGCTGCCATTCTCGAAGAGCACCGCTTCACCTTCGAACTCGCCGAGTGCGAGGTGCCGGTGGTTGCGCCGATGATTCACAACGGTGAAAGCCTGCACGAACACGCCGGTTTCCGCTTCACCCTGTTTCCACGCCGGGGCGGTCGTGCGCCGGAGCCGGGCAATCTCGATCAGCTCTACCGTTTGGGGCAATTGCTTGGCCGCTTGCACGCAGTGGGCGCTACCCGCCCCTTCGAACACCGCGAAGCGCTGGGCGTCAAAAACTTCGGCCATGATTCGCTGACCACCTTGCTCGAAGGCAACTTCATACCGCGCAGCTTGCTGCCCGCTTACGAGTCAGTCGCCCGCGACCTGCTCAAGCGCGTGGAAGAAGTCTACAAAGACACGCCGCACCAGAACATTCGCATGCACGGCGATTGCCACCCCGGCAACATGATGTGCCGTGACGAGATGTTCCACATCGTCGACCTCGACGACTGTCGAATGGGGCCGGCAGTGCAGGACCTGTGGATGATGCTCGCCGGCGATCGTCAGGAATGTCTCGGTCAGTTGTCGGAACTGATGGACGGCTACAGCGAGTTCCACGACTTCAACCCCCGTGAACTGGCGCTGATCGAACCACTGCGTGCCCTGCGCCTGATGCATTACAGCGCGTGGCTGGCCCGTCGTTGGGATGACCCGGCGTTCCCCCACAGCTTTCCGTGGTTTGGCACCGAACGTTATTGGGGCGACCAGGTGCTCGCATTGCGTGAGCAACTGGCGGCCCTCAACGAAGAACCGTTGAAGTTGTTCTGATCCACCACGGTCCCTGTAGGCGCAAGGCTTGCCCGCGATGGGCACGACGCGGTCAATCTGACAGACCGCGTCATCGTTCATCGCGGGCAAGAGCTAGGCGCCCCCCCGCTCCTACACAAAAGCGAACGGGACACAGCTGGACAAATCTCCTTACAATCCCCCCTTTGTTAGCTGCCTAAGCAAGGATTCTGCATGCAAGCCGCCAACCTGCGTCGCGGGTACATATTGGGCCTGAGTGCCTACATCATCTGGGGATTGTTCCCGCTCTACTTCAAAGCCATCGCTGACGTACCTGCCGTAGAAATCATCATCCACCGGGTACTTTGGTCAGCGCTGTTCGGCGCCTTGCTGCTGATGGTCTGGAAGCATCCGGGCTGGTGGCGTGAACTGCGCGAAAACCCACGGCGGCTGGCAGTCCTTGCGCTGAGCGGCACATTGATTGCGGCCAACTGGCTGACCTACGTCTGGTCGGTGAATAACGGACGCATGCTTGAGGCCAGCCTCGGTTACTACATCAACCCGCTGGTGAACGTGCTGCTGGGCATGCTGATCCTTGGCGAACGCTTGAGACGCCTGCAGTGGGTCGCCGTCGGGCTGGCCGCCGTTGGCGTCGCGCAGCAAGTCTGGCAAGTCGGCAGCCTGCCGTGGGTGTCGCTGGTGTTGGCGCTGACCTTCGGCTTCTACGGATTGATCCGCAAACAGGCTCCGGTCAAAGCATTGCCCGGGCTGGTGGTGGAAACCTGGATGCTGGTGCCGATTGCCCTTGCCTGGTTGCTCTTCAATCCAACCGCTACCAGCGCGCAAGCAGCGTTCTGGACTACGTCCGAAGCGTGGTGGCTGGTCGCCGCCGGACCGGTAACGCTGGTGCCGCTGGTCTGTTTCAACGCTGCTGCTCGGCACCTGCCCTACACCACCCTCGGCTTCCTGCAATACCTGGCACCGACGCTGGTGCTGCTGCAAGCCGTACTGCTGTTTGGCGAACACCTGTCATCCACCACGCTGGTGGCCTTCATGTTTATCTGGGCAGGCCTGGCGGTTTACAGCATCGACGCCTGGATGAGTTTGCGTCGCCGCCGCTGATCAAAAAACGTACAAACCTTTGCAGGCCACGACCGACGTGGCCTGCAAGCATCCTTCCCAAGGTTATCCACAGCGTGATCCCCGCCGTTTGTGCACAAGCCCTTGAAACTGCTGGTTTTTTGATCAACTCCTGATAAGCCCCGGCCGACGTGGGCTGGCGACGTGTCTCTACAGGTTATCCACAGGCAGGTGCACGCTTTACTTGGATAACCTTTCCTCCCGCTTTACGGCTCGCTGCGCAGCACCAACTCCACCATCAAATCATCGGCCAGAGTCTCCAGCCGCGACTGCAGCACGTCCAGGGAAAGGGTCAGCGGCACCGCAAGAATCGCTTCGGCGTGGAACAGCGGCTCACTGCTCATCGGCGCCGGACGTACGTCGGTCACCAAGCGCTCAAGGTTGACCCCCTGTTCACTCAACAAACGCGTGATGTCACGGACTATTCCTGGTCGGTCGTTACCGACCAGCTCCATGGCAATCGGCTTCCAGGTGCAGGATTGCTCGATACTGCTTTCGGCGATCAACACCCGAATCCCTTGGGCGGACAACGCCTGAAGTGCATCGACCAGTTCGTCGTAGCCCTCGGCTGGCACGCCAACCCGAAGGATCCCGGCAAACTGCCCGGCCATCCGTGACATGCGGCTCTCCAGCCAGTTACCACCATGCTCGGCAATGCATTGGGCGATGCGTTCCACCTGGCCGGGCTTGTCCGGGGCGAATACGGTGAGTACGAGGTGGTCCATGGCGCAGCCCTCTTGTCATGACTTTTGTTATAGAAAGGCAAGTATAGGCAAGGGACCCAATTCAGCGCGGCAGCAAAAAAATCAAAGCCCCATAGCAGTGAATTCAATATTATGTGTACAAGTTTTTAGATTTATCTGGAACAATCCAATAGTTTTTTGAGAACATCCTGTCCCCCGGCGTGACCGGATAGCCTGACCGGGTCGCTAAACGACGTAATTAGTCTAATTTTCACAACCGCAATTCATCATGTAGTATGCCGCAGCGCGCACTACATAACGTTGGATCGATGTCTGCCCAGGCGCCATCGCAACCCTCAAAGCCCCGTCAGCAAGGCTTTACGCCGTTGATTGGAACCACCCAGCCGCCAGCAATGGCATGTACTGGTAGAGGGGTTTGTGGTTTAAATGGCCAGAGGCTTCATTGTCAAATTGAAGAGCTGAAAAGCGAAATAGCTGAGCAGAGTGAGGCAAGCAATGACTGAACACGTTCAAGTCGGTGGCCTGCAGGTCGCCAAAGTCCTGTTCGACTTCGTGAACAACGAAGCCATTCCCGGTTCCGGCCTCACCGCCGACAAGTTCTGGGCCGGTGCCGACAAGGTCATTCACGACCTGGCGCCGAAGAACAAAGCCCTACTCGCCAAACGCGACGACCTCCAGGCGAAAATCGATGCCTGGCACCAGTCCCGTGCTGGTCTTGCGCATGACGCTGTGGCCTACAAAGCCTTCCTGCAAGACATCGGTTATCTGCTGCCAGAAGCGGCCGACTTCCAGGCAACGACGCAAAACGTCGACGACGAAATCGCCCGTATGGCCGGTCCGCAACTGGTGGTTCCGGTGATGAATGCCCGCTTCGCCCTCAACGCCTCGAACGCCCGCTGGGGTTCGTTGTACGACGCGCTGTATGGCACTGATGCCATCAGCGAGGCTGACGGCGCGGAAAAAGGCAAAGGCTACAACAAGGTTCGCGGCGATAAGGTCATCGCCTTCGCCCGCGCCTTCCTCGACGAAGCCGCGCCATTGGCTGCCGGCTCTCACGTCGATTCCACCGGCTATAAAATCGTTGACCGTAAACTGGTGGTCGCACTTAAAGGCGGCAGCAACACTGGCTTGCGCAACGACGCACAGCTGATCGGCTTCCACGGCGATGCTGCGGCGCCGACCGCGATCCTGCTGAAAAACAACGGTCTGCATTTCGAAATCCAGATCGACGCCAGCACACCGGTCGGCCAGACCGACGCCGCCGGCGTCAAAGACGTCCTGATGGAAGCCGCGCTGACCACCATCATGGACTGCGAAGACTCCGTGGCCGCTGTCGATGCCGATGACAAAGTGGTGATCTACCGCAACTGGCTCGGCCTGATGAAAGGCGATCTGTCGGAAGAAGTCGCCAAGGGTGGCAAGACCTTTACCCGCACCATGAACGCCGACCGCACCTACACCGCCCTCGACGGTAGCGAACTGAGCTTGCACGGCCGCTCGCTGTTGTTCGTACGCAATGTCGGCCACTTGATGACCATCGACGCGATCCTCGACAAGAACGGCAACGAAGTGCCGGAAGGTATCCTCGACGGCCTGGTCACCAACCTCGCGGCACTGCACAGCCTTAACGGCAACACCACCCGCAAGAACAGCCGTACCGGTTCGGTCTACATCGTTAAACCAAAAATGCACGGTCCGGAAGAAGCGGCGTTTACCAACGAACTGTTCGGGCGCATCGAAGACGTGCTCGAGTTGCCGCGTAATACCCTCAAAGTCGGCATCATGGACGAAGAGCGGCGTACCACGATCAACCTCAAGGCCTGTATCAAGGCTGCCAGCGAGCGCGTGGTCTTCATCAACACCGGCTTCCTCGACCGTACCGGCGATGAAATCCACACCTCCATGGAAGCCGGCGCGATGGTGCGCAAGGCTGACATGAAGGCTGAGAAGTGGATCGGTGCCTACGAGAACTGGAACGTCGATATCGGCTTGAGTACCGGCCTGCAAGGTCGCGCGCAAATCGGTAAAGGCATGTGGGCCATGCCCGACCTGATGGCCGCCATGCTCGAGCAGAAAATCGCTCACCCGCTGGCCGGCGCCAACACCGCCTGGGTCCCTTCGCCGACCGCCGCTGCGCTGCACGCGCTGCATTACCACAAGGTTGACGTGTTCGCCCGTCAGGCCGAACTGGCCAAGCGCCCTCGCGCATCGGTGGACGATATCCTGACCATCCCGCTGGCCAGCAACCCCAACTGGACAGCAGAACAGGTCCAGAACGAACTGGACAACAACGCTCAGGGCATCCTCGGTTATGTAGTGCGCTGGATCGACCAGGGCGTGGGCTGTTCGAAAGTGCCAGACATCAACGATGTCGGCCTGATGGAAGACCGTGCGACGCTGCGTATCTCCAGCCAGCACATCGCCAACTGGCTGCGCCATGGCATCGTCAGCGAAGCCCAGGTGCTGGAAACCCTCAAGCGCATGGCGCCGGTGGTTGACCGCCAGAATGCCAACGACCCGCTGTACCGTCCGTTGGCACCGAACTTCGACAGCAACATCGCCTTCCAGGCGGCGGTCGAACTGGTGATTGAAGGCACCAAGCAGCCGAATGGCTACACCGAGCCGGTCCTGCACCGTCGCCGTCGCGAGTTCAAGGCTGCCAATGGCCTGTGAATAAGCGTTAACGACATGAAAAAGCCCTGATCGAGAGATCAGGGCTTTTTTATGGGGCGCAAACCACTGTGGCGAGGGGGCTTGCCCCCGTTGGACTGCGAAGCAGGCCCAGTTTTGGGGCCGCTACGCGACCCAACGGGGGCAAGCCCCCTCGCCACAAGAATCCGCGCAGGCCCGAGGTTCGTGCTACAAATCCATCCCCAGCTCATGCTTGACCAGTGCCAGCAGCTTTTGCGGATCGATCGGCTTGAGCAGAAAGTCCGCCACACTCAAATGCATGGCATCGATAACGTCGCGGGCTTGGGCGTCACCGGAAACGATGATGACTGGCAAAGCCGCCCGTTCCGACTCCCGAACCTTGCTGACCAGCTCCAGGCCGTCGAGCCGCTGCATCCGCAGATCAGTGATGAGCAAACCGATCGACTTGTTCGACTCCAACAGTTTGAGTGCGCTTTCGCCACTGGCTGCCGTCATGCTGCGGATGCCCTCAAGCGCAAGGATTTCCGAAAGCAGTTCGCGCGTGTCCTTGTCGTCGTCGACAATCAGCACACGTTGTGCTGGCAAGTCCGGTTCGTGCATGACTGCACTCAACGCTTCACGTTCGGCATCGCTCAAAATATCGTGGTCGGACATAAATCTCTCTACATATTCAGATTAATCCCCTAGCACCATAGTCGGACATCGCTAAGCAGAACTTAAATGTGCGCTTTGCCGAATAGTTTTCCAAGTGGGCTAACCAGCGGTTTTGCGCATTAATAGCGTAGGGTATTTCCGAAATTTCGCTTCCTGCACCGTTACCTAGACTTACGTCCAATGGGCACTCTTCGCACAGGGGCCGACCATGGCAGTGACTCCGACAACAACAAATCGAAAAAGACTGCGGTAATGGTTATGAGTAAAGCGGATGCCTTCACCCAGGCAGGGAAAACAGCGGTGCTGCAGAACATCCAGGGCACCTTGCAGTTCCTTCAGCGTTTCCCGCCGTTCAACCAGATGGAACACGCGCACTTGGCCTACCTGGTCGAACAATGCCAATTGCGCTTCTACGGCCCGGGCGAGAGCATCATCAAGCCTGCGGACGGACCGGTTGAGCATTTTTACATCGTCAAACAAGGCCGGGTGGTCGGCGAACGGCCGCACACGGCCAAAGGTGGCACCGAAACCACCTTCGAGATCACCACCGGCGAGTGTTTCCCCCTTGCCGCACTGCTGGGTGAGCGTGCGACCCGTACCGAACACCTGGCCGCCGAAGACACCTTTTGCCTACAGCTGAACAAGCAGGCCTTCATCAAGCTGTTCGCCCTTTCCAGCCCGTTTCGCGACTTTGCCCTACGCGGCGTCAGCAGTCTGCTCGATCAGGTCAATCAGCAGGTCCAGCAAAAAGCCGTGGAAACCCTCGGCACTCAGTATTCGCTCAATACCCGCCTCGGCGAATTGGCCATGCGCCATCCCGTGACCTGTAGCCCTGCGACCCCATTGCGCGAAGCCGTGACCCTGATGCACGAGCAGCAGGTCGGCAGCATCGTGGTGGTCGATGAGCAGAAAGCCCCGCTGGGAATTTTCACCCTGCGCGACTTGCGTCAGGTGGTCGCCGATGGCACCAGTGACTTCAATCAGCCCATCGACCGGCACATGATCCACGCGCCGTTCTTCCTGACGCCGGACCACAGCGCGTTCGATGCGGCCATCGCCATGACCGAGCGGCACATCGCTCACGTCTGCCTGGTCAAAGACCAACGGTTGTGCGGTGTAGTCTCGGAACGCGACCTGTTTTCCCTGCAACGCGTCGATCTGGTGCACTTGGCACGCACCATTCGCAGCGCGCCACGGGTGGAAAACCTGGTGGCGATGCGCGGCGAAATCGGCCAACTGGTCGAGCGCATGCTCGCCCACGGCGCGTCCTCGACCCAAATCACCCACATCATCACCTTGCTCAACGATCACACCGTGTGCCGGGTCATCGAGCTCACGCTGGCCGATAAAGGCGACCCCGGCATACCGTTCAGCTGGCTGTGCTTCGGCAGCGAAGGTCGCCGCGAGCAGACGCTGTACACCGATCAGGACAACGGCATTCTCTTCGAAGCGCGCGATGCGGTGCAGGCGGCCGAGATTCGCAGCAAGCTGTTGCCGATCGCCCAGCAGATCAATCAGAGCCTGGCGCTCTGCGGCTTTACGCTGTGCAAGGGCAATATCATGGCTGGCAACCCGCAGCTGTGCTTGTCCCGTGCCGAATGGGCGCGGCGTTTCGCGGCGTTTATCCGCGAAGCAACGCCCGAGAATTTGCTCGGATCGAGCATTTACTTCGACCTGCGGGTGGTCTGGGGCGATGAGCAAGGCTGCGAGCAATTGCGCCGCGCGATTCTCGATCAGGTGGCAGACAATCGGCTGTTCCAGCGCATGCTGGCCATGAACGCCTTGCGCCAACGGCCGCCTGTCGGGCGTTTCCGCGAGTTCGTGCTGGAGAAAAAGAACGGTGAAAAAGCCACTCTCGACCTGAAAGTCCAAGGGCTGACCCCGTTTGTCGACGGTGCCCGGCTATTAGCGCTGGCCCATGGCATCGGGGCCAACAATACCCTGGAGCGCTTTCGTCAACTGGTGGCCAAAGAAGTCATCGACCCGCTGGACGGTGCGGCCTATGAAGAGGCCTATCACTTCATCCAGCAAACCCGCATGCAGCAGCATCAGCGACAGACCCGTGAGAACCTGCCCTATTCCAATCGGGTCGATCCCGACAGCTTGAATCATCTGGACCGGCGAATCCTGCGTGAGTCCCTGCGCCAGGCTCAACGCCTGCAAAGCAGCCTGGCCCTGCGGTATCAGCTATGAAACTGTTTTCCTGGCTACGCCCCGCCGGGCCGACATTGACCGCTGCGCAGCAACAACGCCTGGACCAACTGCCAAGCGCCCCGACGCTGGGCGAATGCAGCCTGCGCGAGCAACGCTGGGTGGTGGTCGATCTGGAAACCACCGGGCTGAACCTGAACAAGGACGTGGTGCTGTCGATCGGTGCCGTGGTGATCGAAGACGGCGCGATCGATTTCAGTCAGCAGTTCGAGCGAACCTTGCAGCGCAACGACCACAAACTCGGGCCTAGCGTGTTACTTCATGGCCTGGGCCCAAGCGCGATTGCCGCTGGCAGCGATCCGCGGGACGCGTTGCTGGATTTCATGGAGTTTGTCGGTGACAGTCCGTTGCTGGCGTTTCATGCGCCATTCGACCAGCACATGCTCGGTCGCGCCTTGAAGGACAGCCTGGGTTATCGCTTGCAGCATCCTTTCCTTGATGTGGCCGACATGGCGCCACTGCTGTGCCCACAGGCGAACATCCGCGAAGCCGGACTGGACGACTGGATCAACTGGTTCAAGCTGCAAGTCTTCGAGCGCCATAACGCCAGCGCCGACGCCATGGCCACGGCTGAATTGGTGTTGATCCTGTTCAACCGCGCGCGAATGCAGCAGATTCACAGCCCACTGAATCTGCAACAGCGGTTGAGCCAGTGGAAACGTCGGCAGCAAAGCCATTCCTTCTAGGTGTTCAGCGTCTGGCCTGGCGTCAGCACACCGTCAAACCCCTCGCCAGCCGCACCGGAACTTACTAGGCTAGACCTCTGCCCCATGCTCCCTGAATACAGCCGAGGAATGTCCATGTCCGCCCCCAGCATGACCTTGTTCCACAACCCTGCTTCGCCTTACGTGCGCAAAGTGATGGTGCTGCTGCATGAAACCGGTCAACTGGACCGCGTGGCGCTGCAACATAGCCAGTTGACCCCGGTCAGCCCCGACGCCACGTTGAACCAGGACAACCCGCTGGGCAAGATCCCGGCGCTGCGCCTGGACGACGGTAACGTGTTATACGACAGCCGGGTGATCCTCGAATACCTCGATCAGCAACATGTCGGTAATCCGCTGATCCCTCGTGAAGGCACGGCGCGCTGGCGGCGCCTGACCCTGGCCGCACTGGCCGACGGGATCATGGACGCCGCGGTGCTGATCCGTTATGAACTCGCCCTGCGCGCCCCGGAGAAACACTGGGACCAGTGGCTCGACGCCCAGCGCGACAAGATCCGCCGGGCCTTGGCGGTGCTGGAAGCCGACGCCATCGCCGAGCTGACCAGCCATTTCGACGTCGCAGCCATCAGCGTTGCCTGCGCCCTTGGATATCTGGATTTGCGTCATCCGGACCTGGAGTGGCGCAAGAGCAATCCGCAACTCAGCACCTGGTATGCCGAAGTAAGCCAGCGGCCGTCGATGCTGGCGACCGTGCCGAAGGTTTAGCAGCACCGGTTGACCTGAGGGAGCGGGGCTTGCCGATGAGGGCATCACCCCGCTCCAACGTAAACAGCCCGGCAATCTGCATCGCCAACCATTCACCCTGCAACTGATCCTCGCGCAACCCCAGCGACCTACTCATACACCACCTCTGGCTTGGCGATCCTGCCTTGACCAATCCCGTACCAGTCGAGTTTACGGGTCAGCACCATAAACACGCCCAGCAAGCCGAACAACAGCAGCGAGCCCATCAACAGCGCGTAATCCTCGGCACTCAACAAGCCGTAAAGCAAACCGTAGAGCGCCGCCAATCCCGCCGAAAAACTCAACCCGTGGCGCGCACTGCGCAGCACATGACAAACATAAAAACCGATCAACAACACGCAGGCAGCGGCCGACAGCAGATACGCCAGGGCAAAGCCGATGTGCTCGGAGAGTGACAACAACAGCAGGTAGAAGAACGCCAGCGCCACGCCCACCAAGGCGTATTGAACCGGGTGTACCGCGAGGCTTTTCAGCACTTCGAAGAGAAAGAACCCGGCAAAGGTCAGCACGATAAACAGCAGCGCATATTTGATCGCCCGATCGCTTTTGAGGTACTGATCCACCGGATCGATGAAGCTGACGCCGAAACTGCGGCTTTTGAACTCTTCACAGCTGGAATGGGACAAGCAGCTATTGAGTGCCTCTTCCAGATTGGTGGAAAAGAACGAGGCCTGCCAATTGGCGCTGAAACCTTCAGCACTTACCTCACGCTGGGCCGGCAGGTAGTTGCCGATAAAGCTTGGATGCGGCCAGTTGGCTTTCAAACTGACTTTGCTGGTTTTACCCACCGGGGTGATCTGCAACTGACCGGTGCCTTGCAGACGCAGGTCAAAACCGAAGGCCAGTTCTGTGGCTTTGTTCGCATCCAGCACCGGCAGCCTGGCGTGCACGCCCTCGCCCAGCCAGTCCACTTGCGTACCCGGAACAAAATCCAGGCTTTGGTCATCGAGTTCAAGCTTCAAGGCGTTTTCGATGCCACGAATATCGCTGATGCCCACGGCCAGGAACGGCTGGTCGAACTGGTAGTCGGAAAAGTCCTCCTTGATGCCCAAGTGCTCCGGGATAGAGAAGTGCCCGCTGATCCGGTTATCCGCGTGAAACAGCCGCGCCTCGTAAATGCCACGGGCACGCAGTTCGGTTTGAACCTGACCATCGAGTTCGAAACGTTCAGGAAGGAAATACAGTCGCCCCCGTTCCTGAGTCGTTTCCTGATAACGCTCGCTGGTTTTTTCGTTGGTTTTCCAGGTCCTGACCACCTTGCGATACGGCACCACCATCAGCGGCCCGCTCAATTGCTGGCTGTAGCTGGAACTACGGGCGATGTCCTCAAGGACACCGTTGCGCAGTTGCTGGCGGTCAAAAATCACCCCGCCGATCATCAGCAACGGGATCATCAACAGCACAATCAGAAGGGCAATTGCCCCAAGTTTTATGGCCAAGCTGCGGTTCATGGGTCTCTCCCTGTTCGAATGAGGGAGAGTCTGGAAGATGGCTGTGAGGGTTTTATGGGGGAAATGTGGAGAGTGTGTGGAGAAAAGCCCTACTGACTGATCGTTCCCACTCAGCGTGGGAACGATCATCTGGGCAGACGCAGCGTCACCTCGACGCCGCCCGGCACATTGCAGACATGCAACTCACCCCCATGCAACTTGACTACTTCTTCAACGAAGTTAAGCCCAAGGCCGGTACTTTTACGTCCACTGTCCGGGCGTGGCAGTGAATAGAAGCGTTCGCTCAAACGCCCCAGGGCGTAATCCGGAATCGGTTCGGCCTGATTGAACAGTTTGAATTCGACCTGCTCGGCATGCCGTTCGGCGGTGAAGCGCAAGACGCCGTGGGACGGGGAGAAATCCAGAGCGTTCTCCAACAGATTGCCCAGTGCCTGACGCAGTAAGAACGGCTCGCCCAGCACATCCAGATCGGTTGAAATCTGCTTTTCGATCTTCAACTGCTTGCGCTCGATACGCGCATGCTGACTGCTGAGCAACTCATCGACCAATGCTGCCAACGGCACCGGTACACGCTCTTCCAGCCCTTGACGCTGTTCGACCTGCGCCAGGTTCAACAAGCGCTCGATCAACTGCTGCATCCGCGCACTTTCGCTGTCGATATTGCGGACAAAGCGCTGTTGTTGTGTTGCCGGCATCTCGCCTTGCAGCAACTCGGCGGCACCGCGAATCGCCGCCAACGGGCTCTTCAGTTCGTGGGTCAGTGTATGCACGTATCGTTCGACGTAAGCCTTGCCTTCCAGTTGCGTGCGCATGCGCTCCACCGCCGTGGCCAGTTGCTCCAGCTCTGCGCCGCGATAGTGCGGCAGCTCGGCCCGTCGACCTTCGCTGACCGCCTGGGCGTAAGCGGTCAACTGCCGTAATGCGACACTCAGCCACCAGGACAACGCCGCACCGAACAACAAGCCGAGGCCGATCAACCCGGCGCCGTACCAAAGCAATCGACGTTCGGTGCGGTCGACGTAAGGCTGCAATGAGCTGTTGGGCTTGGCCACGGTGACCACGCCGATAATCTGCCCGTTATCGCGGATCGGTGCGCCAACGTGCATCACCGAAGAAGTGGCATCGTCAGCGCTGCTGCGGGTCGAACGTGCGCCGTATTCGCCGCGCAAGGTCAGGTACACATCGTTCCAGCGCGAATAGTCCTGGCCCACTGCTACGCCGCTGGAGTCCAGCACCACGATGCCCTTGGCATCCGTGACGTAGATACGGTGATTGACCGAATTTTTTGGCAACCCCCAGATTGTCGCCGCCGGCTGCCGCTCGCCGTAAGCCTTGAGTAATTCGGGCCAGCGATTCTGGTTGAGGGTGCCAGCCTTGAAGTCGTCACGCAGGATTTCGGCCATCAGATTGGCGGTGTCCACCAGCGTTTCTTCGGTGGACTGTCGAACGCCTGGGCGGATTTCCTCCATCACCGTGTTGAGCACGAAGTAACCGGTCAGGCCGATGAACAGTACATAGACCAGGAAAATCCGGATTCCCAACGGCATCAGCTGTTCCCCGGGCTGTAGCTGTAACCGAGGCCACGGTGAGTCTGGATCGGCTCCGCATTGGCAGCCACCAGACGCAGCTTGGCGCGCAGGCTTTTGATGTGGCTGTCGATGCTGCGCTCATAGCCCGCATCGGCGGCGACGCCCAGCGCATCGAGCAATTGCTCGCGACTGAAGACTCGCTCGGGTTGCTCCAGTAAACACTGCAACAGACGGAATTCGTGGCGGGTCAGGCCCAGGGGTTGACCGCGATAGCTGATCAGCACGCGGTCGGTGTCGACCTGGAACACTGCGCTGGACGACTCGTTCACCGCGCGCGGCGCCATGCGCTTGAGAATCGCCCGGACTCGCGCCGCGACTTCCCGAGGGCTGAATGGCTTGACTACGTAATCGTCGGCGCCGATCTCCAGCCCCACGACCCGATCGATCTCGCCGTCGCGGGCACTGAGGAACATCACCGGCACTTCGCTGAAGCGCCGCAACTGCTTACAGGTCTCGAAGCCGCTGATATCCGGAAGGCCGATATCCAGAATGATCAAGTCTGCAGGTGTCATGCGCTGATGCTCGAGCGCCGCCGCGCCGAGGCTTAACCACGTGGTGGTGAAGCCTTCGCCCTGCAAGGCAAAAATCAGCGTATCGGCAATTGCCGCTTCGTCTTCGACAATCAGGATATGAGGCATGGCATCCAAGCCCGGCAATTAAGTGGGCGAACGGTGCCCCAAGGCTGATTCGGCGTCAATCAGCAGTCAGGCTTATCCGCGACAAAGCGTCTGGCCGGGTTCACCGCCGCGCCAAACTCACGTAATGCCTTGGCACCGATCAGCAGCGGGTAATTGAAACTGCTGCGGTCGGTCAGGTTGACCTCGACCGTGCGCTTGATGCTGCCCAGGCACAGTTCAAGTTCGACGACCGGACGCTTGGCGACGTCCGACGTGTCCTTTTCATCTTCCTCGTCGGCGCGGCTTTTGATTTTGCTGATCCGCAAGACTTTGTGTTCGAAAACCTTGTTGCTCGCATCCTTGGTACCCAGACGGAAGCGCACCCAGTCTTCGCCATTGCGGGTGAAGGTTTCGATGTCCTTGGCCGACAGGGACGCCGTCAGCGCGCCGGTGTCCATCTTGGCCTTGAGGACCTGGCCACCGATTTCCGGCAGCTTGATGTATTCGTAACGGCCATACAGGGTCGGCTCGGCAGCCATGACCGGCAGGGCCACAAGGGCTAACAATGCGAAGATGGATTTCACGTAATGGATTCCCTGGGAGTAGGACGACGGGATTTTAGACCGCAGTTGTAATGATCGTTCCCACGCGCAGCAAAGGAATGCCTCTACGGACGCTCTGCGTTCGGCTCTTGGGACGCAGAGCGTCCCGGGCTGCATTCCCACGCGGAGCATGGGAACGATCAATCTTGAGGAAACAAACATACCTTGCGACAAGTGAAACATTCGTCAGCCACCCGGATTTGGCCTCTGGGCCGAAGCTGCTTATCATTGCGCGCCCAAACGCTTCCAAGAGTTATTTATGCGCCGCCTGCTCACCGGCTGTTTCGTCACCTTGCTGCTGTTACTCAACACCCTGGTCCTGTTCGGCCCGTTGATGGTGTTTGCCCTGCTGAAACTGCTCCTGCCGGGGCGCTTTCGTGATTGCGCCAGCGCGGCGGTGATGTGGATTGCCGAAACCTGGGCCGAAATCGACAAGCTGATTTTCGCTCTGTGCATCCCCACACAATGGGACATTCGCGGCGGGGAAGGCCTGCGGGTCGACACCTCTTACCTGGTGATCAGCAATCACCGGTCCTGGGTCGACATCCCTGCGCTGATCCAGACCCTCAACCGGCGCACGCCGTTCTTCAAGTTCTTCCTGAAGAAAGAGCTGATCTGGGTACCGTTTCTGGGCTTGGCCTGGTGGGCACTGGATTACCCGTTCATGAAGCGCTACAGCAAAGCCTTCCTGGCCCGGCACCCGGAACTGCACGGCAAGGACCTGGAGATCACCAAAGCCGCCTGCGAGTTGTTCAAACGCCAACCGGTGAGCGTGGTCAATTACCTGGAAGGCACTCGCTTCACGCCTGCCAAACGCACCGAACAGCAATCGCCCTTCAAGCACTTGCTCAAGCCCAAGGCCGGCGGCGTGGCGTTTGTATTGGCGGCGCTGGGTGAACAGCTGGATGCGGTGCTCGATGTGACCGTGGTCTATCCACAGGCGAAGATTCCGGGTTTCTGGGATCTGATCAGCGGCGCGGTGCCTAGGGTGATCATCGACATCAGGACCCGCGAGCTGGATCCGGCGTTGTGGCAGGGCGATTACGAAAACGATCCGGCGTTTCGCCAGAGCGTCCAGAACTGGGTCAACCAGCTCTGGACCGAGAAGGACTCACGCATCGACGCGTTGCGCGCCGAGCGGGCTGAATCAACCTTCGGCGCCCCAGATCCCGCCAAGGCTATTGAGTAGCGAACCGCCGACACCCTGCTGACCGAGGAATTGCAGCAGGATCGGGGTAAACTGGCCGATCATGCCGCCGTCCATGCCCAGCGCGCTGAAGGCGCTGCTCAGGTCATTGGTGTTCTTCACGTTATCCAGGTTGCCCAGGACGCTGTCCAGAGGCGACGACTTGCCGGACGAGCCACCGAGCAGTCCGCCAAGCATACCCAGACCACCGCCAGCCGACAGCATGCCCAACCCCGGCGCGTCTTTGGTCAACTGTGAATAGTCGGTCGAGCTCAGCTGGTTCTTCGCCAGACCCAGCATGGCGCTCGTGCCACCGATGGCCTGTTCCGGGGTCACGTTCAGCACACTCAGCGCGCTCAACAGGCCAGCTGCCTGCGGGGTCGGTGCAGCGGCAGCCGTCTCGTCGTCCTGCATGCCGGACACAACACCCGCCACATCGTTCAGGCTGAAGCCGGCAGCGAAGACCGGGCTGGTCGCCAGGGTCATGAGCGAAGCCAAAGCAAAACCGCGTGAAATCTTCATCGAAACCAACTCCTGAACCCTGAAAGCCACCCGAATGCGGGCGGAAAACTGAAGGTTTGACCGGAGCCGTTCAGGCATTGTTCCATGGCCACGCCAGCCTTTTTAGCACTGCAACGATCCGGCGTTTCGCCAGAGCGTCCAGAACTGGGTCAACCAGCTCCGGACCGAGAAGGGCTCATGCATCGACGCATTGCGCGCCGAGCAGGTTGAATCAGCCGCCGGCGCCCCAGATCCCACCGAGGCTGTTGAGTAGTGAACCGCCAACGCCCTGCTGACCGAGGTATTGCAGCAGGATCGGGGCAAACTGGCCGATCATGCCGCTGTCCATGCCCAGGGCGGTGAAGGCGTTGTTCAGGTCACTGGTGTTCTTGACGTTGTCCAAGGCGCTGTCCAGGCCTGCCGACTTACCAGGCGAACCACTGAGCAGACCGCCCAAGCCACCCAGGCTGCCCAATGCATTGCTGCCCGATAGCTGATCAAGACCCGGCACTTTATTGGTCAACTGGGAATAATCGGCCGCGCCCAACTGATTCTTCGCCAGCCCCAACATGGCTCCCGTGCCACCAATCGCCTGCTCCGGGGTGACGTTCAGCGAACTCAGCGCACTCAACAGACCTGCTGCCTGCGGGGTCGGTGTGGCGGCAGCCGTCTTGTCGCTGCCCTGCATACCGGACACGGCACCGGCCACATCGTTCAGGCTGAAGCCTGCGGCGAAGACCGGGCTGGTTGCCAGAGTCATGAGCGAAGCCAAAGCAAAACCGCGGGAAATCTTCATCGGAACCAACTCCTGAACCCTGAAAGCCACCTGCAATCAAGTGGCGGAAACCAGCCGTTTAACTGGTCGCGACATTAATTGTTCCCGGCCATTGTGCGCCGCACCGGCTTGCGTGAAATCTAGCCGAAAAATATTTTTCCTGCGCTGCATCCGATCTCTGACCCACTGCGTATATCAAGCACGGACAGACATTCCTGGCCGATTCCCCTACTAGGACAATCACCATGAAGCGCACTTCAATTAAAACCCCGCTGATTGCCAGCCTGCTGAGCCTGGCCGTGACCTGCGGTTTGACCCTCAACAGCGTGCACGCGGCAGACATGAGCCACGACTCTGTAATGGTCGGCGGACAAGCCATGATGCCGAGCAAGGACATCATCGATAACGCCGTGAACTCGGCGGATCACACCACTCTGGTCGCCGCCGTGAAAGCCGCCGGCCTGGTCGATACCCTCAAGGGTAAAGGTCCGTTCACCGTATTCGCACCGGTCAACTCGGCGTTCGCCGCCCTGCCCGCCGGCACCGTCGACACCCTGCTCAAACCCGCCAACAAAGCCACGCTGACCCACATCCTCACCTACCACGTGGTCGCCGGCAAACTCGACATGGCGACGCTGACCCAGCAAATCAAGGCCGGCGGCGGTAAAGCCGAACTCACCACCGTCAGCGGCGGCAAGCTGTGGGTGACGATGAACGGCCCGCATAACATCACCCTCAAGGACGAAAAAGGCGCCACCGCCGACATCACGACCTATGACGTGTACCAATCCAACGGCGTGATTCAAGTCATCGACAAAGTGCTGATGCCGAAAAGCTAAGCGCTGACGCCGGCCCTGTAGATCGGGGCCGGCGTTGTCTTGAGGGCTGTCGCCGTGAATGGAACAACAACGCGCCTTGAACTAACCTCAGCCTGCAACCGACAGCGCACACCAACCGGGATTGCCTGGAGAACGGTCATTTCCACCGCAGACGCCGAACCGCTCAGACAGCTACTCGCCCAATGTTCACTGGGTGACCGCCGTGCGTTCGAAACGCTCTACCGCAGCGTTGCACCGCGCCTGCATGGTGTGGCGCTACGCTTCATGGGGCGCAGCGACCTGGCCGAAGAAGTGCTGCAGGAAAGCTTCGTGCGCATCTGGAACAACGCCTCGCGCTACCAGGCGCATTTGTCGGCGCCAATGACCTGGATGATCAACATCACCCGCAACCAGGCCATCGACCAGTTACGCAAACACCGCGACCGCCGCCTCAGCGAACTGGAAGAACAGGCGCTGGTCGACGAAGCACCCTCGGCCCAGGAGTTACTCAGCAGCGACCGTGAAGCCAGCGCGCTGAAGCGCTGCCTCGATACCCTTGAAGGCATGCAGCGTCAATCGATCACCGTGGCCTACTTTCAGGGCTTGTCCTGCGCGGAACTGGCCGATCATCTGGCGGCGCCCCTGGGCTCGGTCAAGTCCTGGATTCGCCGTGGCATGGAGCGCCTGCGCAGGTGCCTTGAATCATGAACTATCAATCCAGAAGCCTGCGCCGTGCCCTCGCCGCCGACTACGCGATTGGCCTGATGCCCGCCGCCGCGCGCCGCCGCTTCGAACAGCTACTGCTGGACGACGCCGAACTGCGCGTCGAACTGGCCAAGTGGCAAGAAAGCCTGGCCAGCCTCAACGAACCGCTGGTGGAAGTGCCCGTGCCCGATCGGGTATGGACCGCCATCAATGCGCGAATCGAACCGCAAGAACTGCACGTGCCGGCCAAACGTCCGTTCTGGAACTGGTTGCGCCTGACGGTGGCCGTCTGCTCGCTGCTGGTGGCAGTAACGCTGGGCATTCTCTACAACCGCGACAGCAGCCAGTACAGCGCCACCTTGCTCAGCGCCAGCGCGCAGCCTGCCTTGCGAATCAAGGCTCACGACGATTATCTGCAAGTCGAACCACTGGCCCTGGCCACCGTCGCCCCCGGACACAGCCTCGAGTTGTGGGCGGTTCCAGCGGACGGCAAACCGATTTCCCTGGGCGTGATCCCGGCCGGCGGCAAAGGCCGGGTCGCGTTGAGCGACAAACAGCATGTGCTGTTGGGTAAACCGATAGCGCTGGCGGTCAGCCTGGAGCCTGAAGGCGGTTCGCCGACCGGACAACCGACCGGGCCGGTGTTGTATCAAGGGGCGTTGGCCGGGTTGTGAGGTTGATCGATTGATCGTTCCCACGCGCTGTATTTGATCGTTCCCACGCTCTGCGTGGTAACGCCTCCTGTGACGCTCTGCGTCACGCCTTTAGGGACGCGGAGCGTCCCGGGCTGCATTCCTTTAATGCGCGTGGGAACGATCTGTATCCGTCGCCTTTCATACTTTATTCCCACTCCTTCCAGTCAAATTAAAACCTTATTCCTAATCCGTATAAACAACTGTCAGATCTGACAGTAGGCGCCTGTCCGTGATGCGCTCACGATGTTTTTCGTAACAACGGGAATGGGGAGTGAGCAGGCAAACAACTGTTCACACTCCTTCGGTTATTGAGCACATGGGAGGCATGACAATGAGTAACAGACAAGACGGTAAGGTCAGAATGTTCGACGATCGACAGGGCCATGGGTTGATCGCACCCGATGATGGAGGTGACGACCTCTTCGTGGAGCGTAAGGCGTTAGAGAACCCAGGTTTTGGGGGGCTTAAACAGGGCCAGGCGGTATCTTTCGTAGCAGAGAAAGGGCCAAAGGGAATGCACGCGACACTGGTGCGCCCCGAATAAAGCGGCACCCTCCGGGTTCCTGACTGTTGATCGTTCCCACGCTCTGCGTCACGCCTTTAGGGACGCGGAGCGTCCCGGGCTGCATTCCTTTGCTGCGCGTGGGGACGATCAATCGTAAGCTGCCGCTTTCCATAAAAAAGGGCGACATTACTGTCGCCCTTTTTTCCGCCTTGCCCTAAGCCTTACGCCGCGCTGAACAACTTGTGCGGATCGATCACAAACTTCTTCGGTACGCCGGCATCGAATTCGCCGTAACCACGTGGTGCGTCGTCGAGGCTGATGACTTCAACACCCACGATGTCGGCAATCTTGATGCGATCCCACATGATCGCCTGCATCAGCTGGCGGTTGTACTTCATCACCGGGGTCTGGCCAGTGTGGAAGCTGTGGGATTTTGCCCAGCCCAGGCCGAAGCGGATGCTCAGGCTGCCCATTTTCGCTGCGGCGTCGACTGCGCCCGGATCTTCTGTCACGTACAGGCCAGGGATACCGATTTTGCCGGCAACCCGAACCACGCCCATCAGCGAGTTGAGTACGGTGGCCGGTGCTTCGTGTTTCACGCCGGCATGGCCGTGACCACGGGCTTCGAAGCCCACGGCGTCGACGGCGCAATCGACTTCCGGTTCGCCCAACAGTGCAGCGATCTGTTCGTGCAGCGGGGTGTCCTGGGACAGGTCGGCGATTTCGAAACCCTGGGCCTTGGCGTGAGCCAGGCGGATCGGGTTGACGTCACCGATGATCACCACTGCCGCGCCCAGCAGGCGAGCGGAAGCGGCAGCCGCCAGACCCACCGGGCCTGCGCCCGCGATGTACACGGTGCTGCCAGGGCCAACGCCGGCAGTCACTGCGCCGTGGTAACCGGTTGGCAGGATGTCGGAGAGGCAGGTCAGGTCACGGATTTTTTCCATGGCGCGGTCGCGATCCGGCAGTTTCAGCAGGTTGAAGTCGGCATACGGCACCATCGCGTATTCGGCCTGGCCGCCGGTCCAGTCACCCATGTCGACATAACCATAGGCACCGCCCGGACGGGCCGGGTTAACGCTGAGGCAGACACCGGTGTGCATCTCTTTGCAGGAACGGCAACGGCCGCACGCCACGTTGAACGGCACCGATACCAGGTCGCCGATTTTCAAGTTCTCGACGTCGCTGCCCTTCTCGATCACTTCACCGGTGATCTCGTGGCCCAGTACCAGACCGGTTTGAGCCGTGGTGCGACCACGCACCATGTGCTGGTCGGAACCACAGATATTGGTGGATACCACGCGCAGGATGACGCCGTGCTCGATCTTCCTGCCACGCGGGTCCTGCATTTTTGGATAGTCGATTTTCTGTACTTCGACCTTGCCATTGCCGAGATACACCACACCACGATTACCAGACATGCTTTCACCTCGCTGTTGTTTTTATGTAGCGGTCGCGTCGCCAGGAATCGGCGGCGCGTTAATTGCTCGGGTTATTGCCTGTGAGTCTTGTGTTGTTTGTAAGGGCCTCATCGCGAGCAAGCTCGCTCCCACATTGGATCTTTGGTGCGACTAAGATCTGTGTACTCACACAATCCCCTGTGGGAGCGAGCTTGCTCGCGATGGCGATCTAAAGAACTACTGTTCTGTTGGCGTTGAGAAACACCCGCCGTTCAATGTGATACCCCACCGCTCGGGCCAACGTCAGCCCCTCGATATCCCGGCCTTTGGCAATCAGGTCTTCGGGGTAATGGCTGTGATCCACCGCTTCCACGCCCTGGGCGATGATCGGGCCTTCGTCGAGGTCGTTGTTGATGTAGTGCGCCGTGGCGCCCACCAGTTTTACGCCCTTGTTGTACGCCTGGTGATACGGCTTGGCGCCTTTGAAACCGGGCAGCAACGAGTGGTGAATGTTGATCGCTTTACCATCGAGCTTGCGGCACAGCTCCGGCGACAGCACTTGCATGTAGCGCGCAAGCACCACCAGCTCTGCACCGGACTCTTCGATCACCTGCCAGACTTGCCGCTCTTGTGCTGGCTTGTCGTTCGGGTCGAGCGGGAAGTGGTAATAGGGAATCCCGTGCCAGTCGGCCAGCGGCTTGAGGTCCGGGTGGTTGGACACCACCGCGACTACATCCATCGCCAGTTGGCCGATGCGCTGGCGATAGAGCAAATCGTTGAGGCAGTGATCGGCCTTGGACACCATGATCACCACTTTTGGCCGGTGGTGCGGCGGGGTCAGCTCGAAAACCATGCCGAACGCGTCGGTCCGTTCGGCCAGGCCTGTGCGGAATGCCTGTTCGTCGAAACTCGACGGCTGACGGAACTCCACGCGAATGAAGAAACGTGCAGACAGCCGATCATCGAAGGAGTGGTGCTCGGTGACGTAGCAACCCTGTTCGAACAAAAAGCGGGTCACCGCATCCACCGTGCCCAGGACGCTTGGGCAATGGGCAGTCAAAATCCATGTGTCTGGTGCGCGGCTCATAGTGCGGTGACTCCTCGTTTACTGATCGTTCCCACGCTCCGCGTGGGAATGCCGCCAGTGACGCTCTGCGTCACCGCCGTAGAGCTGGACGCAGAGCGTCCGGGGATACATTCCCACGCGGAGCGTGGGAACGATCATTCAACAGTGTTACGCCTGGACGCTAAGGCCATACTCAGCAGCCGCATCCTGCAACCACAGCCACCAGTAATCCGAGAAGCTGCGGCGGATCAGCAGTTCCCAGGTGTCTTCAGCGGTATGGCGGATCACCAGTTGCGACTTGGCGAACACCGTGCCCACCGCTTTGCCCACCGGGAAGTTGTTGGGGTGCACGTCGTAGCTGGTGGACTTCATCAGCACTTCGCGGACTTTCGGGCCGCTCAATTCAAGAATCTGCTGACCGCCACTGACGTTGACGATGGAGATGTGCAGATCGCCCAGCGCTTCGCGCAGTTTTTTCTCGGCGGCGAATTCTTCACCGCTCGGCACGATCAGCAGCCACTCGTCCGGGCCCATCCACTGCAGGCTGGTTTCGCCTTTGGCGACCACGGTCAGCGCGACCGGCAGTTCAAGGCCCAGGGCCTTGTGCACGCCAGCGGCGAATGCCGGGTTGTGGGCATCGCCACGAAGGGTCAGGTGACCCAGGAGTTTTTTCTCACGCACGGTGACACCGGCGTTTTTACGGCCCTTGCCCACCAGGCTTTGCAGGCCCGCGTGGTGCAGTGACGACTCGGCCTTTGCCCCAGTGGTTGGGCGCTGTTGGTAAACGTTGGCTGTGGTCATAAAGCACCTTTCCTGAATTCTTGCATCTCACCTGTGGGAGCGTGGCTTGCCCGCGATGGGAACAACTCGGTCGAGGCACCGCGTTATCGTTCATCGCGGGCAAGCCACGCTCCCACAGGTATTGTGGTATCACACGTTCTGGCGATCGCCTTTCGGATCGAAGAACACCGAAGAAACGATTTCCGCTTCGATCACGCTGCCGTCGGCCAACGGCGCGAACACGCGCTCGCCGAGGCGCTTCAAGCCGCCTTTGACCACACCCATGGCAAACGAATAGCCGAGGGAGTTGTGGGCGTAGCTGGAGGTCACGTGACCGACCATGCTCATCGGGATCGTTTGCTTGGTGTTGAACACCAGTTGCGCACCTTCCGGCAGCCATTTGGTCGGGTCGATCGGCTTGAGGCCGACCAACTGTTTGCGCTGATCACGCACACAGTCTTCACGGTTCATGCCACGCCAGCCGATCCACGAGAACGGTTTGGTGCGACCGACGCACCAGCCCATGTTCAGGTCGTCCGGGGTCATCGAGCTGTCAGTGTCCTGGCCGACGATGATGAACCCCTTCTCGGCCCGCAGGACGTGCATGGTTTCAGTGCCGTACGGCGTCAGGTTGTACTTCTTGCCAGCCTCGACGATTTTTTCCAGGACACCCATGGCGTAGTCGGCCTGTACGTTGACTTCGTACGACAGCTCACCGGTAAACGAAATCCGGAACACCCGCGCCGGCACACCGCCTACCAAACCTTCTTTCCAGGTCATGAACGGGAAGCCGTCCCGGTCCAGATCGATGTCAGTGACTTCGCTGAGCAGCTTGCGGCTGTTCGGCCCGGACAGGGTCATGGTCGCCCAGTGGTCGGTAACCGAGGTGAAGTACACCTTCAGGTCTGGCCATTCGGTCTGGTGGTAGATTTCCAGCCATTGCAGCACGCGTGCAGCGCCGCCGGTGGTGGTGGTCATCACGAAGTGGTTGTCGGCCAGACATGCAGTGACGCCGTCGTCGAAAACCATCCCGTCTTCTTTGCACATCAGGCCGTAACGAGCCTTGCCCACATCGAGCTTGGTCCAGGCGTTGGTGTAGACGCGGTTGAGGAACTCACGCGCATCCGGGCCTTGAATGTCGATCTTGCCGAGAGTCGACGCATCCAGCAGACCGACGCTTTCGCGCACGGCCAGGCATTCGCGTTTCACCGCGGCATGCAGGTCTTCACCGTTTTTCGGGAAGTACCAAGGACGTTTCCACTGACCGACGTCTTCGAACTCGGCGCCGTTTTTCACGTGCCAGGCGTGCAGTGCGGTGTAACGCACTGGCTCGAAAATGTGCCCACAGTGACGACCGGCTACCGCACCGAAAGTCACCGGCGTGTAGTTCGGGCGGAACATGGTGGTGCCCATCTGCGGGATGGTCACGTTCAGCGAACGGGCGGCGATGGCCAGACCGTTGACGTTGCCAAGCTTGCCCTGGTCAGTACCGAAGCCCAGTGCGGTGTAGCGCTTGACGTGCTCGACCGACTCGAAGCCCTCGCGGGTCGCCAGTTCGATGGCGGCCGCGGTGACGTCGTTCTGCAGGTCGACGAATTGCTTCGGCGCACGTGCAGTGGCCTTTTCATGCGGAACCTGGAACAACGCCAGAGTCGGCTCTTCCACACGGCTCAGGGCTTTTGGCAGGACGCCTTCAACCGCTTTGAAGCCGGCTTCGCTGGCCGCGCGCACGCCGCCTTCAAAACCGTCTGCCAGAGAATCGCCGAGGCTGTAGACGCCATTGATGCCGCCAACGCAGACGCGTTTTTGCGGTGCTTCGCCCGGGATGAAACCGAGGATGTCTTCACGCCAGATCGGTTTGCCGCCCAAGTGCGACGCCAGGTGAACCACCGGGCTGTAGCCGCCGGAGCTGGCAACCAGATCGCATTCAAGCCATTCGCCAGGGCTGGTGACGGTGTGCGCCTTGACGTCGATCGCGGCAACACGAGCAGCGGTGACGCGCTTGCTGCCGCGCGCTTCGATCACCGCGCTGCCGGTCAGGATACGGATGCCTTTGGCACGTGCTTCTTCTACCAGCGCACCGCGAGGATTGCTCCGCGCATCGGCGATGGCCACCACTTGCAGGCTGGCGTCGAGCCAGTCCAGCGCCACGCGGTAGGCGTGATCGTTGTTGGTCGACAGCACCAGTTTCTTGCCCGGTGCTACGCCATAACGGCGCACGTAAGTCGAGACGGCACCGGCCAGCATGTTGCCCGGCACGTCGTTGTTGCCGTAGACCAGTGGACGCTCGTGAGCGCCGGTTGCCAGCACTACGCGCTTGGCGCGAACCCGGTGAATACGCTGACGAACCTGGCCAATCGGTGCGCGGTCGCCGAGGTGATCGGTGAGGCGTTCGTGAATGGTCAGGAAGTTGTGGTCGTGGTAACCGTTGACGGTCGCACGAGGCAACACCAACACGTCAGGGGTGTTTTTGAGCTCGGCGATAACGCTGGCAACCCATTCGGTCGCCGGTTTGCCGTCAAGGCTTTCGCGGGAATCGAGCAGACTGCCGCCGAACTCTTCCTGCTCATCGGCCAGAATCACTCGGGCACCGCTGCGCGCAGCCGCCAAGGCAGCCGCCAGACCGGCCGGGCCACCGCCGACGATCAGCACGTCGCAGTGCTGGTTCATGTAGTCGTAAGTGTCCGGATCGTTTTCGGTCGGCGAACGGCCAAGACCTGCAGCCTTACGAATGTACTTCTCGTAGGTCATCCAGAACGATTGCGGGTACATGAAGGTTTTGTAGTAGAAACCCGGTGGCATCAGCTTGCCGCCGACCTTGCCGAGAATCCCCATCATGTCGTTGTTCACGCTCGGCCAGCCGTTGGTGCTGGTGGCGACGAGGCCCTGGTACAACGCCTGTTGAGTGGCGCGCACGTTAGGAATTTGCGTGGCTTCGGTGGCACCGATCTGCAGCACCGCGTTCGGCTCTTCAGCACCTGCGGCGAAGATCCCGCGAGGACGCGAATACTTGAAGCTGCGACCGATGATGTCGACGCCGTTGGCCAGCAATGCAGCGGCCAGGGAGTCGCCTTCAAAGCCTTTGTAGATCTGGCCGTTGAAGGTGAAACTCAGGACTTTGTTGCGGTCGATCCGTCCACCGTTGGACAGGCGATTGATCTGGCTCATACCTTCGCTCCCAGAGCCTGCGCGGCCGCTTTCGGACTTTCAGTCTTGTCGGTGAACTGTGGCTTGGTACCGATCTTGTAGGTTTCGAGAATCTCGTAGGTCACGGTGTCACGGGTGACGTTGAAATACTGACGGCAACCGGCAACGTGATCCCACAGCTCGTGGTGCAACCCGCGAGGGTTATCACGGAAGAACATGTAGTCGCCCCACTCCTCGTCGGTGCAAGCGCTCGGGTCCAGTGGACGCGGGATGTGCGCCTGGCCGGATGCATGGAATTCCTCTTCGGAGCGCAGTTCACCGCAGTGAGGACAGAAGATATGCAACATAGGAAATTTCTCCTGTTAGTGGGCGACGGCCGCAGCGCCGTGTTCATCGATCAACGCACCGCTGTGGAAGCGGTCGATGGAGAAAGGTGCAGCCAATGGGTGCATTTCACCCTTGGCAAGGCTGGCGGCAAACACGTTGCCCGAGCCTGGAGTCGCTTTAAAACCGCCAGTGCCCCAACCGCAGTTGAAGAACATGTTCGGCACGGGTGTTTTGGAGATGATCGGGCATGCGTCCGGCGTGGTGTCGACGATGCCGCCCCACTGGCGGTTCATGCGTACGCGGGACAACACCGGGAACATCTCGACGATGGCCTGGATGGTGTGCTCGATCACCGGGTACGAACCACGCTGGCCGTAGCCGTTGTAGCCGTCGATACCGGCACCGATTACCAGGTCGCCCTTGTCGGACTGGCTGATGTAACCGTGTACGGCGTTGGACATGATCACGCTGTCGATAATCGGCTTGATCGGCTCGGACACCAGCGCTTGCAGCGGGTGGGATTCGATCGGCAGACGGAAACCGGCGAGTTTGGCCATGTGCCCAGAGTTACCGGCGGTGACCACACCGACGCGCTTGGCGCCGATGAAGCCCTTGTTGGTTTCAACGCCGATGCAGACACCGTTTTCCTTGCGGAAACCGATCACTTCGGTCTGCTGGATCAGGTCCACGCCCAAGGCATCGGCCGCACGGGCAAAGCCCCAGGCCACGGCATCGTGACGGGCCACGCCGCCGCGACGCTGGACGGTAGCGCCCATCACCGGGTAGCGAGTGTTTTTCGAGCAGTCGAGGTACGGAATCTCGTCAGCCACTTGCTGAGCGGTGAGCAGTTCGCCGTCGACGCCGTTGAGGCGGTTGGCGCTGACCCGACGCTCGGAATCACGAATGTCCTGCAGGGTGTGGCACAGGTTGTAGACGCCACGCTGGGAGAACATCACGTTGTAGTTCAGGTCCTGGGACAGACCTTCCCAGAGTTTCATCGCGTGTTCGTACAGGTGGGCCGACTCGTCCCACAGGTAGTTGGAACGCACAATGGTGGTGTTGCGCGCGGTGTTACCGCCGCCCAGCCAACCCTTCTCGACCACGGCCACGTTAGTGATGCCGTGTTCCTTGGCCAGGTAGTAGGCGGTCGCCAGACCATGCCCGCCGCCGCCGACGATGACCACGTCGTAGACTTTTTTCGGAGTCGGCGTGCGCCACATCCGCTGCCAGTTTTCGTGGTGGCTGAGGGAGTGTTTGAAGAGGCCGAAGCCTGAGTAGCGTTGCATAGTCATTTACTCCAAAACCGCGCTCAGCGATAAACCGGGAAGTCCGCGCACACAGCTGCCACATGCTTGGCAACATTGGCCTCGACATCGGCGTCGCCGAGGTTGTCGAGGATGTCGCAAATCCAGCCGGCCAGTTCAACGCACTGGGTGACCTTGAAACCGCGCGTGGTGACCGCCGGGGTGCCGATACGCAGGCCCGAGGTGACGAACGGCGATTGTGGATCGTTCGGTACGGCGTTCTTGTTCACGGTGATGTGGGCACGACCCAAAGCGGCGTCGGCTTCCTTACCGGTCAGGCCCTGACGGATCAGGCTCACCAGGAACAGGTGGTTATCAGTACCGCCGGACACTACATCGTAGCCGCGTTTGATAAATACGCCGGCCATGGCCTGGGCGTTATCGATCACTTGTTGCTGGTAAGCCTTGAAACCAGGCTCCAACGCTTCCTTGAAGCACACCGCCTTACCGGCGATCACGTGCATCAGCGGGCCGCCCTGGGCACCGGGGAAGACTGCCGCGTTGAGCTTTTTCTCGATTTCTTCGTTAGCTTTGGCCAGGATCAGGCCGCCACGCGGACCGCGCAGGGTCTTGTGGGTGGTGGTGGTCACCACGTCGGCATACGGCAGCGGGTTCGGGTACAGGCCGGCAGCGACCAGACCGGCAACGTGCGCCATGTCGACGAACAGCAGCGCACCCACCTTGTCGGCAATCTGACGGAAACGTGGGAAGTCCAGAGTCTTGGAGTAAGCCGAGAAACCGGCGACGATCATCTTCGGCTTGCATTCGACGGCCAGACGCTCGACTTCGTCGTAGTCGATCAGGCCGGTTTTGGTGTCGATGCCATACTGCACGGCGTTGTACAGCTTGCCCGAGGACGACACTTTGGCGCCGTGGGTCAGGTGACCGCCATGGGCCAGGCTCATGCCGAGAATGGTGTCGCCGGGTTGCAGCAGGGCCAGGTAAACGGCGCTGTTGGCCGACGAGCCGGAATGCGGCTGGACGTTGGCGTAATCGGCACCGAACAGCAGCTTGGCGCGTTCGATGGCCAGCGCTTCAACCTTGTCGACGTGCTCGCAGCCGCCGTAGTAGCGCTTGCCTGGATAACCTTCGGCGTATTTGTTGGTCAGGCCACTGCCTTGCGCTTCCATGACGCGTTTGCTGGTGTAGTTCTCTGACGCGATCAGCTCGATGTGATCTTCCTGGCGCAGCTCTTCGGCATTCATCGCCGCCAGCAGTGCATCGTCGTAACCCTTGATCTGGTCTTGCTTGCTGAACATCGCGTCTCTCCCAGCGGCGGCTTGTGCGCCTTTCGTCTCGGTGAGGCACGTACCTTACGGCAGTGCCCTTTGGATGCGATGGTATGGCCGGCTTCGAGTGGTCAAATGCCTATGGACGCCACGCAAAGGTGCGTTTACGACATGGGTTGGCACGCCGGGATAAATGCCGCCGACTGGCGGGCTCTTGTGGCGAGGGAGCTTGCTCCCGTTCGGCCGGTCCGCGTTCGGGCGCAGCAGTCGCAATACCGGCCAATGCGCTTTATCAGACAGCCCGTATTTATTGGCTTTGGGACCGCTGCGCGATCCAGCGGGAGCAAGCTCCCTCGCCACAGGGTGTTTACAACTCGACTTTTCCTACAGAATCAGCGGATGTGCGCTTCCTGCAAATCTGGGTACAGTGCGCACCATCATCGACCACGGAGCCGGCCATGACCGACAAGAGCCAACAATTCGCCAGCGACAACTATTCCGGTATCTGCCCGGAAGCCTGGGCCGCCATGGAACAGGCCAATCAAGGCCACCAACGCGCCTACGGCGACGATGAGTGGACGGCACGCGCCTCGGACGATTTCCGCAAATTGTTCGAAACCGACTGCGAAGTGTTCTTCGCCTTCAACGGCACCGCCGCCAACTCCCTGGCGCTGTCGTCGCTGTGCCAGAGCTACCACAGCGTGATCTGCTCAGAAACTGCCCACGTCGAAACCGACGAATGCGGCGCGCCGGAATTTTTCTCCAACGGCTCCAAGCTGCTCATCGCACGCACTGAAAACGGCAAGCTGACCCCGGAATCGATCCGCGAAATCGCCCTCAAGCGCCAGGACATTCACTACCCGAAACCGCGCGTCGTAACCCTGACCCAGGCCACCGAAGTCGGCAGCATCTACACCCCGGAAGAAATCCGCGCCATCAGCGCCACCTGCAAGGAACTGGGCCTGAACCTGCACATGGACGGCGCACGCTTCTCCAACGCCTGCGCGTTCCTCGGTTGCACGCCCGCGGACCTGACCTGGAAGGCCGGTGTCGATGTGTTGTGCTTCGGCGGGACGAAAAACGGCATGGCCGTGGGTGAGGCGATTCTGTTCTTCAACCACAAGCTGGCCGAAGACTTCGACTACCGCTGCAAACAGGCCGGGCAACTGGCGTCGAAAATGCGTTTCCTCTCGGCGCCGTGGGTCGGCCTGCTGGAAAACGACGCCTGGCTCAAACACGCCCGCCACGCCAACTACTGCGCACAGCTGCTGGCCGAGCTGGTGAGCGACATTCCAGGCGTTGAACTGATGTTCCCGGTACAAGCCAACGGCGTGTTCCTGCAACTCTCGGAATCGGCCGTCGCGGCACTGACCGCCAAGAGCTGGCGTTTCTACACTTTCATCGGCAAAGGTGGCGCACGCTTCATGTGCTCGTGGGATACCGAGGTAGAGCGAGTGCGGGAATTGGCGGCGGATATTCGGGAAGTGATGGCGGGGTAATACCCCACCAGAATGAAATGAAACTTTGTGGCGAGGGAGCTTGCTCCCGCTCGGCGGCGAAGCCGTCGTGAATTCAGCAAACACGGTCTGCCTGACAGACGGCACTCTCAGGGTTTGGGGCTGCTACGCAGCCCAACGGGGGCAAGCCCCCTCGCCACAGGTTCTGAGCCAGAGCCAATCAAAACTCGATCCGTACATCCCCTTTCGGCACGCTGCAGCACGACAGGATGTAACCCTCGGCCTCGTCTTCTTCGGTGATCCCGCCGTTGTGCTCCATCTCGACCTCCCCGCCCAGCTTCATTACCTTGCACGTTCCGCAGATCCCCATCCCGCAGGCTTTCGGAATCAGCAGGCCAAGCTTGGCGGCTGCGGCGTGGACGGTTTCACCCGGTGCCACGCGGATGCTTTTGCCGGACGCGGTGAATTCCACTTGATGCAGATCCGCCACGTCGATTTCCGGGGCGTCGGCCGCTTGTTCGGCTTGCTCCACCGCATCGGCACGGGCCTCTGGCGGTGTAGCACCGAAAGATTCTTCGTGGTAACGCTTCATGTCGAAGCCAGCGGCTTCCAGCAGGCGTTTGACCGCATGCATGTAAGGGGTCGGGCCGCAGCAGAAGACCTCACGCTCAAGGAAGTCCGGCGCCATCAGCTCCAGCATTTTATGATTCAGGTAGCCGCGATAACCGGCCCAAGGCTCACCCAGTCCGTGCTTCTCACAGATCAGGTGCAGGCTGAAGTTATCGATCCGCGACGCCATGTGCTCCAGCTCGCGGTGATAGATGATGTCTTTCGGCGAGCGGGCACTGTGGATAAACACCATGTCGACGTTGCCGTTGGTGTCGTAGAACCAGCGGGCCATGGACATTACCGGGGTGATCCCGACACCGCCGCTGAGATAGAGCACTTTCGGTGCAGTGAAATCCATCGCGTTGAACAGCCCGACCGGCCCGTGCACCGCCAGCTCCTGGCCTTCGTGCAGGGTGTCATGCAACCAGTTGGAAACCTTGCCGCCCGGTACGCGCTTGATGGTCACCGAAAAGCTGTAAGGCACCGACGGCGAGCTGGAAATAGTGTACGAGCGCATGATCGGCACGCCCTCGATCTCCAGCTCCAGGGTGACGAACTGCCCCGGCTTGAAGAAGAACATGATCGGCTGGTCGGCCATGAAGCAGAAGGTTCGCACGTCCCAGGTTTCCTGGATGACTTTGACGCAACGGACAATGTGCCGGCCATTGGCCCAGGTCTGGGTGGTTACCGGGTTCAGGAAACTATTGGACATGCTGATCTCCACGGTCGACTGTCGACCTCATGTTGCCGATTCTGCGTATAGCGCAGATTGCCCATTTACCTATCTGCGACATTCACATGCTTATCGCGACCAGCCCACAACCACCGGGGGTTGAGCGTCGGGAACAGATTGGGCCATGTCGCCCATGGATAAGGTTCCAGCCTGCGCCGGGCCCACACTCGCTTCAACAGACAAACGCTGTTTTCTGCCTTGCGTTGCACTAACCGTAGCCACTATTCGCCGGCCACACAGATGGCCATGAGGACTTAAACGATGGACGTCACCACTACCTTGAGCTTGGGCGATCCACTGGAACCCGCACGCAAGGCCACCGCGCAGATGTTGCAAGAGCGCGAGCGTACATTTTCGCTGCCACAGCCGTTCTACTCTGATGAGCGGTTGTTCGATATCGACATGCAGGAGATCTTCCAGAAAGAGTGGCTGATTGCCGGCATGACCTGCGAAATCCCGACCAAGGGCAACTACCTGACCCTGCAGATCGGCAAGAACCCGATCATCGTGATTCGCGGTGCAGAAGGCGTGGTCCATGCCTTCCATAACGTCTGCCGCCACCGTGGTTCGCGTCTGTGCACCAGCGACAAAGGCAAGGTCGCCAAGCTGGTTTGCCACTATCACCAGTGGACCTACGAGCTGGACGGACGCCTGTTGTTCGCCGGCACCGAGATGGGCGACGACTTCGACATGAAGCAGTACGGCCTGAAACCGGTAAACGTGAAGACCGCTGGCGGTTACATCTTCATCAGCCTCGCGGAAAACCCGCCGGCCATCGATGACTTCCTGTCGACACTGAACCATTACATGGAACCGTACGACATGGAGAACACCAAGGTGGCGGTGCAAACCACCCTGGTGGAACAGGCCAACTGGAAACTGGTGTTGGAAAACAACCGCGAGTGCTACCACTGCAACGCATCGCACCCGGCACTGCTGAAAACCCTGCTGGAATGGGACGACGTCACCGACCCGCGTGCCGACCAGGCGTTCAAGGACCACGTAGCCGCTTCTGCCGCTGCCTGGGAAGCCGAGAAGATTCCTTACGCACACGCCAGCTTCGGCCTGCGTAACCGCATCGTGCGCATGCCGCTGCTCAAGGGCACCGTGTCGATGACCCTCGACGGCAAGCAAGCCTGCAAGAAACTCATGGGCCGGATCCAGAACCCGGACTTGGGCTCGATGCGCATCCTGCACCTGCCGCACTCGTGGAACCACTGCATGGGCGATCACATCATTGTGTTCACCGTGTGGCCGATCAGCGCGCAGGAAACCATGGTCACCACCAAATGGCTGGTGCACAAGGACGCTGTAGAAGGCGTGGATTACGACGTCGACCGCATGCGTGAAGTCTGGGATGCGACCAACAACGAAGACCGTCGCCTGGCCGAAGAGAACCAGCGCGGGATCAACTCCACGGCGTACCAGCCAGGCCCGTACTCCAAGACTTACGAGTTCGGCGTGGTGAACTTCGTGGATTGGTACAGCGAGCGCCTGTTGAACAACCTGGGTGCAGAACCTGCGCCTTACCTCAAGGGCGTACCGGTTCACGGTTAAGATCCTCAAGATCAAAAGATCGCAGCCTGCGGCAGCTCCTACGGAATCACATGATCCCTGTAGGAGCTGCCGCAGGCTGCGATCTTTTTTTTTCTCCAATCTATAGAACTGTACGAAATATGATCTATCGCGTTCCAGCCTATAAGGAACGTGGCGTGCAGCCTTCCGCGAACAAGTTATCCACACCTCCACCCACAGCAAATGGGGACAACTGCGGAAAGACTGAAAGTTTTCTCCACAGAAACTGAAGAAAATCCGTGACTTATTCAATTGGCGGTTTTTTGGCGGCTATTGACTGTTTTTTGATCAGAAGCCTGTAAGCCACGTTATTCATGGCTCACAGAGGATCGTAAACACCTTATCCACAGAAGCGCCAACAGACTTTGGGGGCAACTGTGCAAACTATTCAGTGCGCTGTGGAAAACCACGTCCAGGCTGCATATTTCGTGGGTTTGAACAGTCAGCGGAGGGTAAAACCCAGCATTTGGTCATTTATTAACCAGAAGCTTGAAAGCCACGACCTGTATGGCTTACAGCGGACAGCAAACATCTTATCCACAGAAGCGCCAACAGAGATTGGGGGCAAGTCGTGAACGACCGATGCCCTTATCCACTGAAAAAAGCTCGAAAAAACGCGGGGTTAGGCTGGTTGTTTTTCGTACAAGGGCTTGCAGGGCTTGAGAGGCGTGGAGTGTAGCGAGGGGTGAACATGTTATCCACAGAAGCGCTAACAGGGATTGTGGGTAACCGCAGCGTGAACGCCCCTCGAATGGCTCGTTCCCACGCTCTGCGTGGGAATGCATCCCGTGACGCTCTGCGTCACCTATGGCCGATACATCAAATAGGCTTCACCCGTGACCCGAATCATCGGATGGGGTGTGATCTGGCAGGTATCGACGACACGGAAGCCATGTCGCTCGTAAAACCGACGGGCACCAGTGTTCGACGCATAGTCGATCAGGCTCAAGCCGTTGAGCCCCAACTGATTCGCGCGGTCGTAAGCGTAGGCGAGGAATTGTTGGCCCAGGCCCTGATTGCGCCAGCCCTCGTGCAGCGCCAGGCTCGATATATAGAGGGTGTCGGGGATTTCCAGCTTGGCATATGGCGCCAGGACCGGATCGGTGACGGGAGCTGCCAGCGGATCGTGACGCATCACGTAGCTGTGCAGCATGCCAATGACCTTGCCCTCTGCCTGCGCGATCAGGCAGTTTTGATAGGAAAAATCGACGTCTTCGCGGGCGTAGCGACTGGCACCGACATCCAGCAGGTCCTGGCCGGGCTCCGCCAGTTGGCTCCAGATGTAATCCGCGGCACCTTCTGATGAAATCTGAAACAAGCGAGCAATCTCCCGCGCATCCGCGCGCAGGGCTGCACGAAACTCAACGGTCATTATTTTCTCCAACAGGATGTTAGCGAGCGTGCTTCACGCTTTGTATTTCAGGCAGGTAACAGGAACGCGGAGCGCCCCGGGCGGCATCCCCACGCAGAGCATGGGGACGATCACGGTGTGAAGATCAGCGAACCACGCCTTCTTCTATCAGCAACTTGAGAATCGCCTCAGCCCCGGCCTCGGCACTCAAGCCCTTGAGCACTTGCCCACCGCCGCCGCTGGCCTTGGCCGTTGCGGCTTTCATCCGGTCGGCGCCGCTCTTGGCCTTGATCACTTTCAAGCGTTTTGGCCGTGGCTTGGCCGGTTGCAACGTTGCAACCGCGAGCAATTCATCGTTGATAATTTCAACGTCATCGGCGTGCAACACACCGCGTCGAGCCGGGCCGAAGGCACTTTGCCGAGGCTTGGGCGCGGCGTTATCCACCGTGGCGAGAAACGGCAGGCGCACTTTCAAACGTCGACGCTGGCCACGCGGCAAGGCTTGCAGCACCAGGGCCGAATTGCCGTCGATGGACTCGACCTGCGCCAGCCCGACCACCAGCGGCCAGCCCAGGCTTTCCGCCAGCAGGAACGGCAACATGCCCGAGCCTTCACCGGTTTCCGCCTGACTGCCGGTCAGCACCACCTGCGCCCCGGCATCGCGTATATAAGCGCTCAACGCTGGCAGCGCATCGGCGCCTTGGGGCTGTTCGAGCACGAGCAGCTGTTCAAGGCCCATGCCCAGATAAGCCCGCAGCGCAGGTTCCTCGACATCACCGGCGTGCAGCACTTGCAGGTTATCCCCAGCCAGTTGCAGACCGAGTTCAACCGCCCGCGCATCCTGCTCGGCGCGGCGTGGCCGGCCCGAAGTCGGGTGGGCGCCGATCGACACCAGGCTGATTACATGAGTACTCATAACCCTTTCCTTCTCTTAAGCCGCATCGCGCTTGGCGTCGTTGCGGTAAGCCTCTACCGCCGCGATCAAGGCCTGAAGAATTTCTGCGCTTTCACCTATCACCGACAGGTCGGCGCGTTTGATCATGTCGCAGCCAGGATCGAGGTTGATCGCCACCACCTTGTCGCAGGCACCGATGCCTTGCAGGTGCTGGATCGCCCCGGAAATCCCCACCGCCACGTAGACCCGCGCCGTGACCCAGGTGCCGCTGGCGCCGACCTGACGGTCGCGGGCCATGAAACCATCGTCCACCGCGACCCGCGATGCGCCTTCGGTCGCGCCCAATGCCGCCGCCGTCCTGTGGAAAAGTCCCCAGTCCTTGACCCCGTTGCCGCCCGAGAAGATGAACTCGGCTTCGGCCATGGGAATCGCTGCCGGGTCGACCGCTACCGCGCCCAGGTCCTCGATCCGCGACAGGCTGCGCGCAACCGTTGTGGATAACTCCACCGGCAACGCTTCATGACGGGTTTCGCTGACCGGCTCGGCACATTCCACCGCCGCCAGAATCAACCGTGCTACAGGGCGTGCCAAGTCTTGCAGACCGGCACCGGCGCGGCCGATGCACTCCTGATCCTTGACCTGCCAGACCCGCGTGGCCGGGCGCTCGCCGAGTGCCGCGGCAAAGCGCCGCCCCAGTTCACCACCACCGGTGCGGCTGTCCGGCAGTAACCAGTGACGAGGGCTGAACTGGTTATCCACAGCCCGCAGACCCTGCACCCGCTGTTCCGGTGCATAACCCTCGAATTCTTCGCCATCCAGCACCAACAGGCGGTCGACACCCGCGGTGGCGAAAGCGTTTTCCTTGTGCTCGCCAAAGACCACCGCCAGCACTGCACCGTCCTTGCCGGCCAGTTGATGGGCCAGGCCCAGCAGGTCGCGGTCGTGGCTGCTCAAACGGCCGCCAACCATGTCCGGCACCACACTGATGTAGTACGCAGGTGTCGCCACCTGATGCAGCGGCAATTGCACTTCAACGGCGGCCGTACGCTTGGTCGCCCCGCCCTGCTGTGCACCGCTGCGGTCAATCCGCTTGATGCCATTGGGGCCGATGAAACCAATGCCGTGAGGATTCTTGCGAATGATCCCGTTGGGGCCCATCCAGCTGTGTTCCACCGGTTGCATGGCGGCATGCAGCGGATGCAGACGGTTGCGGGCGATCCATTCAGCGCGCGGATCGCGGCGGATAATGTCGCTCATCAGTGGGCCTCCGCGGGTTGACGTTTAGTCGGTGCCGGTGACTTGCTGGGCGCCGCGTCTTCAAGCAGCGCGTCGGCCACCAATTCGGCAATGTCCTTGATCAGCGGCCGTGGTTCGACGACGCCTTCGAGCATCGCGGTGCACTGTGGGCAACCCACGGCCACCAGTTCGGCGCCGGTTTCGCGAATGTCGTCCATGCGCATGTCGGGGATCCGTTGCTTGCCCGGAATGTCGGTGATCGGCGCACCGCCGCCACCGCCGCAGCAGCGCGAGCGGAAGCCGGAACGTTGCATTTCCTTGACCTCGATTCCCAGCGCTCGCAGCACCTGGCGCGGCGCCTCGTATTCGCCGTTGTAGCGGCCGAGGTAGCACGGGTCGTGATAGGTCACGCTGTTGCCTTTGTGCTGGCCCAGATTGAGCGCGCCAGCGTCGATGATTTCCGCCATGTAGGTGCTGTGGTGCTGCACCAGGTAGTTGCCATCGAAGGCACCGTATTCGTTTTTCAGCACGTGGAAGCTGTGCGGATCGCAGGTGACGATGCGGTTGAAGCTGTATTTGGCCAAAGTCTGGATGTTGCGTTTGGCCAACAGCTGGAAGGTCGCTTCGTCGCCCAGACGGCGAGCCACGTCGCCACTGTCACGTTCTTCAAGACCGAGCACGGCAAAGTCGACTTTTGCGGCTTTCAGCACTTTGACGAAGGCACGCAAGGTGCGCTGGTTGCGCATGTCGAACGCACCGTCGCCAACCCAGAACAGCACGTCGGTGGATTTCTTCTCGCTGAGCAGTGTCAGGTTCAGGTCCGCCGCCCAGTTCATCCGCCCGCCTGGAGCGAAACCGCCAGGGTTATCGGTGGCAATCAGGTTTTCCAGGACTTCGGCGCCCTTGTTCGGGGTCGCGCCTTTTTCCAGGGTCAGATGGCGGCGCATGTCGACGATGGCGTCAACGTGCTCGATCATCATCGGGCATTCTTCAACGCAGGCACGGCAAGTGGTGCAAGACCACAGGGTTTCAGCGTCCACCAGACCGTTGACGATCGGTTGATGCGGATTACCCGCGTGTTCACCGATAGCTTTACCTGGATAAGGACTGCCAGCGAACTTGGCATCGGTGCCGCCAGCCAGGCCGACGACCATGTCCTGAATCAGTTTTTTCGGGTTCAGCGGCTGGCCAGCGGCAAACGCCGGGCACGCCGCTTCGCATTTACCGCACTGCACGCAGGCGTCGAAGCCGAGCAGTTGGTTCCAGGTAAAATCCTTGGGCTTTTCCACGCCCAAGGGGGCTTGCGGATCGTTCAGGTCAAGCGGTTTAAGACCTGTAGAACGACCACCACCAAAACGTTCGGCGCGACGGTGCCAGGCCAGGTGCAAGGCACCGGCAAAGGCGTGCTTCATCGGCCCGCCCCAGGTCATGCCAAAGAACAATTCAGACACGCCCCACAGCACGCCAACACCGAGGATCACCGCCAACAGCCAACCGCCGAAGTTTTCCGGAAGGATGCCCGCCACCGGCAAGGTCACCAGGAAGAACGACGCCGAGAATGCCAGCAAGCTTTTCGGCAGGCGCATCCACGGACCTTTGGATAAACGCGCCGGCGGGTTGCGCCGACGCAGGTAAACAAAGATCGCACCGACGAACATCACTGCCGTCATCAACAACAGTGCATAACCGAGGAAGCGGTTATGCAGGCCAAAACCGTGAACCAGGATCGCCAGCACGATGGACGCCACCGCGCCACCCGCCGTGGCGACGTGGGTGTTGGCGATGTATTTGTCCCGCGCCACCACGTGGTGCAGGTCGACCATGTAGCGTTTGGGCATGGCCAGCAGGCCGCCGATCAGATCGACCTTGGACGCACGGCCCCGGCGCCACATAGCCACCCGCCGCAGCGCGCCCAGGACAGCCAGGCCCAGGGCAGCAAACAGCAGGATGGGAAGAAGGGTGTTTAGCATGGTGGAGCTCCCAAAGACCTCGGGGTCTATGATCGTTCCCACGCTCTGCGTGGGAATGCAGCCCGTGACGCTCCGCGTCACATCAAAAGCGGACGCGGAGCGTCCATTGAGGCATTCCCACGCGGAGCGTGGGAACGATCAATTCGGTACTTAAAAATCCTTGCACAGCCGCAACGCGTCGTAGATCGCCGCGTGCGTGTTGCGCTGGGCCACGCAGTCACCGATGCGGAACAGCAAGTAGCCGTCACCCGGTTGGCTCAACGATGGCTGAGGCTTGATCGCGAACAGGGCTTCGATGTCCATCTGGCCTTTGTTGCGCGAGCCTTCCTTCAGCGCGTAGTAGATTTCTTCGTCCGGCCGCACGCCGTTCTCGACCACGACCTGGTCGACCACCCGCTCCTCTTTGGCGCCGGTGTATTCGTTCTCCAGCACCGCCACCAGCTTGTCGCCTTCGCGGTAGACCTTATCGAGCATCATGTCGCCGGTCATGATCACTTCTTTCGGGTACATGCTGCGGTAGTACGTCGGGAACGACGTACCGCCGATGGCCACACCCGGCTTGATGTCGTCGGTGACGATCTCGACCTGGCTGCCCTTGTCCGCGAGGTAGTCGGCAACCGACATCCCGGTGAACTCGCAAATGGTGTCGTAGACCAGCACGTTTTTGCCAGGCAGCACCTTGCCGTCGAGCACGTCCCAACTGCTGACCACCAGGCCTTCAGCCGCGCCCCAGTGTTCGTTCTGCTCCAGGAACGGATGACCGCCAACGGCGAGCACCACGATGTCCGGACGCAGGTCGAGAATGGTCGCCGCATCAGCTGCCACGCCCAGGCGCAGGTCGACTTTCAAACGCGCCAGTTCCAGCTGGAACCAACGGGTGATACCGGCGATCTGGTCCCGTTGCGGGGCTTTCGAGGCGGTAGTGATCTGTCCGCCGATGAATTCTTTCTTCTCGAACAGGGTCACGTCGTGGCCACGTTCGGCGGCTACACGTGCCGCTTCCATCCCCGCAGGGCCGGCACCGACCACCACGACTTTACGTTTCACACCGGTCGATTTCTCGATGATGTGCGGTACGCCCATGTATTCACGGGAGGTTGCGGCGTTCTGGATGCACAGCACGTCCAGACCCTGGTACTGACGGTCGATGCAGTAGTTGGCACCCACGCATTGTTTGATCTGGTCGATCTGGCCCATCTTGATCTTGGCGATCAGGTGCGGGTCGGCAATGTGCGCGCGAGTCATGCCGACCATGTCGACGTAACCGCCTTCCAGAATACGTGTCGCCTGGTTCGGGTCCTTAATGTTCTGCGCATGCAGCACCGGGGCCTTGACCACTTCCTTGATACCGGCCGCCAAGTGCAGGAACGGCTCCGGTGGATAACTCATGTTGGGGATAACGTTGGCCAGGGTGTTGTGGGTATCGCACCCCGAGCCCACGACGCCGATGAAGTCGATCATGCCGGTGTCGTCGTAATACTTGGCGATCTGCTTCATGTCCTCATGGCTCAGGCCATCAGGGTGGAATTCGTCACCGCAGATACGGATGCCGACGCAGAAGTCCGGACCGACTTCCTTGCGCACAGCCTTGATCACTTCCAGGCCGAAACGCATGCGGTTTTCGAAGCTGCCGCCCCATTCGTCGGTACGTTTGTTGACGCGCGGGCTCCAGAACTGGTCGATCATGTGCTGGTGCACCGCCGACAGTTCAACGCCATCCAGGCCACCGGCCTTGGCGCGCGCAGCGGCGCTGGCGTAGTTGCCGATCACCCGCCAGATTTCTTCCGGCTCGATGGTTTTGCAGGTCGCGCGGTGCACCGGTTCACGGATGCCCGACGGCGACAGCAGGGTCGGCCAATGCTCGCCATCCCAACGTGAGCGACGGCCCATGTGGGTAATCTGAATCATGATCTTGGCGCCATGCTTGTGCATGGCATCGGCCAGGTTCTGGAAGTGCGGAATAATCCGGTCGTCGGCCAGGTTGACCGATTTCCACCAGCCTTGCGGGCTGTCGATGGCCACGCTGGAAGAACCGCCGCAAATCGCCAGGCCGATCCCGCCCTTGGCTTTCTCTTCGTAGTACTTCACGTACCGATCGGTGGTCATGCCGCCGTCGGTGGCGTAAACCTCGGCGTGCGCGGTGCTGAGCACGCGGTTGCGGATGGTCAGTTTGCCGATTTGAATCGGCTGGAACATAGCCTCGAAAGCCATGGCAGTCTCCTCAAGTCGTTAAAAAACTACTGTGTTCGGCCATGCTGCGTTGAAGTCAGCCTCGAAATGCTCATTGACTAAAGTCAACTCCGCTTTCTCGCCTGACTTCGCCTTGCCTGGCCTTCACTCGCTACGTTTTTTCAACGACTTGCTTATTGTTGAGGTTTGACGGTGAACAAGCCGTCGTCGTGGCCTTCTTCGGAGCCACCGTAAACCTGTTCGGCGACGGTGCGAATCTTGCTGCCGCGCGCTTGCAGGATCTGGTCCATGGCACCGGCAAACCAGCCAGTGAACATGTAGTCGACCTTGCGTCCGACCTTGCCGTAGACGTAAACGAATGCCGAGTGCTCGAGCTTGACGCTGGCAGTGCCTTTGTCGAGGTCGATGTCCTGGATCTTGAACAGGCCCCAGCCACGTTGCGACAGGCGCTTCATGTAGTGCTCGAACACCGCAACGCCTTCCAGGCCGTGGCATTCAGCTTCCTTTTCACACCAGTGCCAGGCGGACTTGTAGCCGGCCTTGTAGAGGATTTCGGCATAGGCGTCAGCGCCCAGCACTTCCTCGATGCCCATGTGGTTGTTGACGAAGAAGTGACGCGGCACATACAGCATCGGCAGGGCGTCAGAGGTCCAGACACCGGTTTCGCTGTCGACTTCGATTGGCAGTTGCGGGGCGATCTTGGCCATGGAAACTTAACTCCAGAAAATTCGTTGTGTTGCCCGCTGCTCGGATGGCAGCGGGAAAGGATTCAGAGGTGCGGCGGCTTATTCGCCCCAGACGTCCTTGAGGACATTGACCCAGTTTTCGCCCATGATCTTGCGCACTACGCGCTCGGAATGGCCGCGCTTGAGCAGCGTCTCGGTCAGGTTCGGGAACTCGCCCACGGTGCGAATGCCCAGCGGGTTGATGATCTTGCCGAAGCTGGTCAGACGGCGGGCGTAGCCCTTGTCATGGGTCAGGTATTCGAAGAAGTCCTGGCCATGGCCCTGGGTGAAGTCGGTGCCGATGCCGATGGCGTCTTCGCCGACGATGTTCATGGTGTATTCGATGGCTTCGGCGTAATCGTCGATGGTCGAATCGATACCCTTGGCCAGGAACGGCGCGAACATGGTCACGCCGACGAAACCGCCGTGATCGGCGATGAACCTCAATTCTTCATCGGACTTGTTGCGCGGGTGCACTTTCAGACCCGACGGCAGGCAATGGGAGTAGCACACCGGCTTCTTGGATTCGAGGATGACTTCTTCGGAAGTCTTCGAGCCGACGTGGGACAGGTCGCACATGACACCGACGCGGTTCATCTCGGCAACGATCTCACGACCGAAACCCGACAGGCCGCCATCGCGCTCGTAGCAACCGGTACCGACCAGGTTCTGGGTGTTGTAGCACATCTGCACAATACCGACGCCCAGCTGCTTGAAGACCTCGACATAGCCGATCTGGTCTTCGAAGGCGTGAGCATTCTGGAAGCCGAACAGGATGCCGGTCTTGCCCTGCTCCTTGGCTTTGCGGATGTCGGCGGTGGTGCGCACCGGAATCACCAGGTCACTGTTCTCACGGATCAGCTTCTGGCTGGCGGCGATGTTGTTGACGGTTGCCTGGAACCCCTCCCACACCGACACGGTGCAGTTGGCCGCGGTCAAGCCGCCTTTGCGCATATCTTCAAACAGCTCGCGATTCCACTTGGCAATAATCAGCCCGTCGATAACGATGCTGTCGGCGTGCAATTCGGCTGGGCTCATCAGGCAGTCCCCTATTAGCGATTCATGCGCCGAATCGTCTGCCGGCGCTTTGGGTCAGCATATGCTTGAGGGACGGGGCAGCCGGGTGCAAAAACGACAGGGGAATTGCCGAAAGCGTCAATACGCGACAAAGGGTCTCACCGCAGGCCCTTTGCCCTCCTGTTCTTTCCCGAATAGTTGGGCCAGAATTCGCCGCATCACTGGATGCATCACTGGAACAAGGGGCGGCAACGCAATGAAATCGATCTTCCTGGCTTTGGCACTGATAGCGACCGGCGTACAGGCGGCAGAAGAAGCCGACAAAAACCCGTGCGATGCGGTCGAAAACGACGTCCAGACCCTGGAATGCTCGACCTATAGCAAAAACACCGCCGAACAACTGCTCAAGGACAATTTCCAGGGATTGCTGGATCGGATGAAAACCCAATACGCGAACAACAAGGCGCAATTGGCAGACATCACCGGCAAACTCCAGACCGCCGAGCAGCTCTGGATGAAATCGCGGGATGCCGATTGCGCGATTGCAGCGTTCCCTGCAGCGGTAGGCAGCAAGACCTACACCATGGACCTGAACGATTGCCTGGCGAGCAAGAGCGACGAACGGTCGGAGTTTCTGGAATCGATCGGCCAGCAATAAACGCGGCTCTACTGCCCTGCAACAGCACCATCATCTCAAGGCGTGTTCATGAAATTCTGCGGCATCGAAATCAAAGGCAGCGAGGCGATCTTCGCCGTCGCCTCCCTCGACAATCAGGTGCTGACTCACGTCGCCCTGAACACCAAGAAAATCGCCCTCGACGACGATGATGAAGCCGCCAACGTCAAAGCCTTCGCCGCGCAGGTCGGCGCCTTTGTTCGTGACAACGGGATCGAGCGCATCGCAATCAAGAAGCGCAGTAAAAAAGGCGAGTTCGCCGGCGGTCCGACCACGTTCAAGATCGAAGGGGTTTTCCAGTTGCTGGACAACTGCGAAGTGACGCTGCTGTCACCGCAGACCATCAATGCGCAGAACAAGAAGTTCGACTTTGAATTGCCGGCGACGCTGAACAAGTATCAGCATGAGGCGTACAAAGCGGCGTGTTCGGGGTTGATGAAGAAATAAGGTACACAAAAACCTGTGGCGAGGGAGCTTGCTCCCGCTGGGCTGCGAAGCGGTCCCAAGAACGACTGCTGCGCCCGAATCCGGACCGGCCGAACGGGAGCAAGCTCCCTCGCCACAATGAATCATTCGACTGTATTCACTCGCCGTCGATCCTCGCGCGGGCAACGCGCAAACCGGGTCCGATAACTGCGGGTGAAATACGACGGCGATTCAAACCCGCAGGCGATGCTCACTTCCAGCACGCTCATGTCGGTCTGGCGCAGCAGTTGCCGGGCTTTTTCCAGTCTTAATCCCAGGTAGAAGTTGCTCGGCGTGTCGTTGAGGTGCAAGCGGAACAGCCGTTCAAGCTGACGTCGCGTCACCTTGATCGAATCCGCCAGCTCCAGGGTGCTGAGCGGCGGTTCGCTGTGCTGTTCCATCTCGCCAATTACGTGCACCAATTTTTTGTTGCTGATGCCGTAACGCGTGGCGATCTGCATGCGTTGGTGGTCTTTACGCGGACGGATGCGCCCGAGCACGAATTGCTCGCTGACCTGGATCGCCAACTCGGGGCCGTGAGCCTGGGCGATCAGGTCAAGCATCAGGTCGATAGAGGCTGTGCCACCGGCCGAGGTGATGCGGCGTCGGTCGATCTCGAACAGCTCCTGGGTCACGCTGAGCTGTGGATAAGACTCCTTGAACGCGTCGATGGCTTCCCAGTGCAGGGTCACGCGGTGCCCGTCGAGCAGCCCCGCTTCGGCGAGGACAAAACTGCCGGTGTCGATGCCGCCGAGGGTCACGCCGTCGTGATCGAGACGACGCAGCCAGTGTTCCAGTGTCGGGTTGACGAACTTCAACGGCTCGAACCCCGCGACCACCAGCAAGGTCGCACCCTTTTTCAGTGGTTCCAGCGCCGCATCGGCGTTGAGCGACATGCCGTTGCTGGCCAATACCGGACCGCCGTCGGCGCTCAGCACATGCCAGCGGTACAACTCGCCGCGAAAGCGGTTGGCCACCCGAAGCGGTTCGATCGCCGAGATGAAACCGATCGCCGAGAAACCCGGCATCAACAGAAAGTAGAAATCCTGGGACATGGAGCGCACTCGGATGGCGGGCAGCGTCTGGACGTTGATACGCCACTTGCAAGCGACAGACAAGAGCACAGGTCGCTGCAGTGCAAGAGCTGGTCGCCGCTGTGCGTTTTCCGCCAGGTCCAGCTGCGTAACGTGACATCACCGGCGCACAGAGACGCCGGACCCCACAATAACGACCTGTCGAGGATCCCACCATGAAACGACTGATCAGCAGCTGCGTTCTCGCACTCAGTGGTACCGCTTTCTTGAGTTCCGGCGCGATGGCTGCCGACCCTGCCGCCTGCCAGAACGTGCGCATGGGTGTGGTGAACTGGACCGACGTGATCGCCACCAGCGCCATGACCCAGGTTCTGCTCGATGGCCTCGGCTACAAGACCAAACAAACCAGTGCTTCCCAGCAAATCATTTTCGCCGGCATCCGCGACCAGCGCCTGGACATGTTCCTCGGCTACTGGAACCCGTTGATGACCCAGACCATCACCCCGTTTGTCGCCGGCAAGCAGGTGACCGTCCTGAGCGAACCCAGCCTCAAGGACGCCCGCGCCACGCTGGCCGTGCCGACTTACCTGGCTGACAAGGGCCTGAAAACCTTCGCCGACATCGCCAAGTTCGAAAAAGAACTGGGCGGCAAGATCTACGGCATCGAGCCAGGTTCGGGCGCCAACACCCAGATCAAGGAAATGATCGCCAAGAACCAGTTCGGCCTGGGCAAATTCCAGCTGGTCGAATCCAGTGAGGCCGGCATGCTCGCAGCGGTGGATCGCGCCGTACGACGCAACGAAGCCGTGGTGTTCTTCGGCTGGGCGCCGCACCCGATGAACGTCAACGTGAAAATGACCTACCTCACCGGTAGCCAGGACGCCCTGGGCCCTAACGAAGGCTCGGCCACCGTCTGGACCGTGACCGCCCCGAACTACGCCAGCCAGTGCCCGAACGTCAGCCGTTTGCTGAGCAACCTGACCTTCACCGCCGAAGACGAGAGCCGGATGATGCAGCCGCTGCTCGATCACAAGGACGCTTTCGAATCGGCCAAGCAATGGCTCAAGGATCACCCGCAAGACAAGCAACGCTGGCTTGAAGGCGTGACCACGTTCGACGGCAAACCGGCTGCCGAGAATCTGCAACTGAGCAGTCAATAAACCCGAATGAATCCCCTCTTCGCAGCCGGTTTCGGCTGCGAGCGGGCCCGCTACGCCCAAAAATCATGTCTGAAGGAAACCGCACCATGAACCACGACGTCATCATCACCTGCGCACTCACCGGTGCTGGCGACACGACCGCCAAAAGCCCACACGTGCCGGTCACCCCGAAACAGATCGCAGCCGCTGCTGTGGAAGCCGCCAAAGCCGGCGCCACCGTGGTCCACTGCCACGTGCGCAACCCTGAAACCGGCAAGTTCAGCCGCGATGTGGCGCTGTACCGTGAAGTGATGGAGCGCATTCGCGAAGCGGACGTCGACATCATCGTCAACCTGACGGCTGGCATGGGTGGCGACCTGGAAATCGGCGCTGGCGAGAACCCGATGGAGTTTGGCCCGAACACCGACCTGGTCGGTCCGTTGACCCGTCTGGCCCACGTTGAAGAGCTGCTGCCGGAAATCTGCACGCTCGATTGCGGCACCCTGAATTTCGGCGACGGCGACACCATTTACGTCTCCACCCCGGCCCAGCTGCGCGCTGGCGCCAAACGCATTCAAGAGCTGGGCGTAAAAGCCGAGCTGGAAATCTTCGACACCGGCCACCTGTGGTTTGCCAAACAGCTGATCAAGGAAGGCCTGCTCGACGACCCGCTGTTCCAGCTGTGCCTGGGCATCCCATGGGGCGCTCCGGCTGATACCACCACCATGAAAGCCATGGTCGACAACCTGCCGGCCAATGCGGTCTGGGCCGGGTTCGGTATCGGTCGCATGCAAATGCCGATGGCAGCTCAAGCGGTGCTGCTGGGCGGCAACGTGCGGGTCGGGCTGGAAGACAACATCTGGCTGGATCGCGGCGTACTGGCGACCAACGGCCAACTGGTCGAACGCGCCAGCGAAATCCTCAGCCGCCTCGGCGCCCGCGTTCTGACCCCAGCCGAAGGCCGGGTGAAGATGGGCCTGACCAAGCGCGGTTAAACCAACTTACACCTCACCTGTGGGAGCGAGCTTTTGTGGCGAGGGGGCTTGCCCCGTTCGGCTGCGAAGCAGTCGTAAAACTTTGCATGCGGTGTGCATGACACACCGCGGTTGCAGGTTTTGGGGCCGCTTCGCGACCCAACGGGGGCAAGCCCCCTCGCCACAAAAGCCCGCTCCCACATTGGGTCGAAGAACTCTTTAGGAATTTGCCATGAGCTTTATCACCGAAATCAAAACATTCGCCGCGCTGGGCAGCGGTGTCATCGGCAGCGGCTGGGTGTCCCGCGCCCTCGCCCATGGCCTTGATGTGGTGGCCTGGGACCCGGCGCCCGGCGCCGAAGCCGTGCTGCGCAAACGTGTCGCCAATGCCTGGGGTGCGCTGGAAAAACAGGGCCTGGCACCCGGTGCTTCGCAAGATCGCCTACGCTTTGTCGCCACTATCGAAGAGTGCGTGCGGGATGCCGACTTCATCCAGGAAAGTGCCCCGGAACGCCTTGAACTGAAGCTCGAACTGCACAGCAAAATCAGCGCGGCGGCCAAGCCCAATGCACTGATCGGTTCCAGTACTTCAGGGCTGTTGCCGAGCGAGTTCTACGAGGGCTCGACCCACCCGGAACGTTGCGTGGTCGGCCATCCGTTCAACCCGGTTTATCTGTTGCCACTGGTGGAAGTCGTCGGCGGCAAGAACACGGCACCGGAAGCGGTGCAGGCCGCGATGAAAGTGTACGAATCACTGGGCATGCGCCCGCTGCATGTGCGCAAGGAAGTACCGGGCTTCATCGCTGACCGTCTGCTCGAAGCGCTGTGGCGCGAGGCACTGCACCTGGTCAACGACGGCGTGGCGACCACCGGCGAAATCGACGATGCAATCCGTTTTGGCGCCGGGCTACGCTGGTCGTTCATGGGCACGTTCCTGACCTACACCCTGGCCGGTGGCGATGCCGGTATGCGGCACTTCATGGCGCAATTCGGTCCGGCCCTGCAACTGCCATGGACTTACCTGCCCGCACCGGAATTGACCGACAAGCTGATTGACGACGTGGTCGACGGCACCAGCGATCAACTGGGCAAACACAGCATTTCAGCGCTGGAACGCTATCGTGATGACTGCTTGCTGGCGGTGCTGGAGGCGGTGAAGACCACCAAGGAAAAGCATGGCATGACTTTCAGCGAGTAAGCCTCGTCTGGTGGTGATTTCAGATGGTTTATCAACCTTGATATCCACCCCTCACCCCAGCCCTCCCGAAACGTCGGACCGCCCCAAAGGGGAGAGGGGGAAAGGGAGCAGATTTGTATCGTTTTCCAAACCTGAGCCCGACTCAAACTTTCAGGTCGCAGTAACTCGAGAGAACACCTCGATCAGTCCCCTCGCCCCTCTGGGGAGAGGGTTAGGGTGAGGGGTGGATCCAGAGACACGCACCAATCCATCTGCCGGACGTCCAACTATGCCAACCCTCACCACCTACACAACCACCATCGCCCCCGACTGGGTCGACTACAACGGCCATCTGCGCGATGCGTTTTACCTGCTGATTTTCAGCTACGCCACCGATGCGCTGATGGATCAACTGGGCATGGACAGCGACAACCGCGAAGCCAGCGGCAACTCGCTGTTCACCCTCGAACTGCACCTCAATTACCTGCACGAAGTGAAGCTCGGCGCCGAAGTCGAGGTTCACACCCAGATCATCGGTCACGACCGCAAACGCCTGCACCTTTATCACAGCCTGCATCTGGTCGGCGACGCACAGGAACTGGCGGGTAACGAACAAATGCTGCTGCACGTCGACCTCGCGGGGCCGCGCTCGGCACCGTTCAGCGAGTCGGTACTGAACAAACTGCGGGCCATGACCGCACTGCAATCGGACCTGCCCACCCCAGCCTATATTGGCCGCGTGATCGCACTACCGCCGGAAAAAAAATAACAATCAAAACAAGGAGCTCGCATGAACACCGCCGCCGCTGTTGCCGACTTCCGCAGTTACCCTTTGATCAGTGCATTGACCGCCGTGCAAACCCTGGCGGATCACGTGCAAGTGAACTGGGCCGATGGCCGGGTCAGCCCCTTTCATCATCAATGGCTGCGCGACAACTGTCCGTGCCCGGTTTGCGTGTATGCCGTGACCCGCGAACAGGTGCTGGAAATCGTCGATGTCGCTGAAGAACTGTGCCCCGTCGTGGCCCAAGTGGATGCGCAGGGCTGTCTGTCTATCGACTGGCTGGACGGCCATACCAGCCGCTTCGATCCAGGCTGGTTACGTGCTCACGCCTATGATGATGAATCCCGCGCCGAGCGCAGCGCCGGCAAACCGAAAAGCCAGCTGTGGAACAGTCAACTGAAGCTGCCGGTGTTCGACTATCAGGCGGTAATGGACGATCCCAAGGCACTGTTGCAATGGCTTCTGGCACTGCGCGATATCGGCCTGACCCAAGTACGCGGCGTCCCCACCGAACCCGGCTCGCTGACGCACATCGCCAAGCGGATTTCGTTTATCCGCGAGAGCAATTTCGGTGTGCTGTTCAACGTGCAATCCAAGGCCGACGCCGACAGCAACGCTTACACCGCATTCAACCTGCCGCTGCACAGCGACCTGCCGACGCGCGAGTTGCAACCGGGGCTGCAATTTCTGCATTGCCTGGTCAATGACGCGGACGGTGGCGAGAGCATTTTTGTCGACGGTTTTGCCATTGCCGACGCCTTGTGTCAGGAAGACCCCGAGGCCTTCCGGGCGCTATGCGAGATCCCCGTGGAGTTTCGCAACAAGGACCGCCACAGCGACTACCGCTGCCTGGCACCGATCATCGCCCTCGATACGCGGGGGCAAGTGTCGGAAATCCGCATGGCGAACTTCCTGCGAGGGCCGTTCGATGCCTCGGTCGAGCAGATGCCCAAGCTGTATCGGGCCTATCGACGGTTTATCGCCATGACCCGCGAAGCGCGTTTCAGGCTTATCACCCGCCTCAACCCCGGAGAAATGTGGTGCTTCGATAACCGCCGAACCCTGCACGCCCGTAACGCTTTCGACCCCGCCAGCGGCGCCCGGCATTTCCAGGGCTGTTACATCGATCGCGATGAATTGCTCTCGCGCATCTTGGTGTTGCAACGCTAGACCGTGCCATCGTTCATCGCGAGCAGGCTTTGCTCCTACGAGGGTATCTGACTAACCCTCCGTAGGAGCAAGGCTTGCCCGCGATGGCGTCGCCACAGACAACACACCCACACCTGATTCACAGACAAAAAAAACCCCGATCAAGCCGTGACAGGATCGAGGCAGAAGTTACTGTTGAGGAGCTGTTGCGCGAGGGTGACCAAACCTTCGTGAAGCCAGCTGAATCCAGTGTGCCTACTCCCCACTCACGCAAGTTAGTCGAAAACGACCTGTTCATAGGTATTGCGGCCATTGCGACAAATCGTCCTTGCCCCGCCCCATCACCGCTACCAGAATCGAACCACGACACCGTTCCCTGAAGAAGGATTGCGTCATGATGCACGCTGATTTGATTGACCAGGAAGACCTGTTGGGCCAGCTCAAGGCGCTTGGATTTGAAGTTCCGATTGGTGCTACTGCGGAGCAGGCCTGTGAGTGCGCAGTACGCGGTTTGAATGATGTGCGGGCTTCGACCCTGAGGACCATGGTCAAGCAGATGTACACCAGCAGCGCGACGATTCTGCCTGCTGTGCGCCAGGCGATCGACAAGCAACTGCTGCCGGCATTGGCGCTGTACCAGCAGAGCCGTAGCGCCTGATCACTCTCTGTGGCGAGGGAGCTTGCCCCCGTTGGGCCGCGAAGCGGCCCCAAAACCAGCAACGTTGTTTGTCAGTCAAACTGCGGTCGTTGGTTTTACGACTGCTGCGCAGCCGAACGGGGGCAAGCCCCCTCGCCACAGAAGCTCGCTCAGCTGTGTTTACAACCTTACGCTAGCGAACGTCGATTCGTTACGCGCCTGACTCAACGCCGACATCGGTCCAGACAACGGTGCCAATACCAGTGCCTGCGGGATCGGCATCATCGCCACCTGTTGGGTGGTGTTGGAACCGACGCGTTCGTCACGCGGTGGAATGCCGAAGTATTCGCGGTAGCACTTGGAGAAGTGCGGGGTCGACACGAAGCCGCAGACCGAGGCCACTTCGATGATCGACATCGGCGTTTGCTTGAGCAATTGCCGGGCGCGGATCAGCCGCAGCTTGAGGTAGTAGCGCGACGGCGAGCAGTGCAGGTACTTCTGGAACAGCCGCTCCAGCTGACGACGTGATACGGCGACATACACCGCCAGTTCATCGAGGTCGATCGGCTCTTCAAGGTTGGCTTCCATCAGCGCGACGATTTCCTGCAACTTCGGCTGATTGGTGCCCAGCATGTGCTTGAGCGGTACGCGCTGGTGATCCTGTTCGTTACGGATGCGCTCGTAGACAAACATTTCCGAGATCGCCGCCGACAGTTCACGGCCATGATCGCGGCTGATCAGGTGCAGCATCATGTCCAGTGGCGCGGTGCCGCCGGAGCTGGTGAACCGGTTACGGTCGAGGGTGAACAGACGAGTGCTCATGGCCACACGTGGGAAGGCTTCCTGCATCGAGGCCAGACATTCCCAGTGCACGCTGCAATCGAAACCGTCCAGCAAACCTGCGCAGGCCAAGGCCCAGCTGCCGGTGCAGACGGCGCCGAGACGACGCGACTGACGGGCCTGGCTTTGCAGCCACGACACGTGTTCACGGGTAACAGTGCGTTGAATGCCGATGCCGCCGCAGACAATAACGGTGTCCAGGGGCGGGGCTTTGTGCATGGAGGCGTCGGGGGTGATTTGCAGACCGTCACTGGCCCAGACCTGGCCGCCGTCAACGGTGAGCGTGCTCCAGCGATACAGCTCGCGACCGGACAATTGGTTGGCCATGCGCAGGGGTTCTACTGCAGAGGCCAGAGAAATCAGCGTGAAATTGTCCAGCAGCAAAAAGCCGATGGATTGAGGCGCACGGTTCTGGGGTTGGGCCCCGGAGTTGAACGACGTCATCGCGGTATCTCCTCACACAAAGCGGGTGATGGCCTCAGGCGGAGGCTCTTGTTATGGCCATCGTTCTCGTGCCGTGAGACGGGGCTTTGTTATGACAGAGCAATTGCCATGCCTAAAATTGAATGCGCATTCAATAACTCCTGAAAACGACGTCGCGATGTGTCTATATGTGTCTATAGAGCTCAGTCGACGCGTAAGGGTTATCAGGCTGGCAGATGCCCTACCCCGCGGGGTGTGAGCAAATCGGTAGCACTTTTGGGAAACGCATCAAAAGTGCCGGGGAAGAGTGTCACCCCAGGCACAGGTGACGAGCGGTCAGCGCCCGGAATGACGTCTGACCGTCAGGGGTATTTGTTGCCTGATTGCGACGCGCTAAAAGGTGGCGTTCATTTTGATCAGTGTTCACTTAACGCGCAGTTTTGACTGGTCCACTGTGGCGAGGGAGCTTGCTCCCGCTCGGCTGCGCAGCAGTCGTAAAGATTCAGGGCCGCTTCGCGCCCCAGCGGGAGCAAGCTCCCTCGCCACAGGGCTCTGCGGTCTCAGCACTCAACCGCGCTGACCGCCAACCCACCGCGCGATGTCTCTTTGTATTTATCGTGCATGTCGGCGCCGGTATCGCGCATGGTGCGGATCACCCGGTCCAGCGAGATGAAGTGCTGACCGTCACCGCGCAAGGCCATTTGCGCCGCATTGATCGCCTTCACCGCGGCAATCGCATTGCGCTCGATGCACGGCACCTGCACCAGTCCGCCGACCGGGTCGCACGTCAGGCCAAGGTTGTGCTCCAGACCGATTTCCGCCGCGTTGCAGAGTTGCTCCGGCGTCGCCCCAAGAATCTCCGCCAACCCGGCCGCCGCCATCGCGCAAGCCGAACCGACTTCGCCCTGGCAGCCGACTTCAGCGCCGGAAATCGAGGCGTTCTTTTTACACAGTATCCCGACCGCTGCTGCACCGAGGAAATAGTCGACGACGTTAGCGTCCGTCACCACCTCGCTGAACTTCATGAAGTAGTGCAACACCGCCGGGATAATCCCGGCCGCGCCGTTAGTCGGTGCCGTGACCATCCGCCCGCCTGCCGCATTTTCTTCATTGACCGCGAGGGCGAACAGGTTGACCCACTCCATGGCGCTCAACGTCGAGCCGATCACGTTGGGCTTGTTCAGCTCTTGCAGGCTGCGATGCAATTTAGCGGCGCGGCGGCGCACATTCAGGCCACCAGGCAGGATGCCTTCGTGCTTGAGGCCCTGCTCGACGCAGTCCTGCATGGCACGCCAGAGTTTCATCAGGCCGCTGCGGATTTCCTCTTCCGAACGCCAGACCTTTTCGTTCGCCATCATCAACTCGGCGACGCGCAAGTTGTGTTTCTTGCACAGGGCAAGCAGCTCCGCTGCGCTGGAAAAATCGTAAGGCAACACGGTGCTATCCAGATCGACCACGCCGCTTGAAGCCTGCGCCTCATCAACGACAAAGCCACCGCCGACTGAATAGTAGGTGTCGCGGTGCAACTCAGCGTTTTCGCCTTCAGCCACCAGGGTCATCGCATTGGGATGGAATGGCAGGTTCTCATCGATCAGGCGCATGTCCCGCGCCCAGATGAAGGGCACCGGCAAGCGACCGTCGAGCAACAGGGTGTGGGTTTCACGCAAGGTGTCGATGCGAATGCCAATTTGCGACGGGTCAATCGCGTCCGGCCATTCGCCCATCAAGCCCATGATCACCGCATTGTCGCTGCCGTGACCGATGCCGGTAGCCGACAACGAACCGAACAGCTGGACCTCAATCCGGTGCACCTGCTCCAGCAGCCCCTTCTCGCGCAACGATTCGACGAACAACGCCGCAGCGCGCATAGGCCCCACAGTGTGCGAACTAGAGGGGCCAATACCGATTTTGAACAGGTCGAAAACACTGATAGCCATGACGTGCGAGACTCCTCGATGAGCAGATTCCAGGCGTCAAAGCACCCGGTGACGGAGCTGCTACGCTCAAGCTGCGATCCGCCGAGATACCCGCATCATCGGGCTTTTGTGATGTCGTTCGACGTCTCACACCGACGTACCCATGCTCACCAACGCCGCTGGCCGCAGACGGCATGTTTTGGCCGTTTTTTTACAGTTCAGAGGACTAAAAAGCGCTGAATAAAGCTGTAAACGACCTCACCGACACTGGATGCGACCATCCCTGTACTGGATACGACGCACCCTGTAGGCGTCAGAAATTCACTGGTCCATGATCAGTCTCGACTCGATTGCACGGCGCCGTGGCAGAGCAATCGTCACACGCCCACCAACCGCAACACTCATAAGTGCGGTCAGAACACCGCCAAAAAAAACACTCAGGAGTCCACCCATGAAAATAGGTTCCCCGTCGTTGTTGTTGGCCGCCATGCTGAGTCTGCCGCTTCTGGCTCACGCCACAGAACCGGCACAGTGCAGCACCGTAAACTTCTCCGATGTCGGCTGGACCGACATCACCGCCACAACGGCGACCACCAGCGTCGTGCTCGACGCGTTGGGCTACAAGACCAAGACCACCATGATTTCCGTACCGGTGACCTACAAGTCCCTGGCCGACGGCAAGAACATGGACGTGTTCCTCGGCAACTGGATGCCGACCATGGAAAACGACATCAAGGCCTACCGTGATGCAGGCACCGTGGAAACCGTGCGCACTAACCTCAAGGGCGCCAAGTACACCCTGGCGGTGCCGCAAGCGCTTTACGACAAAGGCCTGCATGACTTCGCCGATATAACCAAATTCAAGAAAGAACTCGACGGCAAAATCTATGGCATCGAGCCGGGTAACGATGGCAACCGCCTGATCCAGAGTATGATCGACAAGAACGCCTTCGGCCTCAAAGACGCTGGTTTCAAAGTGGTCGAATCCAGTGAAGCCGGCATGCTCTCGCAAGTCGACCGCGCTCAGAAGCGCGATACCGCCGTGGTGTTCCTGGGTTGGGCACCGCACCCGATGAACAAGCGCTTCAAGATCCAGTACCTCACCGGTGGTGACGACTATTTCGGCCCGGATTTCGGTGCGGCGACAGTCCTGACCAACACCCGCAAGGGCTACACCCAGGAATGCAGCAACGTTGGCCAGTTGCTGAAAAATCTGGAGTTCACCGTGGACATGGAAAGCTCGCTGATGGGCAACATCCTGGACGACAAGATGAAGCCTGAAGCCGCCGCCAAGGCCTGGCTGAAAAAGAACCCACAGGTACTCACTACCTGGCTCGCTGGCGTGACCACCATTGACGGTAAACCTGGCCTGGAAGCCGTGAAAGCCAAGCTTGCACAGTAATTGTTGACGCCGGGCGAGTTCGCTCGCCCGGGCTGTTTTTTTCCTCGCATGCGGACGTTCACTACCATGCTGATTGATCAGAAAATCCCTTTAGGCCAGTACATCGCTGCCTTCGTTGAATGGTTGACGCAACACGGCGCCAGCACATTCGATGCGATCGCCACGACACTGGAAACGATGATCCACGGCGTGACGTTTGCGCTGACCTGGTTCAACCCGCTGGCACTGATCGGATTGATCGCATTGCTGGCTCACTTCATTCAACGCAAATGGGGCCTGACCGCTTTCGTCATCGCCTCCTTCCTGCTGATCCTCAATCTGGGTTACTGGCAGGAAACCATGGAAACCCTCGCCCAGGTGCTGTTCGCCACCTTCGTCTGCGTGATCATTGGCGTGCCGTTGGGCATCGTCGCCGCGCACAAACCGATGTTCTACACGCTGATGCGTCCGGTGCTCGATCTGATGCAGACCGTACCGACGTTCGTGTACCTCATTCCTACCCTGACCCTGTTCGGTCTCGGTGTGGTCCCGGGTCTGATTTCAACGGTAGTGTTCGCGATTGCCGCGCCTATCCGTCTGACCTACCTGGGCATCCGCGATGTGCCGCAAGAACTGATGGACGCCGGCAAGGCCTTTGGCTGCTCGCGCCGTCAGTTGCTCTCGCGTATTGAACTGCCCTACGCCATGCCAAGCATCGCGGCCGGTATCACCCAGTGCATCATGCTGTCGTTGTCGATGGTGGTGATCGCGGCACTGGTGGGCGCCGACGGTCTGGGCAAACCCGTGGTCAACGCACTGAACACTGCTGATATCGCCCTGGGCTTCGAAGCCGGGTTGGCGATCGTACTGCTGGCGATCATGCTCGACCGTATCTGCAAACAACCCGACGCTAAAGTAGTAAGGGGTGACGCATGAGCATAATTCGGTTCGACAAGGTCGACGTGATCTTCTCCAAAGACCCGCGTGAAGCCCTGAAACTGCTCGACCAGGGCATGACCCGCGACCAGATCCTGAAAAAAACCGGGCAAATCGTTGGCGTTGAAAAAGCCAGCCTGGACATCGAGAAAGGCGAAATCTGCGTGCTGATGGGCCTCTCCGGCTCCGGCAAATCCAGCCTGCTGCGCTGCATCAACGGCTTGAACACGGTCAGCCGTGGCAAGCTGTTCGTTGAGCATGAAGGCCGGCAGATCGACATCGCCTCCTGCACCCCGGCCGAGCTGAAAATGATGCGCACCAAACGCATCGCCATGGTGTTCCAGAAGTTCGCCCTGATGCCTTGGCTGACGGTGCGCGAGAACATCAGCTTCGGCCTCGAAATGCAGGGTCGTCCCGAGAAGGAACGTCGCCAGCTGGTCGATGACAAGCTCGAACTGGTGGGCCTGACCCAATGGCGCAACAAAAAGCCCGACGAACTCTCCGGCGGCATGCAGCAACGTGTGGGCCTGGCCCGCGCGCTGGCGATGGACGCCGACATTCTGCTGATGGACGAACCCTTCTCGGCACTCGACCCGCTGATTCGCCAGGGCCTGCAAGATGAACTGCTGGAACTGCAACGCAAGCTGCACAAGACCATCGTCTTCGTCAGTCACGACCTCGATGAAGCGCTGAAACTCGGCAGCCGTATCGCAATCATGAAAGACGGCCGGATCATCCAGTACAGCAAGCCTGAAGAAATCGTCCTCAATCCGGCCGATGACTACGTGCGGACCTTCGTCGCGCACACCAACCCGTTGAACGTACTGTGCGGTCGCAGCCTGATGCGCACGCTGGACAACTGCAAACGCATCAACGGCTCGGTATGCCTGGATCCGGGCGGCGATTCGTGGCTGGACCTGGCCGAAGGCAACACCATCAAGGGTGCACGCCAGAACGGTTCAAGCCTGGACCTGCAGAACTGGGTACCGGGGCAAGCGGTGGAAGGCCTGGGCCGTCGCCCAACGCTGGTGGATTCGAACATCGGCATGCGCGACGCGCTGCAGATTCGTTATCAGACCGGCAACAAGCTGGTGCTGCACGACAACAATAAAGTGGTGGGGATTCTCGGCGACAGCGAGCTGTACCACGCGCTGCTCGGCAAGAACCTGGGGTAAGACAGCAGACACAAAAACGCCGCGAGGATCGCGGCGTTTTTGTTAGTGCAACAGTTGGACTGCAAACACCGATTACTGTGGCGAGGGGGCTTGCCCCCGTTGGGTCGCGCAGCGGCCCCAAAACCAGACATCGCGGTAGTTCAGATGCATCGCGTAATCCGGATTTACGACTGCTACGCAGTCGAACGGGAGCAAGCTCCCTCGCCACAAGGGTGCTTCGGTGCAGCTGGGGTGCACCGCGTCACTTAAGTCTTAGCTGTAAACACGGCCCAGGAGCTGCCGATGGCTTTCAAACTGATCGAGCACATCACGGGTGATCTGATCCTGAGTGAAGCCCATCAAGTCGTACTCCTGGCTGCCGTTGTGCAGGTACACCTCGGCGCGGTAGTAACGCGTGCGCGCTTCATCCGGGTTCGGCGACTCGCTTGGCGCTGCCAGATAGCCGTCCAGGCTCACTTCGTAGACAAACGGATTGCCCTCTTCCATCTCGATCCGCACGCCCATGCAACGCTTGGCTTTACCCAGCAACGTTTGCACATCCAGACCCTGAGTACGCAATTGCGCCGCCGCATCTTCCAGCGCCGGGCTGACGTGTTTGTCCATGAAGCGCTGAACGATCGACTGGCTCGGTTGCAGGTCCAGCTGGGTCAAACGCTCGCTGAAACCACGACGACCACGCGCCGCCAGTTCGGCTTGTTCCTGCTCGATCTGCACGTCCTGGCGCATGGCCTTGTGCAAGCCGAACATGAAGAACACCAACACCACCGAGAACGGCAGACCGGCCAGCACCACCATGGTTTGCATGGCTTCGAAGTTACCGGCGAACAGCAGGCCAATGGTCACCAGCGTGATCACCACCGACCAGAAGATCCGCAGCCAGTGCGGCGCGTCTTCGTCGACGTTGCCGCCCTTGCAGGACAGGTTCGCCATCATCACCGCGCCAGAGTCGGCCGGGGTCAGGAACAACACGAAGCCGACAAAAATCGACACGCCGATCACGACCTTCGACGCCGGGTAGTGCTCAAGCAGCTGATAGATCGCCATGGACGGCTGTTCCAGCGCCGTCTTCCCAAGCTCCACCGCCCCGTGGTTCATCACCAGATCCAGCGCCGAGTTACCGAAGATCGACAACCAGGCCAAGGTGAAGCCCAGCGGAATCAGCAGCACGCCGGCCACCAATTCACGCACGGTACGACCGCGAGAAATACGCGCGATAAACATGCCTACGAATGGTGCCCAGGAAATCCACCAGGCCCAGTAGAACAGGGTCCACAGGCCCAACCAACGCTCGGATTTGGCGTTGTCGGCTTCGTACACGTACAGGTCGAAGGTTTTCAGCACCACGCCGTTCAGGTAGTCGCCGATGTTCTGCACGAAGCCGTTGAGCAGGTGCAGGGTCGGGCCGAACAGCAGGACGAAAATCAGCAGGCCGCTGAACAACACGATGTTCAGGTTGGACAGACGGCGGATGCCGTTTTCCACGCCCGACACGGCAGCGATGGTCGCCACGGTGCTCATCACGATGATCACGATCAGCAGGTTGGTGTTGCTGTGCTCCATGCCGAACAGGTTCTCAAGACCCGACGACACTTGCAGCGAACCAATCCCCAGGTTGGTCACCAGACCCAACAGGGTCACGAACATACCAAAACCGTCCACCGCATGACCGGCCGCGCCTTTGACCCAACGCTCGCCCACCAGCGGATACAGCGCCGAACGCAACGCCAGCGGCTGGTTATGACGGTACGCAAAGTACGCCACGGCCAAGCCGACCAAGGCGTAGATCGCCCAGCCATGCAGGCCCCAATGCAAGAACGTCAGCTGCACCGCCTGACGTGCCGCCAGGTTGCTGCCGGCCACGCCTTCCGGCGGATTGAAGTAGTGATCCAACGGTTCGGAAGCACCGAAGTACAGCAGCGAAATGCCGATGCCGGACGAGAACAGCATCCCGGCCCAGGCGCCATAGCTGAAGTCCGGGGTGTCGTCCTTGCTGCCCAGTTTGAGCTTGCCGTAGGACGAAAACGCCAGGCCGACGACGAATACCAGATAGGCGGCGATCACCACCATGTAGTACCAGCCGAAGCTGCGCGACAACCAGGCCTGAGCGATCCCCAGCATTCTCCCGGCTTCTTGCGGCGCGGCGATGAGGATGGCGGTCAGCAGCAGGATCAATGCGGTCGAGGTGTAGAACACCCAACCGTTGACCGTCACCTTATCGGGTGGGGTCTTTATAAGAGAGGCAGAACTCATTGCACAGATGCTCCAGGCAGTGCGAGAGAAAGACACAAGGCAAAGCAGTACCCGACCAATCGGTTAGTTGGCAGCCGACCTGCGGGTGATATAAAGACACCCCGAAAAAAGCCCGAAACCGCGGCAGCCGTGTTGAAAACCGACCTCGATGATCGCGCGCGCGTACATGACGCAGCGCATGACCCTGAGCGTCTTGCCCATACAACGCGTCCATTGAAATCGGTTCGCAGCATGCCCCGTGCGGGTTTCGAGCATTTTTCGGATGTCGTTTTTCCGCCAACCACATGTAGGAAAAACCTGTAGGCAGCGACGATTTGTCGCAGATCTTATTCTTTGTTGATTGAACGTTCAATCAAAACAAAATAGACTGGCCCTCAATCCGGTAGCCGTTTTTCGCCCACCGGGAGGCCTAAGGAGATGTGCAAGATGCCCAAGGTCGGTATGCAACCCATCCGCCGTCAGCAGTTGATCGAAGCCACATTGCAGGCCGTCGATCGGGTCGGGATGGGGGACGCCAGCATTGCGCTGATCGCCCGTTTGGCCGGTGTCTCGAATGGCATCATCAGTCACTATTTTCAGGACAAGAATGGCCTGATCGCCGCCACGATGCGGTATCTGATGAGCGTCCTCAGCGAGAACGTCACCGCGCGCCGCCTGGCGCTGGGAGATAACAGCCCGCGGGCTCATCTTCAGGTGATTATCGAAGGCAACTTCGACGCCAGCCAGGTCAATGGCCCGGCAATGAAAACCTGGTTGGCCTTCTGGGCAACCAGCATGCACCAACCGTCTTTACACAGGTTGCAGCGGATCAACGATCACCGCCTGTATTCCAACCTGTGCTGCGAGTTCCGCCGAGTGCTGCCGCTTGATCAGGCACGCAGCGCAGCACGTGGGCTGGCGGCTCTGATTGACGGTTTGTGGTTGCGCGGCGCGCTGTCGGGAGACGCTTTCGACACCGAGCAGGCGCAACGAATCGCTTACGAATATATGGATATCCAACTGGCTAAGCAGGAGCTGCTAGAGCACACATAACCGCTCGGCCCCTGAACGGCGACTGATCAACGTGCCCAGGTTTTACGGCACGTCCAGTGGCTAACGCCAATAACTAATGCACTTGCGAGGACTTTATGGCCCGTTTCGAACTGCAAAAACTTTACATCGACGGCGGTTACTCCGACGCCAGCGGCGACGCCACCTTCGAAGCCATCAACCCGGCTAACGGAGAAGTTCTCGCCACAGTGCAACGTGCAACCTTCGCCGACGTCGAGCGCGCTGTCGTCAGCGCCGAAAAGGGCCAGAAAATCTGGGCCGCGATGACCGCCATGGAGCGTTCGCGCATCCTTCGCCGTGCCGTTGAAATCCTGCGCGAGCGCAACGATGAACTGGCCGCACTGGAAACCCTGGACACCGGCAAGGCGTACTCCGAAACCCGCTACGTCGACATCGTTACCGGCGCTGACGTACTGGAATACTATGCAGGCCTGGTACCAGCCATCGAAGGCGAACAAATCCCGCTGCGCACCACCTCGTTCGTTTACACCCGTCGCGAGCCTCTGGGCATCGTGGCCGGTATCGGCGCGTGGAACTACCCGATCCAGATCGCCCTGTGGAAATCCGCTCCAGCCCTGGCGGCCGGTAACGCGATGATCTTCAAGCCGAGCGAAGTCACTTCCCTGACCACCTTGAAACTGGCTGAGATCTACACCGAAGCAGGCCTGCCAGCAGGTGTGTTCAACGTTCTGACCGGCAGCGGCCGTGAAGTCGGCACCTGGCTGACCGAGCACCCACGTATCGAAAAAATCTCCTTCACCGGCGGCACCGACACCGGCAAGAAGGTCATGGCCAGCGCTTCCGGCTCGTCCTTGAAAGACGTGACCATGGAACTGGGCGGCAAATCCCCGCTGATCATTTTCGACGACGCCGACCTCGATCGCGCCGCCGACACCGCGATGATGGCCAACTTCTACAGCTCCGGCCAGGTCTGCACCAACGGCACTCGCGTGTTCGTACCGAGCCACTTGAAAGCCGCTTTCGAAGCCAAGATCGTAGAACGCGTTGCGCGCATCCGCGTCGGCAACCCGCAAGACGAAAACACCAACTTCGGCCCGCTGGTCAGCTTCGCCCACATGGAAAGCGTGCTGGGCTACATCGCCAAAGGTAAGGAAGAAGGTGCGCGCCTGCTGTGCGGCGGTGATCGTCTGACCGAAGGCGAATTCGCCAAAGGCGCGTTCGTGGCCCCGACCGTATTCACCGACTGCACCGACGAGATGACCATCGTTCGTGAAGAAATCTTTGGCCCGGTGATGAGCATCCTCACCTTTGATACCGAAGAAGAAGTGATCCGCCGCGCCAACGACACCGAGTTCGGCCTGGCCGCTGGCGTCGTCACCAAGGATCTGAACCGTGCTCACCGCGTGATCCATCAACTGGAAGCCGGTATCTGCTGGATCAACGCCTGGGGCGAGTCCGACGCCAAGATGCCGGTCGGCGGCTACAAGCAGTCGGGCGTGGGCCGTGAGAACGGCATCAGCTCGCTGAACAACTTCACCCGCATCAAATCGGTACAGGTCGAGCTGGGCGACTACGCCTCGGTTTTCTGATCTGACGCACAACCTGTGGCTGGGGCCTTTTGTGGCGAGGGAGCTTGCTCCCGCTGGGCCGCAAAGCGGCCCCAACCCAGGCACTGTGTTTTTTCAGACAAACCACAGTCGCTGATTTTGCGACTGCTGCGCAGCCGAGCGGGAGCAAGCTCCCTCGCCACAATTGGGTGGCGCCGGGCTCGCGACCTGACCACATTTCAAGAGGGTGCATTCAATGTCCCACGAATACGACTACATCATCATCGGGGCCGGCTCTGCCGGTAACACCCTGGCGACCCGTCTGACTGAAGACGCAGGCGTCACCGTCCTGCTGCTCGAAGCCGGCGGCCCGGACTACCGTTTCGACTTCCGCACGCAAATGCCTGCGGCACTGGCGTTCCCGCTGCAAGGCCGTCGCTACAACTGGGCCTACGAGACCGATCCGGAGCCACACATGGACGGCCGCCGAATGGAATGCGGTCGCGGCAAGGGCCTGGGCGGTTCTTCGCTGATCAACGGCATGTGCTACATCCGCGGTAACGCCATGGACTACGACGGCTGGGCGAAAAACCCTGGCCTGGAAGACTGGAGCTACCTGGACTGCCTGCCGTATTTCCGCAAAGCGGAAACCCGCGACATCGGCCCGAACGACTACCACGGTGGCGAAGGCCCGGTCAGCGTGACCACGCCTAAAGCCGGCAACAACCCGCTGTTCCACGCGATGGTTGAAGCAGGCGTACAAGCCGGTTACCCCGCGACTTCCGACCTGAACGGCTATCAGCAGGAAGGTTTCGGTCCGATGGACCGTACCGTGACGCCTAAGGGCCGTCGCTCCAGCACCGCGCGCGGCTACCTGGACATCGCCAAAAAGCGTTCGACCCTGAACATCGTCACCCACGCCCTGACCGACAGGATTCTGTTCGAAGGCAAGCGTGCGGTCGGCGTACGTTACCTGGTGGGCAGCGCCGAAGAACCTGTTGAAGCCCGTGCACGCAAAGAAGTGTTGCTGTGCAGCGGCGCGATTGCTTCGCCGCAAATCCTCCAACGCTCCGGCGTCGGCCCGGCCAAGCTGCTCAAGAGCCTCGACATTCCGGTGGTTCACGATTTGCCAGGCGTCGGCGAGAACCTGCAGGACCACCTGGAGCTGTACCTGCAATACGCGTGCACCCAGCCGGTTTCGCTGTACCCGTCGCTGCTCTGGTACAACCAGCCGGCCATTGGTGCCGAGTGGCTGTTCAATGGCACCGGTATCGGCGCCAGCAACCAGTTCGAGGCCGGCGGTTTTATCCGTACGCGTCCAGACTTCGAATGGCCGAACATTCAGTACCACTTCCTGCCGGTGGCGATTAACTACAACGGCAGCAACGGTGTGAAAGAGCACGGTTTCCAGGCGCACATGGGTTCCATGCGCTCGCCAAGCCGCGGCCGCATCCAGGTCAAATCCAAGGATCCGCGCCAGCACCCGAGCATCCTGTTCAACTACATGGCCACCGAGCAAGACTGGCAGGAATTCCGTGACGGCATCCGCCTGACCCGTGAAATCATGCAGCAGCCGGCACTCGACGCGTTCCGTGGTCGCGAGCTGAGCCCAGGTATCGAGGTGCAAACCGACGAGCAACTCGACAAGTTCATCCGTGAACACGCCGAAACCGCGTTCCACCCGTCCTGCTCGTGCAAAATGGGCACCGACGAGATGGCCGTGGTCGATGGCCAGGGTCGCGTCCACGGGATGCAGGGCCTGCGTGTGGTCGATGCCTCGATCATGCCGCTGATCACCACCGGTAACCTGAACGCACCAACGATCATGATCGCCGAGAAAATCGCCGACAAGATCCGTGGTCGTCAGCCATTGCCACGCAGCAAGGCCAAGTACTACGTCGCGGGCGACGCCCCGGTACGTGGCAAGCCGTTGCGCGAAGTGGGCCCTACCGCGCAGTAACACCACACTGATCGTTCCCACGCTCCGCGTGGGAATGCATCCTGTGACGCTCCGCGTCACGCCTGCAAAGGGACGCGGAGCGTCCCGGGCGGCATTCCCACGCAGAGCGTGGGAATGATCCGCATCAACACCTTCCTGCTGCACACCCGCTTCACCCTTGATCCCACCCCCCGCGCGGGCCTAATCTAGTCACCGCGCAAACGTTTCACCCCCCGCCCCCATCGACAAGCCGCCACCTGGCTGGCCACGAGGCTTACTCATGTTTGATGTCGTGTCTTCGAGCAAATGGCCCACCGGCTACCTGATCAATCCCAACGTAGAACCCCTCGATCCGAAATGGCTTCAGGCATTCAGCAAGATCCCCGCCGCCGCTGTCAGCGACTGCCTGGGCCGCAACGTCGGTGGTCTGGGTTTGAAAGCCTTCCACGGCAATGCGCCGATGCTCGGCAGTGCGCTGACTGTTCGCGTGCGCCCCGGCGACAACCTGATGATTCTCAAAGCCATGCAGATGGCCCGCCCGGGCGATGTGCTGGTGATCGACGGCAGTGCCGACCTGACCCGCGCCGTGTTCGGCGGCATCATGCGCGCCATGGCCCTCAAGGCCGGGATCGTCGGTGTGGTGATCAACGGCGCCCTGCGTGACCTAGACGAGTGGCAAACCGGTGAACTGCCGGCCTACGCCATCGGCGGCGTACACCGTGGCCCGAGCACCGACGGTGGCGGCGAAATCAACGTACCGATCTCCTGCGCCGGCATGCTGGTTGCCCCCGGTGACCTGATGATTGGCGACGGTGACGGCGTGGTAGCTGCCTCGCGCAGCGAACTGCCGGAACTGTTGGTGCGCTGCCATGACCTGCTCGCGCGAGAAAAGGCTACGCTTGCGGCTATCGAAGCCGGAACGCTGGACCCGGATCGTTTCGACGCCATATTGCGCGCCAAGGGTTGCCCGGTCTGAATAGGTAAGGCTTGAGATCGCCCCCTCACCCCAACCCTCTCCCCAGGGGGGAGAGGGGGCTGATCTTCATACTGTTCAAAACCTGAGTTCGACCGGATCTTTCAGGTCGCAGTATTTCGCGAGTACACCACGGTCAGTCCCCTCGCCCCTCTGGGGAGAGGGCTAGGGTGAGGGGTGGTTCCATCCGCCGCCACTCCATAACAAGGAGGTCCCCGCATGTTCGATTTCCACCCCCAGCTCAAGCAGCGTTTCGCTGCCTTGCGCACGGGCGCCGAGTTTTTTTCGCTGCGCTATGTGCGCGAGTCGGGTCAGTACCTGTCGGTACGCAAAAACGTTGCCGAGCCTCCAAGCCTGAGTCGTGACGAAGGCGCGATGCTGACCGCTCGGGTCAATGGCGTCGAAGCCTATGCCGCGACCAACGACCTGTCGCCATCAGGTCTGCAAGCCGCCCTCGACCGCGCCGAACGACAGGCCCGCTCGATTGCCGCCCACGCCCTGCTCGATCTGCGCCAGCAGCCGGTTTCCAGCGAGCGCGCCGATTACCTGTCACCGAACCTTGCACAACCGTTCCCGTCCCTCAGCGATTGCTACCAACTGCTCGGCGCCGAATCCGCCGCCGTGCCCAAAGACGAGCGACTGGTGAACTGGCAGGTCAGCATCGGCATCACCCATGTCGAGCAGATCTACCTCAACAGCGCAGGCGCCGAATTGCGCCAGGCGCAACGTTTCGTCTACCCGGGGCTGGACGTCACCGCCTACGACGGCAACGACAGCCAGACCCGCAGCCTGGGCCGCGAAAACTTCGGCCAGCAAGGTGGCGTGGACGTGATCAGCCGCTGCGGCCTGATTGGCGCCGGCCCGCACGTCGCCGACCAGGCGCTGCAATTGCTGCTGGCACCCAACACTCCGCAAGGCAAACGCGACCTGCTGCTGATGCCGGACCAGATGATGCTGCAGATCCACGAGTCCATCGGCCACCCGCTGGAACTGGACCGCATCCTCGGCGACGAGCGCAATTACGCCGGCACCAGCTTCGTCAACCCCAGCGATTTCGGCAGCCTGCAATACGGCTCCAAACTGCTCAATGTCACCTTCGACCCGGACATTCCCGAGCAGCTCGCCAGCTATGGTCATGACGACGATGGCACGGCGGCGAGCAAACAATTCCTGATCCACGAAGGCTTGTTGATTCGTCCGCTGGGTGGTGCGCTGTCGCAATTTCGTGCAGGCCTCGACGGCGTCGCCAACAGCCGCGCCTGCGGCTGGAACCGTCCGCCCATCGACCGCATGGCCAACCTCAACATCGAGCCTGGCGACCAGTCGCTCGAACAGCTGATCAGCGGCATTGAACACGGCGTGCTGATGTCGACTAACCGCTCATGGTCAATTGACGACGCACGGAATAAATTCCAGTTCGGCTGCGAGTGGGGCCAGTTGATTGAAAACGGCGAACTCAAAGGCGTGGTGAAGAACCCGAATTACCGAGGCATTTCCGCGCAGTTCTGGCGCAACCTCAGTGCCGTTGGCGACACCAGCACCTTCAAGGTGCTGGGCACGCCGAACTGCGGTAAAGGCGAACCGAACCAGGTGATCCGCGTCGGCCATGCCTCACCGGCCTGCGTGTTCAGCAACATTGATGTGTTTGGAGGAGACGCCTGATGAGTACGACGTTGAGTCAGGTCGAGCAATTCAAAGGACTGGTGACCTGGTTGCGCGGTGCCCTGCGCGAACCTGAACAATTCACCTTGAGCTACGCCGCCGAATCGTCGGCCTTCGTACGCTTCAACCACGCCAAGGTGCGTCAGGCTGGCCAGGTCCAGCAGGCCAGCGTCGGTTTCAAACTGATCAACGACGGTCGGCATGCAGACCTGAACATCACCCTCGCCGGTGATCCCGAGGTCGACCTTCAGCGTCTGGCCGAAGGTCTGCAACAGCTGCGCGAGACCCTGCCGTTGTTGCCGCAGGATCCGTATCTGCTGCTCAACCACACGGGCTGGCAGAGCAAGAACGTGCAGGATCACCCGTTGCCGGACACCGAGCAGGTGGTCGCCGAAATCGCCCGCGCCGCCGAAGGGCTCGATCTGGTCGGCTTCTACGCCGCCGGGCCGATCAGCCGGGGTTTCGCCAGTTCGTCCGGCGCCTTTGGCTGGCATCAGGCCAACAGCTTCAATTTCGACTTCAGCCTGTTCCACGCCAACGGCCAGGCGGTGAAAGCCAGCTACGCCGGGCACGACTGGAACAGCGAAGGTTTCGCCAAACGCTTCCAGCAGGCCCGCGAGCAACTGGAGTTCTTGGGGCGGCCACTGCGCACGTTGGCACCGGGTCAATACCGCGCCTATCTGGCGCCAGCCGCTTTGGAAGAGATCGTCGGCATGCTCTGCTGGGGTGGTTTCTCCGCGCAGTCGATTGCCAGCAAAAGCAGCCCGCTGCAAAAACTCTACGCGGGTGATAGCACCTTCAGCCCCTTGCTCTCGCTGGATGAAAAAGTCAGTGGTTCCCTGAGCCCGGCGTTTTCCGGCGAAGGCTACCCGCGCAGCGATCTCGGGTTGATCGTTGCGGGCAAGGCTGGCGAGCAGATGGTGGGCTCGCGCAGCGCCGCCGAATATGGCCTGACTGCCAATGGTGCTGGTGGCGGTGAGTCGCCAAGCGCTTTGAACATGGCCGCCGGTGCGTTGCCTGAAGCCGAGATTCTCAAGCAGCTTGGCACTGGCCTGTACATCAGCAACCTGTGGTACCTGAATTACTCGGACCAACCGGCCGCACGCTTGACCGGCATGACCCGTTTCGCGACCTTCTGGGTCGAGAACGGCGAGATTCAGGCACCGGTCAGCACCATGCGCTTCGATGACAGCGCCTACAGCCTGCTCGGTTCGCAGCTGGAAGCACTGACCCGTGAGCGTGAGCTGATTCTGTCGCCTAGCACCTACAGCCAGCGGGCCACGGCTTCGGCGGTGTTGCCGGGAGCGCTGGTCAGCCGCCTGACATTGACCCTGTAAACTCAAAACCCTGTGTAGTGGGGACCATGTGGCGAGGGGGCTTGCCCCCGTTGGGCCGCGAAGCAGCCCCAAAACCCGCAAACACGGTTCACCAGACGGACCGCATTGGCCGGATTTACGACTGCTTCGCAGCCGAGCGGGGGCAAGCCCCCTCGCCACAGGACACGAGCGCTACCCAATCAACCACCAAGAGGTCCCATGCCCAACCGTCCGGCTCTTGATGCAATCACCGCCCGTTGGGTCCCCTGGGTGGTGGCGATTGCGTTTTTCATGCAGTCCCTCGACGGGACCATCCTCAACACCGCCCTGCCCGCCATGGCCCTCGATCTGGCGGAAGACCCGCTGCGCATGCAGGGCGTGATCATCGCCTACATGCTCACAGTCGCCTTGCTGATTCCGGCGTCGGGCTGGGTCGCCGACCGCTTCGGCACCAAGAAAATCTTCTTCGGCGCGATCCTCTTGTTCAGCCTCGGCTCCTTGCTCTGTGCGCTCTCCAGCACCTTGACCATGCTGGTCGGCGCCCGGGTGATTCAGGGGCTGGGCGGCGCATTGATGTTGCCGGTCGGGCGCCTGGTGGTGCTGCGCGCTTACCCGCGCTCGGAGCTGGTGCGGATCATGGGCTTCATCACCATTCCCGGCCTGCTCGGGCCGTTGATCGGTCCGACCATGGGCGGCTGGATGGTGCAATACCTGACCTGGCACTGGATCTTCCTGATCAATCTGCCGGTCGGGCTGATCGGCTGCTACGCGGTCTGGAAGTTCATCCCGGATCTGCGCGGCTCTGAGCGCACGCGCTTCGATGGCTTGGGTTTCCTGCTGTTCGGCGCGGCGATGGTGCTGATCACCATTGCGATGGAAGGCCTGGGCGAGCTGCACCTGCCACATTTGCGGGTGATGTTGCTGCTGTTTGGCGGTATGGCGTGCCTGGCGGCTTATTGGCTGCGGGCCGGGCATATCGACAATCCGTTGTTCGCACCAGCGCTGTTCAAGACCCGGACTTTTGCCGTGGGCATTCTCGGCAACCTGTTCGCCCGACTGGGCAGCGGCGCCCTGCCGTTCCTGGTGCCGTTGCTGCTACAGGTCGCCTTGGGCTACTCGCCCTCCCTGGCGGGGATGAGCATGTTGCCGCTGGCCGCTGCGGCAATGTTTGCCAAGTCGATCGCGCGACCGCTGATCGAGCGCCTGGGTTATCGCATCGTGCTGACCGGTAACACCCTGGCGCTGGGAATCATGCTGGCGAGCATGGGCCTGGTCAGCGAGCAGACGCCGTATTGGTTGCTGCTGGTGCAGCTGGCGATACTCGGGGCGATCAACTCCTTGCAGTTTACGGCGATGAACACCGTGACCCTGATCGACCTCGACGACGCCAGCGCCAGCAGCGGCAACAGCCTGCTGTCAGTGGTCGCGCAGTTGTCGCTGAGTCTCGGCGTTGCCTGCGCCGGCGCCCTGCTGGGTGGCTTCACGGCAGAGGTCGGCAATGATGGCGTGGACACGGTGCTGGGCGCGTTCCAACTAACCTTCGTCACCGTCGGGATCATGGCAATGCTGGCCGCAACGATCTTCTCGCAACTGTCGAGAGAAGACGGACGGCGCGTCAAAAGTCCGGAACCGCACATAGAGCCTTAGTTTCCAGACGATAAGTGCCTACGCTCGCCCATGCAGCGTTGAAAACAGGCTCGAAATGCTCATTGACTAAAGTCAACTCCGCTTTCTCACCTGTTTTACGCGCTTCGCTTGCCCTTCGGGCCAGCCTTTGGCTGTTACTCGCTACGCTCGTTGCGCCTTGCCTCGTCGTCGCTCGGCGACTTCTCGTCTGGAAACTGCGGGCGAATGGCCGCTGGGCTGGTACACTGCGCGACATTTTGTTTTGCAGGCCAGTCCCGTGACCACCATCGCCACCGCTTTTAATACTTTGCCGCTGTCCGCCGCCATGCTGGCTAACCTCGACTCCCTCGGTTATGCCCAGATGACGCCGATCCAGGCGCAAAGCTTGCCGGTGATCCTCAAGGGGATGGACCTGATCGCCCAGGCCAAGACCGGCAGCGGTAAAACCGCCGCCTTCGGTATCGGCCTGCTGAACCCGATCAATCCGCGTTTCTTCGGCTGCCAGGCACTGGTGATCTGCCCGACTCGCGAGCTGGCTGACCAGGTTGCCAAGGAAATCCGTCGACTGGCCCGCGCCGAAGACAACATCAAGGTCCTGACCCTGTGTGGCGGCGTGTCGTTCGGTCCGCAGATTGGCTCGCTGGAGCACGGCGCGCACATCATCGTCGGCACTCCGGGGCGCATCCAGCAGCACCTGCGCAAGGGTTCGCTGGTGCTTCATGGCCTGAACACGCTGATCCTCGACGAAGCCGATCGCATGCTCGACATGGGTTTCTACGATTCCATCGAAGAAATCATCGCCCAGTGCCCTGAGCGTCGCCAGACCCTGCTGTTCTCCGCCACATATCCGGTGGGCATCAAGCAGCTGGCGTCGAAGTTCATGCGCAATCCGCAGCAAGTGAAGGCCGAGGCGTTCCACGACGACACCCAGATCGAACAGCGTTTCTTCGAGATTTCGCCGGAAGAGCGCATGGACGCGGTGGTCAAGGTCCTCGCCCATTACCGCCCGCAATCGACAGTCGCTTTTTGCTTCACCAAGCAGCAAGTGCAGGAAACCGTCGACCACCTAACTGCCAAAGGCATCTCAGCCGTTGGCCTGCACGGTGATCTGGAACAGCGTGATCGCGACCAGGTGCTGGCAATGTTCGCCAACCGCAGCACCTCGGTATTGGTCGCCACCGACGTCGCCGCCCGTGGTCTGGACATCGATGCGCTGGACATGGTGGTCAACGTCGAACTGGCCCGCGACTCGGAAATCCACATCCACCGCGTTGGCCGTACCGGTCGTGCCGGTGAAAAAGGCATCGCCATCAGCCTGGTCGCGCCGTCCGAAGCCCATCGCGCCCAAGCCATCGAGCAACTGCAGAAGTCGCCTTTGAGCTGGGATCAACTGGACAACCTGACCTCCCAGGGCGGCGCCCCGCTGCTGCCGGCCATGAGCACCTTGTGCATCGGCGCTGGCCGTAAAGACAAGGTTCGCCCGGGCGACATCCTTGGCGCACTGACCGGCGATGCCGGTGTTCCTGGCGCCCAGGTCGGCAAAATCGCGATCTTCGACTACCAGGCCTATGTCGCCGTGGAGCGCAGCATCGCCAAGCAAGCCGTGCAGCGCTTGAGCGACGGCAAGATCAAAGGCCGCTCGCTGCGCGTACGGATTTTGTAACAAGCGCTGCCCACCTCTGTGGCGAGGGAGCTTGCTCCCGCTGGGTCGCGCAGCGGCCCCGAAACCAGCAAACGCGATTCACCAGACGGACCGCACTTGCTGAATTACGACTGCTACGCACTCGAGCGGGAGCAAGCTCCCTCGCCACAAAAGCATTTGCCAGCCTAGCTAACGAAACTTGAGGACACCGTTTTGCGCTCTACCGAAGTCGTGATCATTGGCGCTGGCGCCGCTGGGTTGATGTGTGCACTGACCGCCGCCGGGCGCGGGCGCAAGGTGATGTTGCTCGACCACGCAAACAAGGCCGGCAAGAAAATCCTCATGTCCGGTGGTGGCCGCTGCAATTTCACCAACATGTACACCGAGCCGAGCAATTTCCTCTCGCAAAACGCTCACTTCTGCAAATCCGCACTGGCGCGCTATACCCAGTGGGATTTCATCGGGATGGTGGCCAAGCACGGCGTGCCGTACCACGAGAAAAAACTCGGCCAGCTGTTCTGCGATAACAAATCCAGCGACATCCTCGGCATGCTCCTCGACGAGTGCGATCAGGTCGGCGTCAGCCTGCACCTCGACACCTCGATCCAGCAGATCGAAAAACTCGACAGCGGCTACCTGCTGGAAACCACGTTGGGCCAGTTGACCTGCGAATCGCTGGTGATCGCCACCGGCGGCCTGTCGATTCCGACCCTGGGCGCTACCGGTTTCGGCTATCAAGTAGCCAAGCAGTTCGGCCACCAGTTGCTGCCAACTCGCGCCGGCCTGGTGCCGTTCACCATCACCGACCAACTCAAAGAGCTGTGCACCGAGCTTTCCGGTACGTCGGTGGATTGTCTGGTGAGCTGCAACGATCAGAGTTTTCGCGAGAACATCCTGTTCACTCACCGCGGCCTCAGCGGCCCGGCGATCTTGCAGATTTCCTCGTTCTGGCAATCCGGCGACGCCGTCGAAATCAATCTGATGCCCGACCACGACGTGCCGAGCTGGCTGCAACAGCAGCAAGCCGAGCGCCCGAACAGCGAACTGAAAACCCTGCTCGGCGAAATCTTCACCAAGAAGATGGCCAACCTGCTGGCCGACAACTGGTTCGTCTCCAAGCCGATGAAGCAGTACACCCACGCGGAGCTTGCCGATATCGCTGCCAAACTGGCGAGCTGGACACTGGTCCCGGCCGGTACCGAAGGCTATCGCACGGCCGAAGTCACGCTCGGTGGCGTCGACACCCACGAAGTCTCGTCAAAAACCATGGAATCGCTGAAAAGCCCTGGCCTGTACTTCATCGGCGAAGTGCTGGACGTCACCGGACACCTGGGCGGCTTCAACTTCCAATGGGCCTGGGCCTCGGGTTACGCGGCGGCGCAGTACGTCTAACACTCTCGAATACGTGATCGGGCTTTTGTGGCGAGGGGGCTTGCCCCCGTTGGGCTGCGAAGCGGCCCTAAAACCTGTTGCCGCATTCTGTCTGGCGTACCGCATTTGCAGTGTTTACGACTGCTACGCAGCCGGACGGGGGCAAGCCCCCTCGCCACAGGATTAATTGCAGCTCTTGCACTTGTACAAGGAAGGAACAGTTTTTGCTGTCAGATGTGATCGGCGCCATTGCGTCGTCGTCATTACTGGCTCAATTTAGCTGCATTGCCCCGGAAGGCCTCCGCACTTCATGCCATCAACCTCGTTTCGTCAGACTCTGCGTCGCCTTTGGGCGCTGGATAAATTCAGCTACAGCGTGCGGGTGTTCATCGCCCTGACCGGCACCATGGCGCTGTGTTGGTATCAAAATGAAATGGGCCTGCTGATCCCGCTGTTCCTGGGGATTATCGCCAGCGCCCTGGCCGAAACCGACGACAGCTGGCAGGGCCGGCTCAATGCATTAGCCGTGACGCTGGTGTGCTTCAGCGTTGCCGCGTTCTCGGTCGAACTGCTTTTCCCCTACCCCTACATCTTCGTGTTCGCCCTGGCACTCGCCAGTTTCGGCCTGACCATGCTCGGCGCCTTGGGCGAACGTTATGGCGCGATTGCCTCGGCGACGTTGATTCTGTCGGTGTACACCATGATCGGTGTCGACCAACGCGGCGGCGCGGTCACCGATTTCTGGCATGAACCGGTGTTGCTGGTAGCCGGTGCCGCCTGGTATGGCTTGCTCTCGGTGCTGTGGCAGGCGCTGTTTTCCAACCAGCCGGTGCAACAGAGCCTGGCGCGGTTGTTTCGCGAGCTGGGGTTTTACCTGAAGCTCAAATCATCGCTGTTCGAGCCGATCCGCCAAATGGACGTCGAAGCCCGCCGGCTGGAACTGGCGCAGCAGAATGGCCGAGTGGTCGCGGCGCTCAATGCCGCCAAGGAAATAATCCTGCACCGGGTCGGCAACGGCCGGCCGGGGTCGAAAGTCAGTCGTTACCTGAAGCTGTATTTCCTCGCCCAGGACATCCACGAACGCGCCAGTTCTTCACACTATCCGTACAACGCCCTGGCCGAGGCCTTTTTCCATAGCGACGTACTGTTTCGCTGCCAACGCCTGCTGCGCCAGCAAGGCAAAGCCTGCCGGGCATTGGCCGAGTCGATCCAGATGCGCCAGCCATTCGTCTATGACGACAGCTTTGCCGAAGCCCTGAGCGACCTGCACGCCTCCCTCGAACACTTGCGCATCCAGAGCAACCCAGCCTGGCGCGGCTTGCTGCGCTCATTGCGTGCACTGGCAGCCAACCTCAGCACGCTTGACCGCTTGCTCAGCGACGCAAGCAATCCCGACAGCCTGGCCGACGCCACCGACAGCAGCCTGCTCGACCGCTCACCGCGCAACCTCAAGGACGTCTGGACGCGCCTGCGCACGCAGCTGACGCCGACCTCGTTGCTGTTTCGCCACGCCCTGCGCTTGCCTCTGGCCCTGACTATCGGCTACGGCATGGTGCACTTGATCCACCCGTCGCAAGGCTACTGGATCATCCTCACCACACTGTTTGTCTGCCAACCGAACTACGGCGCCACGCGGCGCAAACTCGGCCAGCGGATCCTTGGCACGGCGATCGGCCTGACCCTGGCCTGGGCGTTGTTCGATCTGTTCCCCAACCCGCTGGTGCAATCGTGTTTCGCGATTGCCGCCGGGGTGGTGTTCTTTATCAACCGCACCACCCGCTACACGCTGGCGACTGCGGCAATCACCTTGATGGTGCTGTTCTGCTTCAACCAGGTTGGAGACGGCTATGGGCTGTTCCTGCCAAGGCTGCTCGACACCTTGCTCGGCGGCCTGATCGCGGGGCTCGCGGTGCTGCTGTTCCTGCCGGACTGGCAGGGCCGCAGGCTGAACAAAGTGCTGGCCAACACCCTCACCTGCAACAGCATTTACCTGCGCCAGATCATGCAGCAATACGCTGTCGGCAAACGTGATGACCTGGCCTATCGGCTGGCTCGACGCAATGCCCACAACGCCGATGCGGCGCTGTCGACCACCTTGGCCAACATGCTCATGGAGCCGGGGCATTTCCGCAAGGAAGCCGATGTCGGTTTCCGCTTCCTGGTGCTTTCCCACACCTTGCTCAGCTACCTCTCGGGCCTTGGTGCGCACCGCGAAATCCAGCTACCCGCGGATATTCGGGAACAGTTGATCAACGGTGCCGGCGTCAGTCTGGCGACCAGCATCGACGAAATCGCCCAAGGGCTGGCGAGCAAATCGCCGATTGCGATTCAGAGCGACGAAGAAGAAGCCCTGGCCGCCGGGCTTGAACAAATGCCTGACGAGATCGACGAAGGTCAGCGTCTGGTGCAAACCCAACTGGGGTTGATCTGTCGGCAACTGGGACCGCTGCGCACGCTGGCAGCACATTTGATCAAGGATACGAGCGAGGAGTGAGCGCGCCCCTGTGGCGAGCGAGCTTGCTCGCGCTCGGGTGCGCAGCAGCCGTAAAACCGGTAAATGGTTTTCTACCTGACACATCGAGCAGCTTGTCTTGGGTCGCTTCGCAACCCAGCGCGAGCAAGTTCCCTCGCCACAACAGCAGACATCACATCCCATGCTGCCTGAGCAATTGCTCATAGCTGCCATCAGCCTTCATCGCTGCAATCTCGCGGTCGAAACCGGCAACAATCTGTTCATGGTCGGGGTTCTTCAGACTGACCAGAATATGCAGGCTGTTTTCACTCAGAGGATTGGGCAGGAACTCCACGGCATTGCGCACCTTGGAGGATTCGCGCGCCAGGTAATAGCGGGCAACGTATTCGTCTTCCAGGGTCAGCTTCACCCGGTCAGCGGCGAGCATGCGCACCGCCATGGGGAAGTTGTGCACCTGCACTTTCTGCAAGGCGGCGTCACCGTCAAACGCGGGCGAATAGGCATAACCACGCACCACGGCAACCGGATAGGTGTGCAGCTGCTGCAAGTTGTTGTATTCGATTGGCGTGTCTTTACGCTTGAGGAAACGTATCCGGTTGAGCATGTACTCACTGGAAAACTGCCCGATGTGGGTGCGCTCCTCGTTGAACCAGGCATTGACCAGCACGTCGTAACGCCCTTCGCCCACACCCAGCAAAGCCCTGGCCCAAGGCACCTGCTCGAAATCACTGGCATAACCCGCCCGCGCCAGCGCAGTACTGACAATGTCGGTTGCCACCCCGCCATTGACCAGCGTGGCATCGGTAAAGGGGGGCCAGGCATCGGCCACCAGTCGCAGTTTTTCTGCTGTGGCGGCCTGGCTCAGCAACAGCAATCCAATCAAAGCAACAGCTCGATGCAATCGCGGCATGCTAAAAAATCCTTAGCGGGCGGGCAGCCCAGCGTGTTTTTAGCCAAAACTCGAAGGCCTGTGTGCCCAATAGCGGCCACAACCCAGGCCCTAACAGTAGTTCATTGAAGCCACAACAAACCGCTAAAAATCAGATTACACAAAGAAGACAACGTCGCGAGAAATGAATGATGGCATTTTGGCCTTTGTCACAGTTTTTTATGCCACAAGACATCCCGCTGCGGGACGCTTAGTATCGGAGCGACGTTGTTCAAGGAATGTGAAGATGACAATCGATTGGGTCTGCAAACACCACAGCGATCTGGGCAAAGAGCAGTTGTACGCCATTCTGCAGTTGCGCACGCAAGTGTTCGTCGTTGAGCAGAAATGCGCCTATCAGGAAGTCGATGGACTGGACCTGGACGGTGACACCTGCCACTTGATGGCCTGGGACGGCGATCAGCTGGTGGCCTACCTGCGTTTGCTCGACTCGATTTCACAGGGCGGCGACGTGGTCATCGGCCGTGTGGTGATTGCCCCTCAGGCGCGGGGCCAGGGCCTGGGTCATGAGTTGATGGCGCAGGGGCTCAAGCAGGCTGAGAAATACTGGCCTGAAGTGCCGATCTATCTGTCGGCCCAGGCACATTTGCAGGGGTATTACGGGAGGTACGGGTTTGTCGTGGTGGGCGAGGAATACCTGGAGGATGACATTCCGCATATCGGGATGCGTCGTCCCTAGTGATCGTTCCCATGCTCTGCGTGAGAATGCATCACGTGACGCTCTACGTCACATCTCGAAGCGGACGCAGAGCGTCCATGGCGGCATTCCCACGCAGAGCGTGGGAACGATCAGCTTTCAGGGGTATTCCAGCACCGCTTTGATCTGCTGCACATGCTGTTCGATCCAGCGCGGATCAATCGCCCCCCAGCTCAGAATCCGATAACGCCCGGCATGATTGCGCGCGCCCTCTTCCTGCTCGAACTCGCACACGATATCCAGATCGGCCAAGGCGGCAATGGTGTCCTGGGCTGTACGCCGCGGCATACCGGTGACCTCGGTGAGTGCCGGGACATTGCTGGCCAGACCGCTGTCGATCAGGTGCGCCACGTACAGGCGGCGGTAGAAGCTGCTCTTGGTTTTGCTGACATCCATTCCCACACTCCCGATTCCGATATTTACTGCATATCCCGCCACGTCAGGTACACCCGCAAGTCGAACTCCAACTGGTGATAGCCCGGCAGCATATGCTCGCACAACTTGTAGAAAGCCTTGTTGTGATCGGACTCCTTGAAGTGCGCGAGTTCATGCACCACGATCATTTTCAGAAACTGCGGCGCGGCGTCCTTGAACAACGAGGCGATGCGAATTTCTTTCTTGGCCTTGAGCTTGCCACCCTGCACCCGCGAGATCGCCGTGTGCAGGCCGAGGGCACGGTGGGTCAGGTCGAGACGGTTGTCGAACAGCACTTTGTCGATGGCCGGCGCATTGCGCAGGTATTCCTGCTTCAACTCCAGCGCGTAGCTGTACAGCGCCTTGTCACTCTGCACCGCGTGCTTGTCCGGGTAACGCTGGCTCAGGTAGTCGCCCAGCCGATCCTGATCGATCAACTGGCGCACTTGATCTTGCAAGGCAGCGGGATAAGCCTGGAGGTACTTCAGCGCGGTCATGGGCCAACAACAGAGTGACGAAAGACCGCCAGTGTAGCGAATTCAGGCGGTCAGCGCGCTCCAGTCAAACGGCTGCGCAAAGCCACCGGCATCCTCGGCCATCAGCGGCCTGGCCACCAGGAACCCCTGCACATACTGGCAACCGTTGGCCTCAAGCCATCGATACTGTGCAACGGTCTCCACGCCTTCGGCGATCACCAACATTCCGAATTCCCTGCACAACTCTATGACACTGCGCACCAGCGCTGCATCCCGAGGCGAATCAGGTATCCGGGCAATCAGGTGCCGGTCGAGCTTGAGCGTGTCCAACTGCAGATCGCGTAAATGCGCCAACGAGCACGGCCCCGAACCAAAGTCATCCAGTGCCACGCGCACCCCGAGGTGGCGCAACAGACGCAGCTGTTTACGTGACTCATCAACATTTTGTATCAACGCATCTTCGGTGATTTCAACTTCCAGCTGACACGGCTGCAGCTCATGACGCTCCAGCACCTGACGCAATTCGGTAACCAGGTTCGGCATGCCGAACTGGGTGCTGCTCAAACTCACAGCAAGTACCAGATCCTTGGCAAACAGGGTTTCCCAGGCCTTACGCTGCTTGGCACCGCGATGGTAAATCCAGCTGCCGAGACGACTGATCAGCCGCGCCTCTTCCAGCAGTGGCAAAAACAACCCCGGCGGAACATCGCCGACACTCGGATGCTGCCAGCGCAGCAACGCTTCAAACCCCCGTACGCGACCGTCGGCAATCGCCACCTGGGGTTGATACACCAGGTTGAAATCCTGATTTTCGATGGCTGTGCGCACGCTTTCTTCAAGCATCAGCCGCGAGCGCGCGCGACCGTTCATTTCATGGTCGTAGAAACGATATTGCTGACGCCCGGCACGCTTGGCCTCGTACATCGCGATGTCTGAGGCGCGCAGCAAGCCGTCAAGGTTGGAGCCGCAATCGGGATAGGTCGCAATGCCGATGCTCGCGCCGAGCACCACATCCAGCCCTTCAATCTGCTGACAGATCGAGATTCGCTCGATGAGTTTCTCGGCAATCTTCGCCGCTTGCTCGGGAAACTCCAGATCGAGCAACGCCGTGAACTCATCACCGCCCATGCGCGCCAGAATATCGAATGGCCGAAGACAGGCTTTCAACTGCTCGGACACCCAACGCAGCACCCGGTCACCAGCATCGTGCCCCAAGGAATCGTTGACCCGTTTGAAGCCATCCAGGTCCAGGTACAACAAGACCCACGCGCTATCGGAACGCTCACCGCGCAATAGCAGGTTTTCCGCCGTCTGGTAAAAACCACGGCGATTGAGCAGCCCGGTCAGCGGGTCTGTGACGGCCTGGAACTCCAGCTGTTGATGCAGATGGCGCACCACCGACATGTCGAGCACGGTCACCACCATGGCCCGCTGTTCGGACGGCAATGGCGCGCAGGACAGCGCCACCGGCACTTGCTGACCCGGCGCGGTGCGCAGGATTGCATCGTGCACGCGCCAGGTCTCACCCCGTTGATAACTGGCATAAATGTCAGAATCAGCCCACACCGGCACGTGCGGTTTTTGCAGGAAATCCACGAACTCCGCGCCCTGCAATTCGGTGACCGTCGCATTGAGCAGGCGGGACATGGCCGGGTTGGCGAAGCGGATCAGGCCGTCATCACCCACCACCAGAATCCCTTCGGCAGCGTTATCCAGCACCGAGGCATTGAAGGCGCGTGCGGCTTCCAGATCCAGGCTCAAGCGCTGCAAGGCCCGGCGATTGCGCTGGTATTCAAGCAGGGCCTGGACTTTCGGTTTGAGGATTTGCGGGTCAAACGGTTTGAACAGGTAATCCACTGCGCCACTGGCATAGCCCTTGATCACAGCATCCTGGGACTGTTCGTTGGCGGTCAGGAAAATGATCGGGGTCAAACGGGTACGCTGGCTACCGCGCATCAAACGCGCCACTTCAAAACCGTCCATCCCTGGCATCTGCACATCGAGCAGCACCAGGTCGATTTCATGTTCGAGCAACAGGCTCAAGGCTTCAAAGCCGGAAGCCGCGGTCATCACCTGCCAGTCCTGGCGCTGTAACAACGCACGCATGCTGATCAGGTTTTCAGGGTAATCATCCACGATTAGAAGAACTGAGCTGCCTTCAACTGGCTTGGGTTGCGCGCATTCCATGCTGCTTCTCTTTTGGTGACGTCAGGCCGGTACCGTCGAAAAAAACCGGACACATACTTCGACTCCACTCTAGACCGGGATCTGCCAAAGCAGTAGGTGTCATCACGCCATCACCGATGGCAAAGCCTCAGACTCCGACTAACGGTCAGTGCCAAAGCCAGCAAGACCGGGAAAAGCGGTAACTCGACAGAACGTTGACGCCAGTTATCTGCCAAACGGGCATTAACAAGCACCCGTTCTACGCTTATAAAGATTGCCCTCTAACGCGCGGGCTAGAGCTTCTGGTACGCGCGTTCAGCTAGAATTCGCGGATGCTTTGACCATGATCGATCTCGCAACCTGGAACCTCAGTGTTCCTGTAGGCAGCCCACCGTACACCGTTGATACCGCCAAACTGGTGGACGGTTTCAAGGATCAATACTTCCACTCCGACACCGGCACGTTGTTCTTTTGGGCACCGGTGACCGGCTCGCGCACGGAAAACGCGATTTACCCGCGCACCGAGCTTCGCGAAACCTACAGCAACGGCACCTTGCGCAATTGGCTCTACCCCGAGGCCGATAACGTGCTGCAAGCGACCCTCGCGGTGAACCAGGTACCGAGCTCGGGCAAGATCGTCATCGGCCAGATCCACGCCTACAACAGCCAAAAACCCTTGGTGAAAGTCGAGTACCAGTACAAGACCAGCACCTCGACTGGCAACATCGTGGCCAAGGTGCGCATGCACCCGGACGACGATGTTGGTCGGGTGATCACCATCGCCACCGGCGTGAAACTGGACCAGAGCTTCTCCTACCTGATCCACCTCAGCCCCGGCGGCGCCCTGGGTATCAGCGCCGCGGGCTACTCATGGGACACCCAGATCAGCGCCACCTGGCGCGACAAGCCGCTGTACTTCAAGGCCGGGGTGTATGTGCAGGACAACACCGGGTACACCAGCGAGGGCGGGAAAGTGACGTTCAGCAAGCTGGATATTGATCACAACAAGAGCTGACGACTTGACCTCAACCCTTGAGGTCGACAGCCGCTACGGGCACGGGAACGATCTGGCCGTCCGCAAATCCCGTAGGATTGCTCCCACTGTGGCGAGGGAGCTTGCTCCCGCTGGGTTGCGAAGCAGCCCCAACCCTGCCACCTCATTTCCTCAGACACACCACACCGCCCGGTTTACGACGGCTGCGCCGCCGAGCGGGAGCAAGCTCCCTCGCCACAATGACCGCGCAACGGTCCTACAGCCCGGTTGCACCCGCCAAAATCGCCGCTTACAGTCCATCCCGTCAGCTGGCTTCGGTCAGCGGCAGGGTTTCGCAGCCCTTGCAAAAGAATTATCCAGCACCGTCAAAAGACAGCACAGGTAAACTCTCCTGCGTTTCGTTTCATGGCGGCTGTGTGTGGGAGGCTTTCGGGTCTGCCGGGGTTTTAATTCTTTTCCTGGTCTGCGAACCCGCGCACAGCTGCCACCCAATTTGTTTCGCAGCGAACGGTGGCCATTCTTTTTCTTGAAAGGATTCCGCCATGACTACTCAAACCCCGCCCCGCCGCTTCACCCCCTTCACCCAAATCGCCACCGACTACCCCGTCCTGCTCATCGACAGCCACGCCCCGCTCCGCGAACTCCACGCCTGTGTCAGCGAACGCCTGCACGCCGTCCTCAGCTACCTGACCCTCATGGCCTGCACCAGCCTGCCCGACTACGCCGAGCGCGACATCAACACCGTCACCAACGTGGCGCGCTTGATGGTTCAGGACATAACGGATGTGTTTGGGGTGATTGAGCAGCGAGGGTTTGATACGCAGAAATAGCAGAAATTAAGTAATAAAAACCCGCATTACTGCGGGTTTTTATTTATAGCCACATTGCCCACTTAACGAACGTAGCCAATGGGTTCGGGACTACCATTTTATTCAGAAGAATATCTTCGCATCACTTTTCTACTTGAATATTCACTGACGCAGGCCCTCGTGCACCACCCGGTTTAACCGTATCGCCGGGACTGTCTGCTTGAATATTCACCGGTGCACGCCCTCGTGCACCACCCGGTTTAACGGTATCGCCGGGACTGTCTGCTTGAATATTCTCCGGCGCAGGCCCTCGTGCACCACCCGGTTTAACGGTATCGCCCGGGATTACGGTGTTACCACTCTGTTTTTTGCTCAATGTTATGTACTCCTTTACATTAGTAAAAAGGATGGAACAAAGAGGAAAGGAGCCGGATTTATTTGTAAAGCCCATATCCATTTTTCCATCACAAACATAGGATAGTTCTACACCTCCAGCTAAACACCTGTAAGAACTGACAGTTTTTTAGACGATTTAGCGATAGAAAGAACAGAAACTTTAAAAACCAGCGAAAGTGGTAATTATTTTTCTTGAAATAGCTATGCCACGACCACTCAAAATCCGCCCCACCGCTTCCCTCCGCCACCCAATGGGCCACCCATCGACAGCTACTCATCGCTACGCAAACTCTTCGCCTGCATCAGCGAACGCCTCAACGCCGTTCTCAAGTATCTGAACCCGATGGCAGCCTGCCCGACTACGCCGAAAACGACATCAATGCCATTGCTTGAGGTTGCCGAAGGGATGCTCAACGATGGATTTACGGCCTGTGACCAGCATTTCTGAATGTACCTGCATCCGAAACGCCCTTCGCTCGAAGGTCTATTCGTGAGCATGGCGTAACGCGTAAGTGCATTGCACCTTCCAGTGGACCGTGAGCGCATTTGCTGGCAGCTACCTGGTGGATGCAATCACCTTTATTGATCATAAAAACGCTCCTCGTTGCGTTTTTTACTGGTACCGAAGGAAAAAATCCCCCCCTAACACCTGAGAATCCTTTACAAATAAGAAATATTTATTAAACTTCATTACGGGAAAATTTCTTATGTTGGCGAATATAATGCTGCGCCTATAGGTATTTTCCAAATCCAAACACCCGCACTGCCTCAGGGGAACTGCGTTCCATGAACACTCGAGTCATCCGCAAGAAAGCAGTCTCGGCAGTCACCATTCTTGGTATTGCCGCCATTATTTATTGTTTCCCGGTGGCAACCCTTTGGTTTCTTGCTGTGCTTTGTATTTGCGGCATCTATGACTTCCTGCGCAATGGCATCTTCGACAAAGACATCATCAAAAAGTATTTTATAGGTGGCGGCCGTAATACTTGGTTGCTTGCGCCTCTGAATACTTTTTTCGATCTACTGAGCAAGCCAAGCCGTTACGTTTACAAGTTGCGCGATCTTCCCGAAAGCCATCAGCAAGACATCAACTACGTGATTGAAACCGCGATGGCTCACAAGGAAGAGATCATTGCATTCCTCGATGCGCGCATGGCCCAGAAAAAGCGTGGCATGTTGTTCTTCCAATGGTATGGCCGCAAGATCGATACCGAACTCGACATCCCCGCACTTCAGAAAAAACTGCCTTATATAAAGACCATCGGCGTATCGGTTTTCAATGAAAATCAGTCGACGTCCTTTCACTTCGGGCCATTGCGCATGATGTACCGCGTGCTCTACAACATCATGCCGGCCGCCCATCATGACGGTGTGTACATTCAGGTCAGGAAGCAAAAACACTACTGGCACGACGATCCGCTGTTCATCTTTGATGACACCCTGCTGCACGCCTCCTTCAACAAGAATGACGCCAAGCGCTACTGCCTGTTCCTCGACATACTGCGCCCGTCCTGGGCCTCTTTTATCCTGAACGGTATCGTCGCTTCGTTTGCGGGCGTAGCCTTCGCCTTGCGCCGGTTCTTTTACAAGAACTGGAAACTTATTCAGTAAGCGTGAACAACGGGAAACCTTAGTTGCCCCGTCACCCTCACCCAACAAAAAACCCGCCTCTCGGCGGGTTGTTCGTTAGTGCCATTAAACGCTCAGACTTAGTTAACCTTGGCGCTCAATTCACCTATCAAGTAACGCTGAAACATCGCCCAGCGACGGGGTTTCACAGCCCCTCTGGATTGAGCCACCTGGAACGGATGAAGATTCAGCTTATATAATCAAAGGCGGGGAAAATTAATAAATCCGCCCCCTCACCTTAAACAAACAACCCCGCCCTGACAGTTTCACGGTGTAAAGCTTACGGCTACGACATCAAATTGCTTACGGGTGTTATCGGAAAGAGCCACTTCAAACGTCAGCTTGGCGTAATGCTTTTCAAGAAAATCAATACTCCCTTTGAAGGTGGTTCCCGGGCCTCCAGACGGAATTGGCCCCAAATTTTGAGTCTGCATTCCGCCGGTCATAAGTACTGTCGCCCCCACTGCCGCTGTCTTCAGCGTCACAGAGTATGTCACTTTCAAAGGACCATTCCGCCCCCAATCTTTTGTATACGAAATTACAGTGCTCACCGAACCCGCGCTATTGTCGGAACCAGATAATGCTTCCTGTACCGAACCGTCGCCATCCCCACATGTATTATCTGCCATAGACATAGCCGCTATCCTTTCGCTCAAAGATATAAGAGGGAGTAAATTCAAATATCTGGACACCCACACTTTTGCGTTACGATGCGAATGGTAGCCCTCTCCTGACACCAGACCAACTGTCAGAAATAACAGTCCTTAATACACATTCAGATTAACCAAGCAATACATCTATCACAAAAAGCATAAGTCGCTCATCAATAACTCCGAGAGATAATCTCCACTTTTTAGCGTCAACAAAAAACCCGCCTCTCGGCGGGTTTTTTGTTAGTGCAATTAAACGCTCAGGCCTTAATTAACCTTGGCGTTCAACTCACCCTTCAAATAACGCTGGAACATCGCTTCCAACGAGATTGGCTTGATCTTCGAAGCATTGCCCGCAGTACCGAACGCCTCATAACGTGCAATACACAGTAAGCGCTCCATAAACCCCACATTCAAAGTCACCATCTGATCCCCGATGCTGTGCTCCCGATTCCTTTCCGG